>JAZNAK010000067.1:0-7495 GCA_045586485.1 Faecousia sp. | reverse complement strand
TGTAGGCGATGACCGGGTCATGCTGGCCGTAGGCACGCAGACCGATGCCCTGCTTCAGATCGTCCATGGCGTCGATGTTGTCCATCCAGTACTCGTCCACCAAGTCGGATCGTAGCCATGTCGTTCTGTGAGCCAAGGAGTTGAGGCCTACTATTGTCTTCCTAAGACCGCTTGGCCTCCGACTTTGTAGGCGATGACCGGGTCATGCTGGCCGTAGGCACGCAGACCGATGCCCTGCTTCAGATCGTCCATGGCGTCGATGTTGTCCATCCAGTATTCGTCCACCACCCGGAGCATGACCACACGCTCCAGCTCACGCATCACCTCGGGGGTGAAATTGGCTTCACGGGTGGCATAATGCGCCTTGGCGGCATCCAAAATCGCCTCGCAAACGGAATCCACAGTTGCCTTTTCCGGCAGGACCAGGCTGCCCTTAGGGCAGTAAATTCCCTCAAACTGCTTGCGCAGGCTCTCCAGCGCCTCCGCATCCATGCGACCGGACTGGCTGGCGGCAGTGGTCACAGAGCTTTCCACCACGCCCTCCAGCATGGACATCATATTGTCCCGGAGGCTGTCGCCGTCCAGCACCTTCTGCCGCTGGGCGTAGATGACCTCACGCTGGGTGTTCATCACATTGTCGTACTCCAGCACATTCTTTCTGGCCCGGAAGTTCCGGCTTTCCACACTGCGCTGGGCATTTTCCACCGCGCCGGAGAGCATCTTGGCATCGATGGGAGTGTCCTCGTCCAGGCCCAGGGTGTCCATCATTGCGATGATCCGGTCGGAGGAGAACAGGCGCATCAGATCGTCCTGCATGCTCAGATAGAACTTGCTCTCGCCGGGATCGCCCTGACGGCCGGAACGGCCTCGAAGCTGGTTATCGATCCGGCGGGATTCGTGGCGCTCGGTGCCGATGATATACAAGCCGCCGGCTTCCCTCACACGGCGGGCCTCGTCGGCCATTTGGTCTTTGTATTTTGCAAGGAGCTCCTTGTACCGCTCCCGGATGGCAAGGATCTCCGGGTCGCTGGTCTCAGAATAGGCATTTGCCTGCTGAATGAGCTCTTCCGTGTAGTCACTCTTTCGCAGGTCGCTCATGGCCATAAACTCCGGGTTGCCGCCCAGCATAATATCCGTACCACGGCCAGCCATATTGGTGGCGATGGTGACCGCGCCGAACTTACCGGCCTGGGCCACGATCTGGGCCTCCTGCTCGTGGAACTTGGCGTTGAGCACATTGTGAGGGATGCCGGTCTTTTTCAAAAGCTTGCTGAGCAGTTCGCTCTTTTCAATAGATACTGTACCCACCAGCACCGGCTGACCCTTTTCGTGGCAGGCCGCTATCTGCCGGATGATGGCCCGGTACTTGCCCAGTTCCGTCTTATAAACCGCATCGGACTGATCGATACGCGCCACAGGGCGGTTGGTGGGGATCTCCACCACATCCAGCCGATAGATGGCGGCAAACTCCTCCTCTTCCGTCAGGGCCGTACCGGTCATACCGGAGAGCTTTTCATAGAGTCGGAAGAAGTTCTGGAAGGTGATGGTAGCCAAAGTCTTGCTCTCGCTGGCCACTTCCACCTTTTCCTTGGCCTCAATGGCCTGATGCAGGCCTTCGTTATACCGGCGGCCGTACATCAATCGGCCGGTGAACTCGTCCACGATGATGACCTGGCCGTCCTTGATCACATAGTCCGTGTCCTTTTTCATAAGGCCCCGGGCCTTCATCGCCTGGTTAATGTGGTGGGAGATGGTGGCATTTTCCGGGTCGGCAAGGTTTTCGATGCCGAAGTACTTCTCCGCCTTGGCGATGCCGGAGGCAGTCAGGGATACGGAGCGGGACTTTTCGTCCACGATGTAGTCGCAGTCGTAGTCGTCCTGCACCTCTTTTTCGTCGGTCTTGGCAAAGACCAGCTTCCGCATGGAGGCCACCAGGTAGTCTGCCATCTCATAGAGCTTGGAGGAGTCCTCGCCCTTGCCGGAGATGATCAGCGGCGTCCGGGCCTCGTCGATGAGGATGGAGTCCACCTCGTCCACGATGGCAAAGGCGTGTCCCCGCTGGACCAGCTCGGCTTTGTAAATGGCCATATTGTCCCGCAGGTAGTCAAAGCCCAGCTCGTTGTTGGTGCAGTAGGTGATATCCGCGGCGTAGGCCGTCCGGCGCTCTGCCGGTGTCATGCCCGGCACCACCAGGCCCACGCTCAGGCCCATAAACCGATACACCTTGCCCATCCACTGGGAGTCGCGGGTGGCCAGATAGTCGTTGACCGTCACCACATGGACGCCGCGGCCGGTAAGGGCATTGAGATAGCAGGGCAGGATCGCCACCAAGGTCTTACCTTCACCGGTCTTCATTTCCGCAATACGGCCCTGATGGAGCACGATGCCGCCGATGAGCTGCACGGGGTACGGCCGCATACCCAGCACACGCCAGGCAGCCTCCCGCACGGCCGCAAAGGCCTCCGGCAGCAGATCGTCCAAGGTCTCCCCTTTCGCCAGACGCGCCTTAAACTCTGCAGTCTTTCCCTGCAGCTGCTCCTGAGAAAGGGCTTTATAGTCTTCCTCCATGGACAATATTTTGTCCACGATAGGCTGGATCTTTTTGATTTCCCGTTCTGACCGGGTGCCAAACAGTTTCGAAATAAGTCCCATGACGGTCTCCTTTGGGCATAATTTTACTCATTATAGCACAGATAAAAGGAAAATAATAGACAATTTTGTGAACATGCTGCAAAAAAACGCCTCAGGCGTTTGCCCGAGGCGGATCTTTTTATTTTGCGGCTTTGATGAGCCGTCTTTCTTCCTTGGTTTTACAGAACTTTTCCAGCTGGGGTACCAGCATCAGGCAGATCAGCGCTGCGGTGAAGCCGCCGTTGTACAGCAGGAAGCCGCCGTGCATATCCGGCACAGCCGATACCAGCAGGTAATGCAGTCCACCGGCCAGAACGCCGTAGCCAGCGCCGTACTTGCCGGAGATGGGAGACAGGCCATTTGCATAGCACAGACCGATCAGAATGCTCTGACTGCCGATGGTCAGGCCGTAGGTCTCACCGCCGAAGGCCTTGAAGATCCAGCCGAACAGCAGGGATGTGACCATATAACCCGCCATGATGGGCCATACATTTCCGGGATGGGAGCCGGAGTTGCAGGTAGCCAGCATACAGAACACGATGCCGAAGGTCATACCGGTCCAGACCTCTCTGCCGTCAATGGCGCCGGCCAGGTTAAAGTAGCCCACGATCATCAGTCCGAAGACACCCACATTCATCAGGAAAGGCCCATAGCCATACTTGGCGGTGAAGCACACACCGTGGCCGGCGTCCTTCAGCAGATTCCAGTAGTCTCTGGGCTTGCAGCCCATCAGCAGGGCAAAAACAATGCAAAGGCCGAAGACCACAAAGCAGAAGATGTTGGTGTTGACCCAGGAGCAGGTGTCCAGGGCAGCCAGCGTGGACAACTCCTGCTTGGCAGGCGTCGTGCCCAGCATCACATTGTACAGCACCGCCCGCAGGAAGAAGGCAGTCATGCCGATGGGAAGAGCGGCGGAATAGTGGTCATAGCCCTTATGGACAGCGGGAGCATGGGCAAGACCTGCAGGCAGGAAGAAGCCAATCACAAGACCCACAAACAACGCCAGTCCAAGGCCCGGCCAGTTGTAGCCCACATACTCTGCTGGAGGATAGCGGAACAGCAGGTCGGAGATCAGCGGCGCGATGCCGGTGGAGTAGAGCATAGCGTTGGACACAGCGCCCAGCTTTTCCTTCTTTACCGCGGCATACACCACTACGCCCAGCACCGTGGGGAGCATATTCACAAGATTCATGCCCCAGGAGGCAAAACCGACGGTCAGCAGCACGCCCAGGGTGGTCACCTGGTTGGGCTTGGCGCCGGGCAGGCAGCACAGCGCGGTGCAGAACAGGCCTACAATGGCCATATTCAGATAAGTAGCCGCATAGCCGCCCAAGGCGAAGTAGTTGGTGGAGATCCTACAGGTCTGGGTCATAATGGTCCACAGGCCGGTAAACATCCCGTCCCGGTCCGGCATAAACACCGCGGCGACCAGGAAGCTGATGCTGATAAATGCGAAAAACAGCTTCAGAAAGCTGCTCTCCTGCAGATTCTTGATTTTCTTCATAGCTTCTTCCTCTTTTCTAAAAAAGAGCACGGACGGCGCACCGTCCGTGCCTTTCGGATTCCCTGTTATACCTTCTCGGCAGCCTCCACAACATGCTTCATCAGCACAGAGGTGGTGACAGAGCCAACACCGCCGGGAACGGGGGTAATGGCCTCGACGATGGGCTCGACCTCGTCGAACTTGGCGTCGCCTGCGATACCGCCCAGGCCGCCCTTGGCATTGGGCTTGTTGGCATCCCAGTTGATGGACACATCGATGACCACCTGGCCGGGACGGACAAAGTCTGCGGTCAGGCTGTTCAGCACGCCGGCAGCGGACACGATGATGTCTGCGTTCTTGCAGATCTCAGCGGTGTTCACGGTACGGGTGTGGCAGGTGGTGACGGTGGCGTTCTTGCCCATGAGCATCATGCCGGCGGGCTTGCCAACCACCAGGCTGCGGCCGATAACGACGGCGTTCTTGCCCTTGCAGTCGATGCCGTAGAAATCCAGGATCTCCATACAAGCAGCGGGTGTGCAGGGTGCGTAGCCCAGATCGGACAGGCCTTCAAAGACACCTGCATTGGACATATGAGTCATGCAGTCCACGTCCTTCTTGGGGTCCAGGCGGTTGCAGATCTCGTTCTGGTCTGCCTTCAGATGCTTGGGCAGAGGACGGAACATCAGCACGCCGTGAATGGAATCGTCGGCATTCACCTGGTCGATCACAGCCAGCACATCTTCCTTGGTGGCATCGGCGGGCAGAACGAAGTTCTTCACATCCACGCCAACCAGCTCAGCGCGCTTGGTTGCACCCTTCTCGTAGGACAGGTCGCTGGGGTCTTCGCCCACACGGACGATACCCAAAGTGGGAACGACGCCCTTTTCACGAAGAGCGGCGGTGCGGGTCATAAGGTTTGCATTCAGGGCATCGGTGACTTCCTTGCCCAGCAGCAGCTTTGCCATAGTTTTATTCTCCTTGTTATGTACAATATCTGTGGCCTATTATTGCAAATAGAGCCGGGGAAATCAATAATATGTCGGTGTGAAATGTATAGTTATAAACTATAGATCTTTACTGACCGAAACCGGCCTTCACCACATTGAAGATCTCGTCTGCCAGAGCGCCGTACTCCTTCAGCATACCGTTTGCCTTGGCGTTCATCTGCTCTGCCACTTCCCGGTTCTTCAGGCTCTTGGTGTTGATGAACACATTCAAAGAGGCGGCCTGGAGAGCTGCCTTGCAGCACACAGCGCCGCAGCCGGCGTCGGAAACAGCCAGGCGGCTGCCCTTGTCGGCAAAGACCTTAATGTAGCCAATGGCTTCGCAGCACAGCTCCATGATCTTCATGGGAGTGGAGCAGGCGATAATGGTAGCCTCCTCCATAATCGCATCCCGGTTGGGGTCATCCTTGGGGATGCCGTAGGCCTTGGCCAGAGGCAGGAAGTTTACCTCGTCAGCTTCCACCTGATTCAGAAGCTCGGTCTGCAGAGCATCGCACTTTGCCTTCAGGGCGATGATCTCCTCTTCCACCTCGGCGTACTTCTTCTTGCCCACGGTGAGAGAGCCAACCATGTTGCCCAGAGCCGTGCCGATGGCGCCCACCAGAGCAGCAGCACCGCCGCCGCCGGGAGCGGGAGCATCGGAAGCCAGAACTTCCACAAACTTGCGGCAGGATTCCAAAGTCATATCCATGAGAACTATCTCCTTTATATTTGTTATATGGTCCAAAAGGCAGAGGCGGCAAGCCGCCTCTGCTTTGGATTCGTAGATTGATTAGAACAGGCCGGAAACCTTACCGGTCTCGGTGTCCACATCCACGCGGCGGTATGCGGGGTCAGCCGCAGTACCGGGCATCATGGAGATGGTGCCGGCCATGGGGCACAGGAACTTGGCGCCGCCGTATTCCAGAATGTCACGGATGGTCAGCTTCCAACCGGTGGGAACGCCCTTCTTGGTGGGATCGTCACTGAGGGACAGGTGGGTCTTAACCATCATGGTGCAGTAGTCTGCGTACTTGGGATCGGACTCGAAGCGCTGTGCCTTCTCAACTGCCAGAGGCTGCCAGATGACGCCGTCAGCGCCGTAAACCTCCTTGGCGATCCGCTCAACGCGCTCGCGCAGAGGCATCTCCAGATCGTACAGGAACTTGACCTCTACGGGATCTTCACAGGCTTCCACAACCACGCGGGCCAGCTCAGCAGCGCCTTCGCCGCCGTAGCGCCAGTGGTTGGACTCAGCGCAGCGGACACCCCGCTCAGCGCACAGCTTCTTCAGCAGAGCGATCTCTGCGTCGGTATCGGTGTAGAACCGGTTGATGCAGACCACGGGGTTGATGCCGGACTTCTTGATGGTGTTCACATGGTGGAACAGGTTGCAGGTACCCTTCTCCAGCAGTTCCAGGTTCTCCTCCTTGTACTCCTTGGGCAGGGGTGCGCCGGGAGTGACCTTGGGGCCGCCGCCGTGCATCTTAAGGCTGCGGACGGTGGCAACCAGAACGGAAACGTTGGGGGTCAGACCGGACAGACGGGTCTTCACGTTCCAGAACTTCTCGAAGCCGATGTCTGCTGCGAAGCCGGACTCGGTGACATGGTAGTCAAACAGCTTCAGAGCCAGGCGGTCAGCAATAACAGAAGACTGGCCGATGGCGATATTTGCGAAAGGACCGGCGTGGATCAGAACAGGCTGATGCTCCACGGAGTAGCACATGGTGGGGTTGATGGCGTTGCGCATCCAGGCGGTCATTGCGCCGGCAACATCCAGGTCCTCACAGGTGACGGGGTCACCGTTGCGGGAGTATGCAACCACGACCTTGCCGATACGCTCGCGCAGGTCCTTCAGGTCCTTGGCAACGGCCAGGATTGCCATCAGCTCGGAGCCAACGGCGATGCCGAACTTGCTTTCCATCATGAAGCCGTCCAGGCGGGCGCCGATGCCGGTGGTGGTATTACGCAGGCTCTGGGCGCAGAAGTCGAGGGTCCCGCCCATTTCCACACGCTTGGGGTCGATGTCCAGACGCTTCAGGCCCTTCTTTGCCAGCCACTCGTCGTTGTTGTTGCGCTCGTGCTGCATACGGGCAGTCAGAGCCACCATTGCCAGGTTGTGGGCGTTCATAATGTCGTTGATATCGCCGGTCAGACCCAGGGAGAACTCGGTCATGGGCATCAGCAGAGCGTTGCCGCCGCCGGCTGCAGTACCCTTAACGTTCATAGTGGGGCCGCCGGAGGGCTGACGCAGAGCGCCGCCTGCGTTCTTGCCAATGTAGCCCAGGCCTTCGATCAGACCCAGAGAAACGGTGGACTTGCCTTCACCGAAGGGGGTGGGAGTGACGGCGGTGACCTCGATGAACTTGCCGTCGGGCTTGTCCTTCAGACGGTTCAT
>JAZNAK010000066.1:0-21123 GCA_045586485.1 Faecousia sp. | reverse complement strand
TCGCATAGGTTAGTATTACCTATGCGAGCGAAGTAGCAGTAGCACAAAGGAGGATTTGCCTATGCACGAAAACCAAATCCAGTCACGCAAGTGGCTGTTGACCATCAATAATCCCCAAGACCATGGTATGACCCATGATGTAATCATCGACCGCGCACAGAAGTTTAACCCCGACTACTTCTGCATGGCTGATGAGATCGGTGAATCCGGGACATATCACACGCACGTTTTCCTCTACTCATCCTCGCCTATGCGGTTCGGCACTGTCAAGAACCGGTTTCCCACGGCCCATATTGACAAGGCTAACGGAACAGCTCAGGAGAATCGGGACTATATCCGCAAGGAAGGCAAGTGGGTGGAAACCCGCAAATCCGAAACCGGTGTGGAAGGTACTTTCAAGGAGTTCGGTGAATTACCCGATGAGGCTGCTGAGAAAAGCCCCAAGTACGCAAAGCTTCTGCAATGCGTTAAGGATGGAATGAGTAATCAAGAGATTCTTGCGGTAGATCCCAGCTTTGCTTTCCACCTGGAGCACATTGATAAGCTCCGCCAGGACATCCGGTTTGAAAAGTATTTAACCGAAAACCGGTTTATCAAGGTCCACTATCTCTACGGCGACAGTGGTACCGGCAAGACCCGGAGCATTTATGAGAAGCACCCTCCCGAGGAGATCTGCCGCATCACCAATTATCCCGCTAATGGCAATGTCCAGTTTGATGCCTATAAGGGACAATCGGTACTTGTGTTCGAGGAGTTCCATTCTGAGATACCTATCTCAGCAATGCTCAACTATTTGGATATCTATCCGCTAATGCTTCCTGCCCGGTATCATGATCGGATTGCCTGTTACCTTACCGTGTACATCACCTCCAACATCCCCCTGGAGCAGCAATACCCAAAGATCCAGAGAGATAAGTTGGAAACCTGGAATGCATTCTTGCGACGCATTCACACGGTAACGGAGTTTCGGAAGGATGGCACTATCCGGGAGGTTCCTCATGAGACGTTTTGAAAAGGAACGGCTGCAACGCCGTTCCAGTCTCCGGGAGCATCTCCCAAGACCCAGCTCCACCTCCGACGCGCCTGTGAAACTCATTTTCGTTTTGCTTTATGTATTAGGAGCAATCCTGGTATGGGGCAAGCAAGACGAAATCGCTCTAACCGCAGAAACCACTGCGCTGCTTTCACCTATAGCCAGCTTTGTAATGCAGCACATCCTTGCGGCATACCTGCTGGTTGGTGGAGCGTTCCTCACCATACTCATTCTGTTTCCCCTTGGAAAAAAGGCTGCTCAAGATCAGCTTCGGAGTATTGGTCTTATGAATCATACCGATATGGTGCCTGCCCTGAAACGGAAGTACAAGGATAAGCAGAATCCTCGTATTTCAGTCTGGGAGTTCAGCTCTCAAGGCATCCCTCTAAAGACCTGGGAAGACAAGCAGGCAGCCATCGAGACCATCCTGGACATCACCATTGTCAAAATGAAATATGGGTCTGGGAAAAGCCGTGTTCTTCTCTACACTGTTCCTGCCAGAACAGATCTGCCGGAGGTAATAGACTGGAACGACAAGTACCTTTCTCACAAACCCTTCATACTGGCTTTGGGTGAAAGTTTTACCGGACCTGTCACCGTAGACCTTGTAAAAGTCCCGCACATTCTGCTTGGCGGTTCTACCGGCAGCGGTAAGAGTGTTCTGCTAAAACTGCTCCTCATGCAGGCATTAAAGAAAGACGCAGTTGTTTCCATCGCCGATTTTAAAGGCGGTGTGGATTTCCCACCTATCTGGCACAAGCAATGCCGGATGTGCATTGAAGAAGAATCCACACTTTCCTTGCTCACAGAGCTTGTGGATGAGTTGCAGAGGCGCAAAGCCTTACTGGCAGCCTCCGGGCAGCCCAACATTGACCGCTATAACGAAGTCACAGGAGAAGACCTGCCACGGTATATCTTCGCCTGTGACGAGATTGCGGAGGTATTGGACAAAACCGGTCTAACGAAGGAGCAGAAAGAGATCGTTGGCAAGATCGAAAGCAAGCTATCCATGATTGCCAGACAAGGCCGTGCCTTTGGCATCCACCTGATCCTTGCCACCCAGCGTCCGGATGCCAACATTCTTTCCGGTCAAATCAAGAACAATGTGAACTGCCGGATCTGCGGCCGCGCTGACACCATCCTGTCACAAATTATCCTGGACAGCACCGCCGCAGCGGAGCAAATCCCCAAGGATGCCCGCGGTAGATTCATTTTGCACGACGGAACGGTATTTCAGTCATACTGGTTTGACGATGCTGCAGGCATTACAGGCCTTCATTCCTAATAGAATGTTCTAAGGAAGGGGGCTGTGCGATGGCAAAGCAAGAGGTGCAACTAACCTTTACCTTTGTGAACCCTAACACCCCAAAGGAGTTTGAACGGCAACTTCAAAAGATTTTGATCGACAAGCTGCTCTCTCAATACTGGGACAGCAGGGTAGCTGTTAGTTGACCAACCTACATCCGGAAAGGGGAATGTTTTCGTTCCCCTTTCTTGCTTTTTATGTTATAATAAGAGCAGGATATGGGTTGGTTGACAGAAAGGAGCAACCAACAAATGAAAATAGCTGCATATTGTCGTGTCTCGACGGACAAGGACGAGCAGATTGATAGCTTGATCCACCAGAAGGAATTCTTTGTGGAGTATGCTAAACGGAACGGCCATGAACTATTCCGCTTATATGCGGACGAGGGCATCACCGGTACATCCCTGAAAAAACGTGAGGAATTCAAACGGCTTTTACGGGATGCGGAGCTGGGCCTGTTCGATATGGTGGTGGTTAAGGACATCAGCCGCTTTGCCAGAAATACGGTAGACGCCCTGCAGAGCATCCGTAAGCTGAAATCTATGGGTATCAACACCCTGTTTCTCACTGCCAATATGGACTCTATGGGAGACAGCGAATTCGTGTTGACCCTGTTTTCTGCTATGGCGCAGGAGGAAAGTAACAATCTTTCCAAGCGTGTCAAATGGGGAAAAAAGATCAATGCGGAAAAAGGTCGCGTTCCTCAGCGGGTCTTCGGCTATGACCGGATCGACAAGTTCACCTTGGAAATCAATCCAGAGGAAGCTCGAATCGTCCGTAAGATTTTCTTCCTTTATAACGAACAGGGCTTAGGCTGCCGAACCATCAGCATGACCCTAAATCGAGACAATGACAAAACCAAATACGGAAACGACTGGAATGCACGTGGCGTTCGGCGGGTCCTTGTGAACCCGCTGTACTGCGGCATTTTAGTCAATCACAAATATGAGATCGAAGATTTTTTGACCGGTAAGCAAGTAAATATTCCCAAAGAGGATCATTTCTATCACGAGCGCCCGTCCTGGGCCATTGTAACCCCGGAGGTCTTCCAAAAAGCGCAGGAGATTATGGATTCCCGGCGAACTAAGTACGACTCTGGGGAGCCTTTCAGAGATGCCAGATATAGTTCCAAGCACGTGTTCTCCACGCTTATCAAGTGTGAACATTGTGGTAGGTCCTTCACCCGGAAGACCTACACATATGTAAACACTCGGGTATACTGGCGGTGCGTCACCAACGATCAGTACACCGCAGAGAAGTGCGATAACCGTGTAATTCTGGATGAGCCGGAACTGATAGAGGAGCTTCGCAGATATTTTGCCTCGTTGATAGAAGACAAGGACGTTTTTGTGGCAAGCATCTTGGCAAGTCTGGATAAACAGCTTCCGGATGCACAGAACCCCGAACAGGCCAAGCAGGAAATCGAGTCCAAGCGAAAGAAACTGCTGAGCAAAAAGGACCGCTATCAGGAAATGTATGCCAATGATCTGATCAGTATGGCAGAGCTGAAAGACAAGCTTGCGGATATTGCGGAAGAACTGAAGACTGTGGATTTGGACTTAGAACAAATTGCACAGTCAGCGCAGATTATCAGCAACGCAGAGCAAATCATTCAGCACTACCGTCAGGAGATCCTTCGATTTTTGGAATTAGAAACTGTTACCAATATGGATATGCGCCGGATTATTGACCACATCTCAGTCAATAAGAATGGCAATGTCCGCGTGGTGCTGAAGAAATTTGAAGAAATGGCAGTCGCCTAAATTCCACCTAGCGAAATGGTGTCAATGGTGGAGGTGCTGGATCCTATGGTCCTCAGCTCCAAGGTGGTGGATGTATGCAGCTGCCCCCGGGAGGCGATGGTTCAGCAGATCCCCGAGGGAATCTGCGGCTGCTTCGATGAGGAGCTGGTGCTCTCCGGTGAGCAGCGCCGTCTGCTGGTGACCTTGGGCCAGTTCTCCATTATCCGGCTGGAGCGGGATGCCCAGCTGGTGGTGCCGGTGCTGGAGTACAGCATTCCTACCAAGGAGTGCTGCGACAGTCAGGGCTGCGCAGAGGACCCCTGTGAGCTGTTCTCCAAGATTCCGTTCCCCACCCGTCAGTTTGCTCCCGCAGGCTGTGACAGGGATTGCGACCGGGAGTGTGACAGAGAAGATTCCGGCTACATTACCACATAATAAAAAGGCGTGTTGCTCAGTGCAACACGCCTTTCACTTTTGTATCAGCCGCGCATTAAGCGCTTGCGGGCGAGGTTGATGGGGCCTTCGGTCATGCGGGTGATCCAGGCAAGGCTCTTGCCGCAGCCGTAGGCCACGCAGGCGGCGGGATCGTCGGCAACGGTGCAGGGGATGCCGGTGCGCTCCTGGAGGAGCAGACCCATACCCCAGATCTGACTGCAGCCGCCGGTGAGGACGATGCCGGTTTCGGCAATGTCGCCAACCAGTTCTGCGGAGGTATCTTCCAGAACGGAGAGGACTTCATCTGCGATCTGCCGAGCAGGACGCATAAGTACCTCGCAGATCTCCGTGGAGGTGAGGGTGATCTCCCGGGGGATGCCGGCTTTGGCGTCGCGGCCCTTGACGGACATAGTGCTCTCGCCGTTGCGGGGATAGACAGAGCCGATCTGGATCTTGATATCCTCTGCGGTGGGCTGACCGATGACCACCTGATACTTCCGGCGGATGTGCCGGGCGATGGCTTCATCGAAATGGTTGCCTGCCAACTTCAGAGAGGAGGCGGCCGCTACGCCGTTCATAGACAGCACGGCGATGTCGGTAGTGCCGCCACCGATGTCTACCACCAGGTGGCCCCGGGGACCGCTGATGTCCAGGCCTGCGCCCAAAGCGGCGGCCAAAGGCTCTTCAATGAGGTACACGCGGCGGGCGCCGGCTTCCAAAGCGGCGTTGATCACGGAGCGCTCTTCCACCTCGGTGATACCGCTGGGGACACTGACGATCACTCTGGGCTTGGGAGCAAAGAGAGAGGCTCGGTCAGCAACCCGGAACAGGTGCTGGAGCATCTGCACAGTCATTTCGTGGTCAGAGATGACGCCGTCCTTCAGCGGGTGCATAGCTACCACATTGCCGGGGGTACGGCCAAGCATATTCCGTGCGGCAGCGCCCACCTTCAGAATCTTGCCGGTGTTTTTGTCCGCGGCCACTACGGAAGGCTCACGGGCGACGATGCCCTCTTCCGTCTTGTAGATCAGAATATTGGAGGTACCAAGGTCGATGCCCAGGTCATGGGAGAATAGTTGCATAGCGTTCACCTACAGTTATTTGTTAGTATGATTGGCCACTGCTATAGCGGCGCAGAAAACTTCTTTGGCGCCGGCCGTCAGGAGCATCTTTGCACATTCCGAAGCAGTAGCGCCGGTGGTGATGATATCATCCAGCAGCAGTATGCGCTTGCCCCGGATCTTATCAGGGCAGAGGACTTTATAAGCGCCCAGAACATTGGCCCGGCGGCGGTAGACATCCCCCATACCCGACTGGGGAGGGATGTTGCGGATCTTTTTCAGGGACTTTACCGGCAGAACACCCAGTTCGTTTCCTACGGCGTCGCACAGCACTTCCACCTGATCAAAGCCCCGCCGGAATCGCCGCAGAGAGGCAATGGGGACATAGGTGAGAATGTCAAAACCCTCCGGGTATGCCTTTTGCAGCTTTACTGCCAATGCCCGTCCGTAGGCGGAGGCGTAATGGCGGCGACCGGAGAACTTGTACCGGAGCAGACTGCTCCGCACCATATCCTTATAATACCATACCGCGGTCCATCCTGCAACAAAAGAAAGTTTTAAATTGGATTTTTCGAAAACCGGCGCTTTCTCCCGGCAATCACGGCACAGATCCGTCTCGTCGTTCCCAAGAAAACAGCGGCACATGACACATCTTGGGGGAAAGAGCAAAGTCAGCAGGCGATGTAGCATTTCCTTACTCCTTTTGCTGCAGGCGCAGCTTGAGGCCTGTATAGCGGCGGCCGGTCTTGACATTTTCTACCATTGTGGCTACGGTGTCCTCCCGGCCGGCGATGATCAGAAGCTCCCGGGCGCGGGTGATGGCGGTATAGAGGATGCTGCGATTGAGAAGGTAGGGCGACGCGTTCCAGGCAGACAGGATCACGGCTCGGTACTCGCTGCCCTGAGACTTGTGGACGGTCATAGCATAGGCCAGCTCCAGCTCTCCCAGCTGGGTGAAATCATAATCCGCGATCCGGTCGTCAAAGAGGACGGTCAGCACCTCCGACTGCAGATCGATCTGCTGAATGATGCCCACATCTCCGTTGAACATGCCTGCTCCCACGGCGCTGCCGTCGAGCTTTTTCCAAAGCAAGTCATAGTTGTTGCGGATCTGCATCACCCGGTCACCCTCCCGGAAGAGGGTTTCCCCAAAGGTCCGCTCGCTCTTGCCGGGGGCAGGGGGATTCAGGCTGGCCTGCAAAAGACGATTGAGGGCGACAGTGCCGGCAGGACCTTTCTTTGTGGGGCAGAGGACCTGAATCTGGTCGGCGGGAATGCCCATATTTTTAGGCAGTCTCGTGGAACAAAGGCCCGCGATGGTCTGGGCTACATCTTCCTCCGATCTTCCGGGCAGGAAGAAAAAGTCGCTTTTTACATTCTTCAGCTCCGGCATTTCCCCCCGGTTGACCCGGTGGGCATTCATAACGATAAGACTCTCCTGTGCCTGGCGGAAGATCTCTGTCAGACGCACGGAGGGGAGAACATTACTGCGGAGCATGTCGCTGAAGGGGAAGCCGGGGCCCACGGGAGGCAGCTGATCCGGGTCACCCACAAGAATCAGCCGGGCTCTTTGGGGTACGGCCTGCAGCAGGCTGCCCAAAAGCTGCACATCCACCATAGACATCTCGTCCACAATGATGGCATCCGCCTGCAGAGGGTCGGATTCGTCCTTGGCAAAGAAGAGTTTGCCGGTGTGGGGGTCGATACCTGCGCCCAGCAGGCGGTGAATGGTGGAGGCCTCCCAACCGGTCACCTCCGTCAGTCGCTTGGCGGCGCGGCCTGTGGGTGCGCACAGCAGACACCGCAGACCCATTTGGTCATAGAGGGAGAGAATGCCGTTGAGAATGGTGGTCTTACCTGTACCGGGGCCGCCGGTGATGATCAAAAGACCGGAGGTGGCCGCCAGTTCCAGGGCAAGCGCCTGCTGGGAGGAGTACTCCAGATGGCTGCTTTCGGCGGCCTGACGGAGTTTTTTCGACAAAGCATGTGGGGCGGGGAACTGGCTGGCGGCATGCTGCAAAAGCCGGCGGGTGCAATAATTCTCCGCCCGGTAGAGTTCCGGAAGATACACAATCCGAATGCCGGCCAGGTGGTCCTGCATCAGCCGCTCAGCTGCCATAAGACGCTGAACGCCATCCACCACAACGGGGACGGACAGGCTCAGCAGCTGGGCGGTGGCGTCGATCAGCTTGTCCTCCGGCAGAAAACTGTGGCCGGCGGTCAGATTATAATACAGCTCGAAAAGGATGCCGGCGTCCACCCGGCGGGGGTCGTCTCCGGCGATGCCCAGCTCGATGGCAAAGCGGTCCACCGCTCCAAAGGGGGCTTCCAGGCCCTCGTCCATCAGCAGATAAGGGTCGTCATACAGTAGATCCATGGCGGTCTCACCATAGAGCTTATAGATCTTTACGGCCAGGGCGGGAGGCAGGTGGTGGAGGGCAAAGAACTCCATAAGGTGGCGCATACCCACCTGCAGGCGGAACTCCTCGCCAATCTCCTGTGCCTTCCGGTCGGAGATGCCGCTGATTTCCGTCAGCCGTTCCGGTTCCCGCTCCATGATCAGAAGAGTTTGGTCGCCAAAGCGGTTTACGATCCGGTTGGCAAGGACAGGCCCGATGCCTTTGATAGCCCGGCCGGAGAGGTAGGTGATGATCTCCACGGCGCTTTGAGGCATCAGCCGCTCCAAAAACTCCGCCTCAAACTGGCGGCCATAGTTGCTGTGGCTGCTCCACTTGCCCGTCACCATTAGCCGCTCACCCACCGCGGGCATGGGGATCGTGCCCACAACGGTGACGGTCTGCCCGCTTTCTGCATGCAGGCGCAGCACGGCATAGCCGTTGTCGTAATTCTGAAAGACAACGGCGCTGATAATGCCCTGTAAAATCTCTAATTCCTGTTCCTTCAAGATGGCAACTCCCGTTTGTTTTTTCTTCTGTTATCAGTTTACTATATTTTGGAGTAATTGGAAAGGGGGGATTGTAAAATCTTTTTGAATATCCTCGGCTGACGGGGGATAAGTCTTGCATATTATGGGATTTTTGGTATAATATAGGGTAATGACAACAGTGAGGAGTTTGCCCATGAAGAATTTGCATCTGCTGATCTGGCTGACCCAGTTGGGCCTGAGCACGGCAGTGCCTCTGGCCGGCTTTGTGTTGCTGGCGGTGTGGCTGAAAAACCGGTTCGGTCTGGGCATTTGGGTGCTGTTCGCAGGTATTGCTTTGGGATTGTTTTGCGCAGTGGACGGCTTTGTCCGGAACATGAAAGCGCTGGACAGAATGGGAAACGGAAAAGAAAAAAAGAATCCCCCGGTCAGCTTCCGGGAACACGATTGACGCAGGAGGTCGCCTTTATGAAAAATGATGTGCTCCGGCAGACACTGGTTGTCGCCTTGGGAGAGTTGATCGGCGTGGCGACTATGCTGGGGATTTTTGCCCTGCTGGGCAAGTTTGACAATACAGTTCTGCTGGGCGGTATTGTGGGCGCCGTGGTGGCGACCGGCAATTTCTTTGCCATGGCTGTCGGCGTGCATATGGCTGCGGAGAAAGCCCAAAATCAGGATGTCAAGGGCGGACAAGCTGCTATCAGAGTGTCTTATATTGCCCGTATGGCAGTGATGGCGTTGATCTTCTTCGCCTTTGCCAAAAGCGGACTTGTCAATGTGATTGCCCTGGTAGTTCCGCTGGTATTTATGCGGCCGACTCTGACACTGCAGGAGTTTTTTAAAAGAAAGCAGGGTGATAAAGCGGTATGAATGTCAATGTTGATGGCGCGTTTATCTATTTCCACATTCCCATTTTCGGGGGAATCCCCATCACCCAGACTACCGTGTCCTCCTTCATCGTGACAGCGCTGCTGGTAGTCGCCTGTATTCTGTTGGGACACAACCTGCAAAAACGGCCAACGGGGACCCAGGTGCTGGTAGAAAAGGGCGTGAGTATGATCTATAATCTCACGATCAGCGCTATGGGAGAGCACAACTCCCACTGGGCGCCGTTTATGGGGACGCTGTTTCTCAGCAGTATCTGTGGAAGTCTCATCGGCATGACCGGCTTTTTACGGTCGGTGACGGCGGACTTGAGCTGCACACTGACCTGGGCGCTGATGGTGACGGCGCTGATCTGGTACAATAATATCAAAAATAACGGATTTGTGGGTTGGCTAAAGGGTTTTACAGAGCCTATCGTGGTAATGACACCTATGAACATTGTGTCTGAAATTGCCCAGCCTATTTCCATGGCCGTCCGTCATTTCGGCAACGTGGCCGGCGGTGGTGTGATCACCTCCATCATTTACACGGCCCTTTCTCTTCTGTCAGCTGC
This sequence comes from Faecousia sp., assembly GCA_045586485.1. Lineage (GTDB taxonomy): Bacteria > Bacillota > Clostridia > Oscillospirales > Oscillospiraceae > Faecousia. Next base: position 11,224 of record JAZNAK010000066.1, on the reverse strand, counting down.
GGTGCTGCGGGCTATCGCTTCCGCAGGATGGTTGGCGGGAGTGGTGCTGATGGCCGCCGGCGCAGCCATTTGGATCCTTGGCAGAAAGAAAAAATGGTTTGTCAAGGTCTTGGCGGTCCTCTCCTTTGCGTTGGGCTTGTTCGGCTTGCTTCAGGCTACCGGTGTGCTTGCCGGCGTGCCTATACTGGCGCTGGGCGTTCCCGCGGTGTTGAGCGTGTACTTTGATGTGTTTTCCGGCTTCGTGCAAGCACTGGTGTTTACCTTGCTGAGTATGGTCTATGTTGCCGGCGCATGTCCCCCTCCTGCAGAGCAGGGGAAATAATTATGTAAACCATTATTTAGGAGGAATTATATTATGGAGTTCAATGCATATTTTCTGAAGGCTATGTGCGCCATTGGCGCAGGTCTGTGTATGGGTATCGGCGCTATCGGTCCTGCTCTGGGCGAGGGCAATGCCGTAGGTCGCGCCCTGGAAGGTATGGCCCGCCAGCCGGAGACTGCAGATACCCTGCGTACCAATATGATCCTGGGCTGCGCCATCACGGAGACCACCGGTATTTATTCTCTGCTGATCGCGTTTCTGATCCTGTTCGCAACCAACGTGTAAGCGTCCGTCTTTGATTCCACGGAAAGGAGCGGAAGACGTGTTTGAGAGTTTTATCGGCGTCAATTTCTGGACGGCACTGTTTGTGCTGCTGAACTTTCTGGTGCTGTTCTTTGTGGCGAAACGGTTTCTATTCCAGCCGGTAAAGAACATGATCGATAGCCGCCAGCAGGAGATTGACGATATGTACGCAGAGGCGGGAGAGGCGAAGGACAATGCCCTTGCGCTGGAAAACCAGTACAAAGAGCAGCTCGCTGCCGCCCGGGAGACCGGAGATGCCCTGGTGAAGGAAGCTATGGCCCGGGGTAAGAGCCGGGAGGAAGAGATCCTCCGCCGGGCCAATCAGGAGGCCGATGCCATTCGGGAAAAGGCTTCTGCAGATATTGCCCGGGAGAAGAAAAAGGCCATCAATGAGGCCAAGGATGAGATCTCTGCCCTGGCAATGGAGATCGCCGGCAAGGTGGTTGGCTCTGCCCTGGATACCGCTCAGCAGGAACAGCTGGTAGACAGCTTCCTGGAAGAATTGGGTGAGCAGGTATGAACCAGACGGGAAGAGCCTACGGGCAGGGATTGTATGCCTTGGCCAAAGAGGAGCGCCTGGAGGACACGATCCTGCGGCAGCTGCAGGGTTTGGAGACTTCCTTCTGTCAAGAACCGGAGTTTACAAAACTGCTGGCATCTTCCAACATTCCCAAGGAGGAACGCCTGCAGATCATTGAAGAGAGCTTTCGGGACAAGGTGCATCTGTATGTGCTGAACTTTTTGAAGATCCTCACGGAAAAAGGGTATATTCGCCATTTTTCCGATTGCGTTAAGGCCTATCGGGAGCAGTACAACGACCACAAGGGCATACTGGAAGTGCGGGCAGTGTCGGCTGTTGCCCTGACAGAAATCCAGAAAAAACGGCTCATGGACAAGTTGGCGGTTATCACCGGCAAGGAGATCTGTCTCATTTGCCGTGTAGATCCGGCGGTGCTGGGCGGCATGCGGCTGCACTATGCAGGCACCCAGGTGGACGGCACGGTACAGGGCCGCCTGGAAAAGATGGAAAAGAGCCTGAAAAATACCGTTCTTTAATCGGAAAGTAGGAAAACTATGGAATTAAGACCGGAAGAAATTACGAAAATTATCCGCAATCAGATCAAGAATTACGAGAATAGATTGCAGACCAGCGAAGTCGGCACAGTGATCCTGGCCGGTGACGGCATTGCCAAGGTGACGGGCCTGGATCAGTGCATGGCCGGCGAGCTGGTGGAGTTCCCCGGCGGCGTATACGGTATGGCGCAGAATCTGGAGGAGGAAACTGTCTCCATCGTGGTGCTGGGCAACGATACCGGCATCAAGGAAGGCGATACTGTCAAACGCACCGGCAAGGTGGTGTCTGTGCCTGTGGGCGCAGGTCTCATCGGCCGGGTGGTCAACGCCCTGGGTGAGCCTATTGACGGCAAGGGGCCTGTCACAGCGGAAACCTACCGCCCCATCGAGATGCCCGCGCCGGGCGTCATTGACCGGGAGCCGGTGAGCGTGCCGCTGCAGACCGGCATTAAGGCCCTCGACTCTATGATCCCCATCGGCCGCGGCCAGCGGGAACTGATCATCGGCGACCGGCAGACCGGTAAGACCACCATCGCCACCGATACGATCTTGAATCAAAAGGGCAAGAATGTGATCTGCATTTATGTGGCCATCGGCCAGAAGCAATCCACCGTTGCCCAGATCGTAAATGCCCTGGAGTTGGGCGGCGCGATGGACTATACCACGGTGGTGTCCGCCACCGCTTCGGAGCTTGCGCCGATGCAGTACATTGCCCCCTACACCGGCTGCACCATGGGTGAGCATTTCATGTATCAGGGCAAGGATGTCCTGGTGATCTACGATGACCTGAGCAAGCATGCGGTTGCCTATCGGGCCATCTCTCTGCTGATCCGCCGTCCTCCCGGACGGGAGGCGTACCCCGGCGATGTGTTCTATCTCCACTCCAGACTTTTGGAGCGGGCGGCCCATCTGTCCAGGAAAAAGGGAGGCGGCAGTCTGACCGCGCTGCCTATTATCGAGACCCAGGCGGGCGATGTATCTGCGTACATTCCCACCAATGTGATCTCCATAACTGACGGACAGATCTTTTTGGAAAGTGAACTGTTCAATGCCGGCATTATGCCTGCGGTGAACCCCGGCATTTCTGTGTCCCGGGTGGGTGGCGCTGCCCAGATCAAGGCTATGAAAAAGGTTGCCGGCAGCCTGAAGCTGCTGTACTCCCAGTACCGGGAGCTGCAGAGCTTTGCCCAGTTTGGTTCGGATCTGGACGCGGACACCAAGGCCCGGCTGGCTTTGGGTGAGCGGATTGTGGCGGTGCTGAAGCAGAAGAACAATACACCCGTGGAGGTGGCTCATCAGGTTTGTATTCTCTACGCCGTGGTCAACGGCTATTTGGGCGGCATCGCCACAGAGGATATTGAGGAGTTTCAGCGGCGGCTGGAGGCGTTCCTGGAAACCCGGTATGAGGATGTTTTGACGGACATCCGCGTCACCGGAAAGCTGGAAAATGCAACTGAGGAACGGCTCAAGGAAGCGCTGCAGCAGCTGCTGGCGGATATGGGCGGTGAACAGTAATGGCAGGTGTATCTACCAAGGAGATCAAGACGAGGATCCGCAGCATGGAATCCACCCGGCAGATCACCAGAGCCATGGAAATGGTGGCAAGCGCCAAGCTGGGAAAGGCGCAAAACCAGGCAAAGAACTGCCGGTCCTATTTTGAGACCCTCTACGAGACCATGTGGAATATCGTGGATGGCGGCGGAGAGCTCGACTCTCCTTATCTTGCCCGAAAAAAGGGAAGCAGGGCCGCTTTCATAGTAATCTCCGGCGATCGGGGACTGGCAGGCGGCTACAACAGCAATGTGCTGAAAATGTTGATTGCGCATGCGGAAGGACTGGATGTTCAGGTGCTTCCCATGGGTAAAAAAGTCGCAGATTACTGCAAGACACACGGCATTGCCACGATGACGGAGCTTTATAACCAGGCGGAAGGCGTTTCTATTGCTGACTGCTTTTCTGTGGCGAAGCAACTGTGCAAGGGCTTTTTGAAGGGCGAGTTTGACCGGGTCTATGTGGTGTACACCCAGTTCCGGTCGGTGATCTCCCAGGAGCCGGATTGTTTGCAATTGCTGCCCCTGCAAAAGGACGGGGCGCAAAATCTCCGGAAGCAGAAGCAGATCGTTTATGAGCCGGACAGCGAGGCGGTATTCGAGGCCATCGTGCCGGAATATTTGGGCGGCGTGCTGTACGGCGCTCTGTGTCAAAGCCGCGCCTCCGAGCAGGCGGCGCGCCGAGCCGCCATGGATGCGGCTACCAAAAACGCCCAGGAAATGATCGACGGACTGAGTCTGCAGTTCAACCGGGCGCGGCAGGCGGCCATCACCCAGGAGATCACAGAGATCGTTGCAGGTTCTTAGGCAACGCAAGAGTAAGGAGTTGAGTTTTAATGGCCAAGCATTTGGGAACAGTGGTGCAGATCATGGGCCCTGTTCTGGATATTCGCTTTCCGGAGGACCATTTGCCGGAGCTGCTGCAGGCAATTGCGGTGAAGAACGGAGAGCAGACCATTATTGCAGAGGTGGCCCAGCATGTGGGCGACAATGTGGTGCGCTGCATCGCTATGAGTTCTACCGACGGCCTTGCCCGTGGGGCAGAGGCGGAAGATACCGGAAAGGCCATCACAGTGCCGGTAGGCGAGGGATGTCTCGGCCGGATCTTTAACCTGCTGGGCGATCCCATTGACGGCGGCGCTCCTGTGGAGGCTGCTGAGCGGTGGCCCATTCATCGCAGCGCTCCGTCCTACGAAGAGCAGGAGACCTCTGCGGAGATTCTGGAGACGGGTATTAAGGTCATCGACCTGATCTGCCCCTACACCAAGGGCGGTAAGATCGGTCTTTTTGGCGGCGCAGGCGTGGGTAAGACCGTGCTGATCCAGGAGCTGATCTACAATATTGCCACGGAGCATAACGGCTACTCGGTATTCACCGGCGTGGGCGAACGCACCCGTGAGGGCAACGACCTGTATCTGGAAATGACCCAGTCCGGGGTCATCAAGAAGACCGCGATGGTTTTCGGACAGATGAACGAACCTCCCGGAGCCCGTATGCGTGTGGGTCTCAGCGGCCTGACCATGGCAGAGTATTTCCGGGATGTAAAGCACCAGGATGTGCTGCTGTTTATTGACAATATTTTCCGCTTTACCCAGGCAGGCTCGGAAGTGTCCGCGCTGCTGGGCCGTATGCCCTCTGCGGTGGGTTATCAGCCTACCCTGGCTACGGAAATGGGTGCGCTGCAGGAGCGGATCACCTCCACAAGGAACGGCTCTATCACCTCGGTGCAGGCGGTCTATGTGCCTGCTGACGACTACACAGACCCCGCGCCGGCTACCACCTTTGCCCATCTGGACGCCACCACGGCGCTGGACAGAGGCATTGCATCTTTGGGCATTTATCCGGCCGTCGACCCCCTGAACTCCACCTCCCGTATTCTGATGCCGGAAGTGGTGGGACAGGAGCATTACCAGGTGGCTCGGGGTGTGCAGCGGATCTTGCAGCGGTACAAGGAACTGCAGGACATCATCGCCATTATGGGCATGGACGAGCTGAGCGAGGAAGACAAGCTGACAGTCAGCCGGGCAAGAAAGGTCCAGCGCTTCCTGTCCCAGCCTTTCTCCGTGGCGGAGCAGTTTACCGGTTATGAGGGTAAGTATGTGCCTCTGGGAGAGACTGTGCGGGGCTTCAAGGAGATCATTGAGGGCAAGCACGACCAGATCCCCGAGTCCTGCTTCCTGTTTGCAGGCGGCATTGACGATGTGGTGGCAAAGTGGAAGGGGCAGGCGTGATGAAATCCTTTCCTTTGAGAATCGTCACCCCCGACGGAGTGCAGTTTGACGGCCACGCGGAAGAATTGATTGTCCGCACAACAAGCGGAGATATGGGTATTTTGGCTGGACACACCAACTGCGTCGCGCCCTTGGCCATGGGCCTTGCCACGGTGGTCACAGAGGGTGAAAAGCGCTACGGCGCCTGCATCGGCGGTATGGTGTCTGTGCTGGACGGCGTTGTCACACTGGTGCCGACGACCTTTGAGTGGGCAAATGCCATCGATCTTCCCAGAGCAGCTGCTTCCGAACAGCGGGCAAGAGCAGTGCTGGGGAACAAGTCCGCCAGCGATACGGATCTGCGTCTGGCGGAGGCGCGGCTGAAACGGGCGTTGGTGCGCCAGAGCGTGGCAACACATAAATAAGCAAACACCTCCCTTTGTTTCTGACAAATGGAGGTGTTTTTCTTGTAATCAGGCGACGGGTGTGGTATGATGAGCATACAAACCTGCCGAATGGAGGAAAATGCAATGGACAGACGGTATGCAGACTTCGCGTGGGAGCAGACAGAGGCGCTGCTGGCGATCGACTCTCCCACAGGCTATACGGAAAAAGCGGCAGCTTGGGTGAAGGCAGCCTTTTCTGCCCTGGGGTTTGACGCCCATATCACCACAAAGGGCGGCGTATTGGTGGATCTGGGTGGCGAGGACGGAGAAAATGCTCTGATGCTGGCGGCCCACACGGATACCCTCGGCGCTATGGTTGCCCAGGTGAAGGGCAACGGCCGGCTACGGGTGAGCGCTCTGGGCGGCATGAACGCCAACAACGCAGAGGCGGAAACTGTCCGGGTGTACACCCGGGAGGGCACAGTGGTAGAAGGTACGCTGCAGCTGTGCAACGCCTCCGTCCATGTCAACGGAGATTACTCCTCCGCCAAGCGCAGCTTTGACACTATGGAAGTGGTGCTGGACGCCCAGGCAGATTCGACTGAAGATGTGAAGAAGTTGGGCGTTCAGGTGGGTGACATCGTCTGTTTCGAGCCCCGCACCCGCCGGACGGCTTCCGGGTATCTCAAGAGCCGATTCCTGGATGACAAGCTCTCTGTGGGCATTTTACTGGGCTTTGCCAAGTATCTGGCGGACAATCACATTACCCTGAAGAGAAAGGTATATGTCCATGTGACGGTGTATGAAGAAGTGGGTCACGGCGGCTCCGGCTCTGTGCCTGCCGGTGTGACAGAGGCCATCTCCGTGGATATGGGCTGCGTGGGCGACGGCCTGCAATGCACCGAACGGCAGGTGTCCATCTGCGCCAAGGACTCCGGCGGACCTTACAGCTACAGCGTGGTGGGCGATCTGATCGCAGCTGCCAAGAAGGCGGAGGCTGACTATGCGGTGGATATTTATCCCTACTACGGCTCCGATGTGGAGGCTACCCTCCGGGGCGGCTATGACATCCGCCACGGTCTCATCGGCGCAGGCGTTTACGCCAGCCACGGCTATGAGCGCAGCCACATTGACGGAGTGTACAACACTCTGAAGCTGCTGGGCGCTTACCTGGATTGTTAATACAATAGCCGGCAACGAAAGTTGCCGGCTGTTTTTATAGGCGGATCTCTACGGGTTTGCGGAGGGTCATGGAGTCGGGGGTCACGGCGCAGTCCATAGCAAGCAGCTGCACGCCCTTGGCAGCGGCCTCCCGGAGTGCGTGGCCAAAAGCGGGGTCGGTGGCGTCATTGGGGTGAAGACAGGACACATTGGACATCTGGATCACAAAGAGCACATAGGCACCGCGGCTATCCTGGGCAAGGGCGGTCAGCTCCCGCAGGTGCTTGGCACCCCGGGTCGTAGGCGCATCGGGGAAGGCGCAAACACCGCCGTGTTCCAAGGTGACGCCTTTGACCTCCAGGAAACAGAGGCGGCCGTCTTTAATAAAGGAGAAATCAAAGCGGGAGTCGCCGTGGCGGCTCTCCGGGCGGAGATTTTCAATTTTGCCAAGTCCGCCGGACAAAAGCCACTCTTTTACGGCGGCGTTGGGGGCTTGGGAGTCCATATTGATCAGACGGGCGCCCTTTTCCACGGCAATCAGGTCGAAACGGGTCTTCCGGGTGGGGGAGGGACTCTCGGCGCACCATACCTTTGCGCCGGCGGGCAGCAGCTCCCGGCAACGGCCGGTGTTTTTGACATGGCAGATCTCCTCTTTGCCTGCAATAAGGATATGCGCGATGAAGCGGTTGGGGCGGGAGAGGAATGTGCCGGGCACCATATTTGCATAGGTCATAAAAAGCCCTCCTTTTATCTTAGAATAGCAGATTTTTGCGGTTTTGCCAAGGGAAGGTATTGACTTTTTTCCAAACTGTGTTATAATCAAATCCGTTCCACACGGAGGCTTAGCTCAGCTGGTTAGAGCGCCTGCTTCACACGCAGGAGGTCGATGGTTCGAGTCCATTAGTCTCCACCATAAAAGAAACCCCATCCGCAAGGATGGGGTTTCTTTTATGGTATGGTATTTAGACGAATGGACTCGAAAGGCGGCTCTTGGCAAGTGTACGGGGGGACACTTGCCACCGCCGTGGCTTTTCCACTTCAAAAGTGAGTCCGCTTTATACAAAAACCACCTGGCAGTATTTTAAAGCCAGGTGGTTATTCCTTTATAAATTGTATTATATCTTCAACCTTACAATCTAACGCATAGCAAAGCGCGTCCAAAGTTTTTGTGCTGATTGCCTCTCCTTTTTTGATGCGATGAAGGGTGTTAGCAGAAAAACCTTGTTTGAAAATCAAATTATACTCCGTGATACCCTTTTGGAATAAGGTTTTGTAAAAAGGTTTATAGCTTATCATCAAAATCACCAATAATATACTACCATACTTAAACTCTTGACAATACTCAACAAAATGAGTATAATTGCGATATGCTCAAAATGATGAGTATATACAAAATTACAGGAGGAAGATTATGAAAAAGTTAATAGCGTGTGTATTAGGATTGGCAATTTTGCTCTCTTTAGCCGGATGTGGAGGGTCATCTTCAAAACAACAGCTGTCAGATTTTTATAACAAGATAAAGGAGAGCCAGGAACTGTTGGATATCGTAGCTGATGCTATTTATTCTAACTGGTATGATGCAATCTATGAGGATGAATTCGATGAAGATATCAATGTGGCGATATACTCTGCGCAAGCCGATCATGCGGACGATTTGGCCAGAATAGAGACCCTTGACACGGAAATTGCAGAGTTGTTCAAAGCAGTAAAGGATACTGAGGGGACGGGCTCGCTGGTAAAAGATGTTATGTCGGCGTATAGCGATTACTACGAATTTGTGGTCAATGTTAGCGGATCGTTTAAGTCTTACTCTGCAGAAAAGGAAACTCTGAAAAAGGAACTTGCAAGTCTGCTTAGAGACTTGTCCTACGAGTTGTGACATTTTGATGTATGGTGGAGGCTTGACGATGAAAAGGGAAAAATGTATGTTTATGATAAAAACAAGTAATGTTTTGACCGTAATGTTGCTAATTGCCATCGCATTATCCTTAGCAGCTTGCGGCTGCAAACACGAAGAAGTTATTGATGCAGCTGTACCTGCTACCTGCACCAAAACCGGTCTGAGCGAGGGTAAGCACTGCGCACTATGCGATGTTGTGATTGTGGAACAGGAAGAGATAGCCGCAACTGGCCATATTGAGGAGGCAATTCCAGCTGTTGAGGCGAGCTGCACAACGGCGGGCTCTACGGAAGGCAAAAAATGTTTGGTTTGCGGTGAAGTTCTCGTTGCTGCGAAAAAGATTCCCGCACTGGGCCACACTACAACAACCGGAACATGTACCCGGTGTAATACCTCATTTGGTATCTTCACTACTGGCTACTATGTTGATGAGTTCAATCAACCTACTACGGATGGATTTGTAGTTAATGAGACTTATATTGCAGGGACATTCAGCAACAGTGCTACCACTGATTCGTTGCTATATGTAAAGGTTTTAGTCGACGAGGAAGATATCACCTTTTTCCTGTATGAATATGGATATCACACTGTAAAGAACTATTCCAGCAGATATGTGGATGAATATGACATTACAATGAAAACAGCAGACGGGAAAAAGCATAATATTACCGGAACTATTTATTGCGGTTCCGATCGGATATTTGTGGATAGTAAATATGAAACAACCGTGCTCAACGCCTTGAAAAGCGGTGAAAAAGTCAGCTTTTATATTGTACAGTCAGATTCCCCTACAAACACTTATTTGTTTACTGTAAATACTTCTAATTTTGCCGAGGAATACAAGAAGTTAGTTGGCTGAAAGGTGCTATTACTGCAGTAAGCTGTAGTAATAGCTATGCACACTAATCGGGGCGATAAATTAATGATGTCGTTTTGCCCCCTCTAAATGTAAAAGTTTCTCCCTTACAAGAAAAACGCCCCGGGGGTCGCAATATTTCAAAATTAGGGTAGCATCCCCGCCCGTTTGGGCGGGGGTTCTCTTTTGGGGAAGTCAAAAGGTTTTATAAGTTGGGAAAAAAACGGGAAGACTTTTTCGGTTTTCTGTGATATTATGCTATTGCCGATGGTAGACAAATGAATGAGAGCGGAGCAACGGATGCCAAAACATCCTTTGCTCCGCTTCTTTGTTGAAAGGAGGAGATGCTGGGGAGGTCATGGCAAGCAAAAAGATCTCCCCCCAACGGGTACTGGGGGAACTGGCGGCTATCGCCTTTGCAAGAGCGCCGGACTGCATGGTGATCGAAAACGGGCAGGTCTATCTGCGGGAGGATCTGAAGCCCCTTGACAGGGCGGCGGTAGCATCCATTGAAAAGACCAGCACCGGCGTGAAGGTGAAGTTCTATGACAAAATGAAAGCACTGGAACTGCTGGGAAAGCATTTGGGCCTGTTTGAGGGGAAGGAAAACAGAGAGGACATCAAGGAAAACAATCTACTGGAGGCAATTATTCAGGCAACACAACAGGAGGTGGACACCCGTGACCTTTCAGAGCTTCAGTAAGCGGCAGATGCTGGCCATGACATGGTGGAACAGGCCGGGTCTGAGTGGCTACGAGGGTCTGATCTGTGACGGGGCGATCCGGTCGGGAAAGACCTTAAGTATGGTGACAGGTTTTTTTCTATGGAGTATGGCCGCCTTTGACGGGTGCTGTTTCGGCTTATGCGGCAGGACCATCGGCGCTCTGCGCCGGAACATTGTGGAGCATCTTCCGGCGTGGCTGGGGGAGCTGCTGGAGGTGCGGGAGAACCACAGCGAGAACAAGCTCACGGTGACAGGTCTGGACGGAAAGAAAAATACCTACTATCTCTTCGGTGGGCAGGATGAGAGCGCTTACAAGCTGATCCAGGGCGTCACCCTGGCGGGGGTGCTGCTGGATGAGGCGGCGCTGATGCCCCGCTCTTTTGTGGAGCAAACCTGCGCCCGGTGTTCCGTAGAAGGCTCCAAGCTGTGGTTTAACTGTAATCCGGCAGGTCCGGAGCATTGGTTTTACAAGGAATGGATCTTGAAAAAGCAGTCTAAAAGGATGCTGCATCTGCATTTTACAATGGAAGATAATCCGGGACTTTCAAAGGAAATCCGCAATCGTTATGAAAGCCTGTATTCCGGCGTTTTTTACAAGCGGTATGTGCTGGGGCAGTGGTGCGTTGCGGACGGATTGGTCTATGACTTTTCTCCGGAAAAGCACACCGTTCAATCGCCGCCTCAAAAGGGCAGGTACTATATCTCCGTGGACTATGGTACCCTCAACCCATTTTCGGC
>JAZNAK010000065.1:0-52770 GCA_045586485.1 Faecousia sp. | reverse complement strand
AGTTCTGTGACACGGTTTATGAATTCACACCGGAAGAGATTCAGAACCTGTTAAAAAACGCTTGACAAATCGAAAAAGTCTGCTATAATCGGTGGAGTTGAGAGCACATGCCTCTGAAGAAACAGGAACTCAAAAAAAGTTGAAAAAACTTGAAAAAAGTTCTTGACAAAACGGAATGTATGATGTATAATCAACCACGTCGCTGAGGGAAACGCCACAAAGACAAACGGGAGCATAGCTCAGCTGGGAGAGCATCTGCCTTACAAGCAGGAGGTCACAGGTTCGAGCCCTGTTGTTCCCACCACCACATGGCCTCGTGGTGCAGTCGGTTAGCACGCCAGCCTGTCACGCTGGAGGTCGACGGTTCGAGTCCGTTCCGGGTCGCCATATAAAGCATCAGAGCAGAGCGTATGCTCTGCTCAATATGCCTCTGTAGCTCAGTAGGTAGAGCAGCGGACTGAAAATCCGCGTGTCGTTGGTTCAATTCCGACCGGAGGCACCAAGATGCGGGTGTAGCTCATCCGGTAGAGCGCCACCTTGCCAAGGTGGAGGTAGCGAGTTCGAGCCTCGTCACCCGCTCCAGAAACAGATTAGGAACGCTCGGCGTTCCTAATTTCATATGGTACCGTAGCCAAGTGGTAAGGCACGAGTCTGCAAAACTCTGATCCGCCAGTTCAAATCTGGCCGGTACCTCCAAAACAAAAAGCACTTCGTAAGAAGTGCTTTTTGTTTTGGAACGATGTGTTCCGCCCCAGCGGAACGTGATGCGCACTTCGTGCGTGATGTTTGCTTCGCAAGTGATGTGCGCTTCGCGCGTGAGGATGCGGAACACATCACATCACTTTGCGCCTCGGCGCAATACATCACTATGGCGAAGCCATAACATCACTTCGGCGTAGCCGATACATCACTCAAAGTTTTCCTCGCTTTTCCCCGTCTGGTCTTGAAAAACACCGAAAAATGTGCTATTATAAAATCAGAAAGGCGGTGGAGATATGTTTAAGAGAATTTTTGCACTATTCATTTCGCTATTCATATTGGCAACATTTACAGGTTGCAATGATACAAACGTTGAGCCCTTGAGCGATGAAGAAAATGCCGCGCTTGTAAGCGACAGCTTCTCTCCGGATACGTTTTTTAACGTCAAAGAGGGCGAAGACCTGACCAACAAAGAGATAAGAGATGTTGTTTCAAATATCCCATCAGAAAAATATGAGTCTTATCCCGACATACACAACATTCCCCTTTCTGCAACACTCTACAAGGACGGAGAATCTATATTATTGGAGAGAAACGATCCCAGACTTATCGGGATCATCAATTTCTTTAACAACTGCGTTTATTATTCTCAATGCGCTTACACGCAGGGATTATATTCATTGGATGACCTTGAAAAAAACATTGCAAATGCCGAGTTCAGGCTTGAATTGACATACATACCATATGGAAATGAAGGACCATCGCCATATGGTAATTGTACCACAATGTGCGATACGATTATTATAACCAACTCAGATTCATTTACCCTGATAGCGCATGATCTTCCCGGTTATGAAGGTCAAGAGGAACGGTATCCTTATCGCGCTGTAGGTTTTTATCCGCTGTATAACAGCGCTCCTTGGCTTGATTTGTTTGGATTTTGAGCCCATATAAGAGTTGGCATCTTTTTTGTCAACACATCTCAAAAAGGAAAGCACACCGCTCGGTGTGCTTTCTTTTTTACGTTGTTAGGGAGAAGCTGGTTCATACAAGAACATTTGCCTTTTCCTGTCAGGTGAGAGAATGTGAAAAATGCGTGATTGTTTTTTAATGGTTTGGCTGCTATGATATTACTAACAAGTATTTACGATAATCGTATGGAGGAGGAGCTGTTTTGAATATCGGAGATAAGATCAAGCAATTGCGCCTGAAGGCGGGAATGACACAAGAACAATTGGGTATCAGACTGGGTATCAGTCCGCAATCCGTTTCCAAATGGGAAACGGGTGTGACGATGCCGGATATCTCTCTTTTGCCACGATTGTCCAGTGAATTTGGAGTCACAATTGATGAGATATTCGATCTTACCACGGAGCAGAAATTACAACGGATTGAAAGAAGGCTTGATATTGAGGAGGAGTTTTCAGACGATATATTTCGCGATTATGAGACCTTTCTGAAAAATCAGCTTGACGATTCCGTGAATAGGCGAAAGGTCTTGAGTCTCCTTGCTCACCTTTACCATCATCGTATGGAATCGGACGGGAGAAAGGTCAGCAAATTCGCGCGGGAGGCCATCCTTTTGGCACCTGAGATCAAGGAATGTCAGTGGCTCCTCCAAAAGGCGGAAGGTGCAAATCGCTGGGATTGGAATGTTGACAATCATACGGGAATTATTGATTTTTACAAAACCGTCATTGAACAGGATAGAACTGCGCCGAAGACGCCTATGCCGTATTATGAGGTAATGGATAATCTAATTGCAGACCACCGCACAGTTGAAGCAAGAAAGTACTTGGCTGAATACAAGACCCTACCTACCCACAAGCCGTTTCTTGTGCCCATTTATGAGGCTTACATAGCGATGGCGGAATATGACATTCAAAAAGCCGACGAGATCATAGCGGAGGCGCAGTCAAAGTTCTCGGATACGCCCGGATTTTTGTTTGAATGTGCGCAATACTATGCAAGAAAATGTGACTATGAAAAGGCAATACAGTTCTACGAGGCATCTTGGGCAGCGGAGGAGGATCAAATGCCCAGATTTACGGATGCCCTCCAGGGGATAGCCATCATTTATGAGATTATGGGAGAAAAGGCAAAGGCGATAGATACTTATGACAGAATGATCACCTGCATTAAAAATGAATGGGGATACAAGGACGAAGATGCGGCAGTCATTGAGGTGGAACGGCAAAAGAAAAGATTGAGGAACTGACCCAATACGAACCCCCCGGTTTATGCCATTGGCGTAAACCGGGGGGTTGCATTTATATTATTTTGCAGAGAGGTCCACATTCCGGCGGATAATGCTCATTGCCGGTACGGCCTGAGGCAGCTGCAGATAGAACTGCATCTGCGGCGTTCTGGGCTCTTCCAAGGGCTCTTTGTCCAGCGTCTCCATTGTTGGGGCGTTGAACGCAAAGGGGCGCATATCCGGGCCTACGGCCTCCAGCGAGTCGCCGGCAGCGAACTTGTTCCGCAGGCTGCACAGAGCCAGCCCATTTTTATCGCAGCTTTCCACAATGGCGCAGACCTGCCACTGACGGATGTAGCGGGAGTGGTCTGTGTACTGGCCGGGGTAGCCGTAGTAGAAACCGGTGGAGTAGTACCGGTGGCTCACGTGTTCCACCTCATCCCGCCATACCGGATCGATATCCCGGCCGGCGGCAACATCGTCGATGGCGTGGCGATAAGCTCCGGTGACAATGGCGGCGTAGTAGGCGGATTTTGCACGGCCTTCAATTTTGATACAATCGATCCCAGCGTCCATCAGGTCCTTGAGGTGGTCAATGGTGCACATATCCCGGGAGTTCATAATGTAAGTGCCCTTTTCGTCCTCGAAAACGGGGAAGTATTCTCCGGGCCGCTTTTCTTCCATGAGCGCATACTGATAGCGGCAGGGCTGCGCACAGGCGCCTCGGTTGGAGTCCCGTCCGGTCATATAGTTGCTGAGCAGACACCGTCCGGAGTAGCTGACACACATTGCGCCGTGACCGAAGGTCTCGATTTCCAGATCTTTGGAGGTCTTTTCCCGGATGGTGCGGATTTCGTCCAGACTCAGCTCCCGGGCCAGAACCACTCGCTTTGCGCCAAGATCGTACCACGCCTGGGCGCATTCGTAGTTGGCGATGGACTGCTGGGTGGAGATGTGCCGCTGGCACTTGGGGGCATACTTACCCGCCAGAGTAAAGGCGCCCATATCCGCAACGATCAGCGCGTCCACTCCCGCATCCTGTAATTGCTCCAGATAGGGAGGGAGGGCGGCGATCTCATCGTTGCGTGGCATTGTGTTCACCGTCACGTGGACCTTGACTTCGTGATCATGGGCGAAGGCCACTGCCTTCGGCAGTTCCTCCGGCGTAAAGTTTCCTGCAAAGGAACGCATACCGAAGGCTGTGCCGGCCAAATATACCGCGTCAGCACCATAGAGAACGGACATGGTCAGCCGTTCCATATCGCCTGCGGGGCTTAACAATTCAAGCTTAGCCATTAGCCACCCGCTTCTGCCACATTCTGCATATGGCCGCTGTAGGTGGAGGCGAACAGATGCTTATAGGCGTTATAATCGTACACAAAATAGTAGTAGTTGGTATCGTTGGGCTCCAGGGCGGCGTAAAGGGGATGGACACCGAAATTACAGATGGGTCCGGGAGGGATACCCTTGTTGTTGCGGGTGTTATAGGGACTGTCCACGTTCAGCTGCTCCTCCGTCAGATCCTTGACCTGACCGAAATAATCGCCGATGGCGTAGTGAACGGTGGCATTGGAGTTCAAATACATAAAGTCGGTGTTTGTCAGCCGGTTATAGAAGACAGAGGCGATGTCGTAGCTTTCACTGTTGGAGGAGGTCTCCTTCTGAATGATGGAGGCCAGGGTGATGAGCTGATGGAGCGTCAAGGGATTGTTTGCGATATACTCCTCGCCAAAACCGCCGCGTCTGAGCTCATTGGCATAGCGCTCCTGCATTGCCACAAACTCTTCCTTCATAATGTCGGTGAAGCGGCTGTTGAACTCATTGAGGAACTTCTCAATGACACGGCGGGGGGAATCGTTGGTGTAGAACTGGTAGGTATCCGGGGACATATAGCCCTCCAGGCAATACTTGTGGCCCCGTTCCACACCTTCCAGGAACCAGTATTCCTTCAGTTCGCCGTTGGCGGCATATTCCTCAAGATCTGCCACAGAACAAACATTGTTTTCTTCCAGCAGTTTGAAGATCAGCGCGCAGCTGGCGCCATCCGGGAACATAACATCCACCACCTCACGGGTAGCGCCGTAGGAACCCATAGCATTGATCATGGCGTTGTAGTCCAGCTGGGAGTGAAGGGTAAATGTACCCACACTGATGTCTTCGTCCTTACCGGTGACTTCTGCGAAGAACTTGAAAAGGCCGGGATACCGCACAAGCTTGGCCTGTCCCAGCTTTTGAGAGATGGATTCAATGGTGTCGTCCTGGGTGATGGTGATGGTCACATTCTGATATTCCTTATCGAACGCCATAACATCCGCGCAGCACACCCACAGCACGCGGCCCAGAGAAACACCGATGGCAAGGATCAGCAGACCCCAGAGAACGGTGGCCAAAATGTGGGGGATGCCCAGCAGGCCGTAGCCATTTTTCCGCTTGGGACGAATCTTTTTCTCCATTTTCGGTGCGTCCTCCTCCGGAACGGGTTCCGGCTCTTCCTCGGGAAGCTCCTCAGGCAGTTCCTCGGGGATCGATTCCTTCACGGGCAGCTCAAAGTAGGCAGTCTCGTCAGATACGGCGGGTGCTTCTTCGGGCGTATCTGTCTCAGCCGGCGCTTCCGGCTGCGGCTCTTCCTGAGAATCCGGCGTCTTCAGCCAGTCTTCGGCCAGGATTTTTTCAAGCTCCATGTCCCCAATGCTGGTAAGACCGGCGGCGTTTACAGCCTGTTCGTCAGCACCGATTTCCGGTTCCGGCTGCTTGCCGCTGAGAAGATCTTCCAGCCAGTCTCTGTCTTCGGAAGACAGCTTGCTTTCTGGGAGCTGGTTGTTCTTATTATCGTACATATACTTAACCTCCTGTCAGCGAATCACGATCTGTTTGGCGATCGCGTTCGCAGTTTCGGGTCCTTTCAGCGCCTCGATCAATGCGAGGGCAAAGGCGGTGGCGCAGCCGGCAGAAGTGCCGGTAATCACATTTCCGTCACGGACACAGGCTGCATTGGAGACCAGGACCGCATTTCCCATACCGCCTTCGCAGCTGGGATAGCAGGTGGCCTGCTTGCCATCTGTGATGTGCAAATCTGCCAGCACGGTAGGTCCGGCGCAGATGGCGGCGACGAACTTATTATTCTCCCAGGCAAACCGGAGGACATCCAGCGCCTCTTTGCTAGCTCTCGCGGATGCAACGCCGCCGAGACCACCGGGGAGCACGACCATTTCCAGGTTTGTCAGGTCGATTTCATCGGGCAGAATATCCGCTTCAATGCCGATGTTGTGACTGCCGTAAACGGTTTTACCGGTGACACCTACGGTGAGCACCTGGACGCCGGCCCGGCGGAGCAGATCGATGGGGGCAATGGCTTCCATTTCCTCAAAGCCGGTTCCCAGCAATACATATACCATAGTTTATCCCTCCAAACAGCGGACAATGTGACTGTAAATCTCCCGATGGATATCTTCCATAGAGCGCATCACGCCGTCTTTCACGCAGGAGATGACCGTCCAGCCGTAGTAGTCAGCGGCTTGACGACCGGTCTGCCGGCAGGTTGCCAGATACTGCATATCCTGCTCGTGAATGTCAGCGGTGGTATTGGTGTCTGCCTCCCGGTGACGGAGAAGCTTTTCTGTGAAATCAGTGGGTACGTCCAGATAGATCACAAGATCCGGTCTGGGCAGACCCAGTTTGGCATACTCAAAGTCGTACAGCCAGTGAAGGAAGGTCTCACGGTCTTCCGCCGGCTCTTTGGACGCCTGATGTACTGCGTTGGAGGTGGTGTAGCGGTCAGACAGCACCAGACCGCCCTCGTCATACCACTGACCCCAATCCATTTTGTAGGAAGCGTATCGATCTACCGCGAAAAAGGAGGAGGCGGCATAGGCATTCACATCGGAAGGCTTTTTACCGAACTGGCCGCCCAGATACATCCGGATCAGCGCAGAGCTCTCTTCCTCGTACCGGGGAAACACAATATGCTTAAAGGGGATCTTGTCCTGCTCCAGATGTTCAGACATCAAACGGAACTGGGTGGATTTGCCGGATCCGTCAGTTCCCTCAATTACAATCAGTTTGCCCATAATTGCAAAATCCTTTTCTGTGTTGATATAGAATATCAACATAAAATATAGCATATTATGTGCCGTTTGTCCACACTTGCCCCGGGGGAAAACGAAAAAAACCGGAAAATTGACGACTCTGCAGGCGGGAAAGGTAAAAAGGTTGCAAACAGAGGAGGAATCTGCTAAAATAATAGGACAAAACAGCAGTAATACAAAAGGATGTTTAGAATATGGAAGCAAGCAATATCACATTTCGCGACCTGGGCCTTTCTGATGCTATGCTCAAGGCGCTGGAGAAGAAGGGCTATGGTTATCCTACCACCATTCAGGCACAGGCAATCCCAGAGTTTATGCAGTGGAAGGATGTCATTGCCAAGGCGCCTACCGGTACCGGCAAGACCTTTGCCTTTGGCATTCCCATGATCGAGCATGTGGATACCGCCTGTGAGGAAGTGCAGGGACTGATTCTTGCTCCCACCCGGGAGCTCGCCATTCAGATCGGCGATGAGCTGCGGGGCTTGTTGACCTACTACCAGGGAATCCGTGTGGCTGTGCTGTATGGCGGCGCCGGTATCGTTGGACAGGCGAAGCAGCTGGAAAAGAAGCCTCAGATCGTAGTGGCAACACCCGGCCGCCTGATGGACCACTATAACCGCAAGAATATCCGCCTGGTCAAGATCCAGACCGTTGTGCTGGATGAGGCGGACAGAATGCTGGACATGGGCTTTTTCAAGGATGTGACAAAAATCATTGAAAAGGTGAAAAACCGCAAAAACCTCGGCCTTTTCTCTGCGACGATCTCCCAGGAGGTTATGACCGTCTCCTGGATGTACCAGCGGGATGAGGTGGAGATCACTGTTGAACCCAAGCGGGAAGATCGCCCCGATATTGACCAGTACTGCGTCACTGTCACGCCTCTGGAGAAGGCAGAGACCACCTTGCGTTTGATCCGCACACAGGGATATGAGCGGGTGATGATCTTCTGCAACACCAAGCATATGTGCCAGCGGCTGTGCGACGATTTCCAGCGGGCAGGCGCGGATTGCGACTGCATCCATGGTGACATCCGCCAGAGCCAGCGGGAGAAGACCATGCAGCGCTATCGGGACGGCAAGCTTGCCATTCTGATCGCCACGGATGTAGCCTCCCGGGGCATCGATGTGGACGATGTGGACTGCGTCATTAACTACGATGTGCCGGAGGAGAATGAGTACTACGTCCACCGGATCGGCAGAACCGGCCGCGCCAAGCGCAAGGGCGTGGCGTGGTCTATCGTGGGCAATTTCCCTGAGAAAGCCAAACTGGATGAGATCGCCAAGTTCTCCCAATATACCATTCGCCCCATGCTTCTGGGCGCCGATGGCAGTCTGACCGAAGAAGAGGTCAAGGCGCCGGTGGTAAAGAAGCGTTTCCGTTGAACGCCAAAGAGCGGGGTTTTCTGCTGCTGACAAGCCAGCTGGGAGACCTCGAGAGCAGACCTTTGACGGTTGCCCAGTTCCGCACCCTGGCAGGCCGCATGGCGCAGATGGACAGACCGCTGTCCGACAGGCAGCTGCTTCCGGAAGATCTGATTCCATTGGGATACAGCCGCATTGAGGCTGAGCGGATCGTAGCGCTGCTGGCAAGGGATGAGATACTGGAGCGCTATATTTCCCGGGGGAGGCGCAGGGATTGTGTCCCGGTCAGCCGCATAAGTGATGTGTACCCCCTCGTTTTACGGAAACGGCTGGGACTGGATGCCCCCGGATGCCTTTGGGCGAAGGGAGAACTGTCCCTGCTGGATACGAAAACGATCGCCCTTGTGGGCAGCCGGGAGCTGTCCGGACCTAACCGCCTCTTTGCGGAGAGGGCAGGCTATGAAGCGGCGCGGCAGGGGATCACACTAGTGTCCGGCAATGCCCGGGGTGCTGACCGGACAGCCCAGGAAGCTTGTCTTAAAAACGGTGGAAAAGTCATCAGCGTTGTGGCCGATGAATTGGAAAAATGTCCCCTGCAGGAAAATGTTTTGTACCTGTCCGAGGACAGTTTTGACCTGCCGTTTTCTTCCCAGCGGGCGCTTAGCCGCAATCGGGTGATCCACGGACTTGGATATCTGACGCTGGTGGCCCAATGCGATCTAGGCGTTGGAGGAACATGGGACGGCACGGCCAGAAATCTGAATAAGAGCTGGAGTCCTGTGTTTTGTTTTGCCGATGGCAGCGCAGCCGTTGCAGAATTGGAGCAGATGGGCGCCACCCCCATCACCATTGACCGCCTTGCCGATCTGAAAGCCCTCCAAAGCGACATAGCGCAACTGACAATCATATAAAAAGCCGTCCCGTTTGGGACGGCTTTTTTGGTACGCCAGTCGTATTATTTTTCGTTCTTATAGATTTCCTTGAAGTACTTGTAGGTGTCAACCTTCAGCTCGCCGCAGGCAGCCTCGTCGCAGGCAATGATGCCGTCCTTATGCAGCTGCAGAGCGGAAATGGTCCAAGCGTGATCCACACCGCGCTCTACGCAGTGGTGCAGAGCGCGAGCCTTGTTGTGGCCGCTGATCAGCAAGCCATGCCGTCCAGGATATTGATGTTCTCTGCGGGGATGTCAATGTGATTGAAGAAATTGTCGTGCATGAAGTACCAGTAGCTCTGGTTATGCTCATGGGGCAGACCAACATACTCGTCCATGTTGAAAGTCACAACATTCTTGAAGGTCACTTCGCCAGCCTTGTTCTTTTCGATCAGGCGCTTGTAGACACCCAGGGGAGAAGAACCGGTGGGCAGACCCAGAATAAAGGGACGCTCTTCCTTGTGGTTGTTGATAGCATCAGCAATATGCTGTGCTGCCTATGCACTATTTCACACGCCATTAAAGTTCTGCACCTGCCAGGAAGACCCGACGCTGGGTATAGTCAGCGCTGCAGACCAGGAAGTCTGCAACCTTGCCGGTCTCGATGGAGCCGACAACCTTATCTGCGCCGATAGCACAGGCAGGGTTGTAAGAAGCGGCACGGATCGCCTCTTCCTCAGGAACACCCCAAGCCAGTACATTCTGCAGGCAAGTCCACAGATTGGATGCAGAGCAGGCAATGGTTTCACTTCCTACGAGCTTTGCAACACCGCCCCGGATTTCAGCCATCTGACCGCCCAGGTCGAACTGGAAGCCTTCAGGTTGACCGGCACAACGACCGGAGTCAGAGACCAGAACCATACGGTTCTTGAACATAGCAAATGCCAAACGGACAGAAGCGGGATGGATATGATAGCCATCGCAGACGATCTCAGCCTGCACATTCTCATTTTCGACACAGGCGGGAATCACACCGGGATTCCGGTGGTGGATACCGGGCATAGCATTGTACAGGTGGGTTAGATGTGTGACACCTGCGTCCACAGTTGCCTTGGCATGGTCGTAGTCGGAGTCGGTATGGGCAATGGAAACGGTACACAGATCCTTTGCCTTAGCTACAAACTCTGCAGCACCGGGCAGTTCCGGTGCAATATCCACAATGCGCACCAAGCCGCCGCATTCGTCGTAGAGCTTCTTGAAACCGTCAAAATCGGGTTCTTTCAGATAATCGGGGTTCTGTGCGCCACGTTTTGCATAGGAGAAATAGGGACCTTCCATATGAATGCCCATGATACGGGAATGGCCTTCGGGTGCTTCTTCCTTCAGCATCTTTGCAGTAGCAAATGCCTTGGACAGCACATCGTAGGGAAGGGTCATGGAAGCAGGTGCGAAAGAAGTGACGCCGCATTGGGCAAAGTATTTTGCCATGGTCTTCAGACCTTCATAATCGCCATCGGAGAAGTCCGCACCGGAGTTGCCGTGGCTATGGACTTCCACAAGACCCGGAATGACGGTAGCACCGCCCAGGTCGATGGCATCTTCGGGTACGGTGTCGGGCAGAATTGCGCCGAACTTACCGTCTACGACTTCAAAAGCACCTACACGGAAAGTAAAATCGCTGCAGTAAATTCTCGCGTTTTTATAAAACATAGGAAGTAACCTCCTACCAATTATTTAACCTCGGGCAGACTTGCTGCTGCCACAGACTGGCCCACGCGGCGCATCTTCTCATCGGGCAGGGTCACATTGCACTTAGCATAGAGTTCGGGATACTCGTCACGGAGGATCTCGTTGCAGACCCGTAGAATGGTGTCGCCGCCCTTGCCGGACATGACACGGCCCAGCAGCATCATATAGTCCAGATCATAAAACTGGGCGTACAGAACGGTGGTATACGCCAGGTAAGCGCCAATGGTCTCAAAGATGGCGATTGCACGCTCATCATCATTTTCCATAAGTTTCTGGACAAACTTCAGTTTCTGTGCCAGGCTCAGATCCTCGGGAATCTCAATACCTGCCCAGGGCGCCAGCTTAATAACTGCGTCCTGGCTGAAGTATTTGCAGCCAACACCGAAGTCCGTAGACCACTCGTCCTGCATAGCGCCTGCCTGCAGATCAACGGGAGCGAATGCCAGTTCGTTGATCCAGCCCAAAACATTCTGGTCCTTATCCACATAGCCAACTGCCTCAGAAGTACCCATTGCCAGGCCCATCAGGTTGCCCTTACCCAGGCCAATAGCACCGGCCAGTGCGGAAACATCACCGTCGTTGGCAACCAGGATGGGGATGTTGGGGTCAATTTCAGCCGCTGCACGGTCGAATACCGTCTTCACGAAATCCCATTGGCTTCGGGGAACTTTATAGAAAATACTGGACACCATGGGGGCATTGCCAATGAATACACCGGCAGAGGAGACACCGATGGCATCCACTCTGGGCATCTTGGATGCCGCAGTGCGGAAAGCGGTCAGGATCTCATTGTACTGGTAGTTGGGATCCTCGTTCAGCTTGGGGAACCACAGAACTTCCTCAGAATAGACGCACTCACCGTCGATGACCGCGGAGACCTTGCGGTCACTGCCGCCTGCGTCAAAGCCAATGCGGCAGCCATCCATATTACCGCCCATAGGCTGAGCGATCTCATTGGCTGCGGGGCACTGATCCAGAGGCAGGTCGATCACTTCCAGCTTACGCTCATATACCTGCTGGAAGAACATACAGTCAAACTGCCGCTCACCGTCAGCGGTATAGGCCTTCTGCAGGCGCTGGGCAAGTTCACTGCAGCCGCAGATAGAAACACGGAAGCCACCGGTGGACCACAGCAGGAACTTCACATAGCGCTCAACATAGCGGTAGTCAGCTTCTGCCATTTCGCGGGTACCGTGGATAAAAGTTTTATGTACAGAAACACGGCCCTTGTCACGCTCCAGGGCAATGGCCAGGGGCTTAGCAGCACCCTTCAGATAGGCTGCGCGCCAAACACCGAAAGGAATGAAGGTGGGGTCCAGTTTGGGCGCGTGTTTCATCTGATATTCAATTCCTAAATACTGCATTTGGGATTCCTCCTGCTCAATTACTTATCAAAGCCGTTGGGATTCTTGCTCTGCCAGTTCCAGGTATCCCGGCACATATCGGTCTGATCCTTTGTAGCCTTCCAGCCTAAGATTTCTGCGCTCTTTGCAGGATCTGCATAGCAGGTAGCCAGGTCGCCGGGACGGCGGGGGGCGATCTCATAAGGCACAGGAATACCGTTGGCAGTTTCAAATGCCTTGACCATATCGAGAACGGAGTAGCCGGTGCCGGTGCCCAGGTTGAATACGCTCTCTCCCTTGTTTTCCATCAGGTGAGAAATGGCTGCCACATGGCCCTTTGCCAGGTCAACCACATGGATGTAGTCACGGACACCGGTACCGTCGTGGGTATCGTAGTCATTGCCAAACACATTCAGATGGTGGCGCTTGCCGATAGCGGTTTGGGAGATGAAAGGCATCAGATTGTTGGGAATGCCGGTGGGATGCTCGCCGATGAGGCCGCTTGCATGGGCACCAACAGGATTAAAGTAGCGCAGCAGCACCACAGACCACTCGGGGTCAGCAACGGTCAGATCCCGCAGAATCTGCTCTCCCATGTACTTGGTCCAGCCGTAAGGGTTGGTACAGTTACCGGTCTTGGAAGTCTCCCGGAGGGGCATCTCATTATCGCCGGAGTAAACCGTTGCAGAGGAAGAGAACACGATTCTTTTCACACCGCGCTTACCCATAACTCTGCACAGGGTCATGGTGGAGCACAGGTTGTTCTCATAGTACTCCAAAGGCTTGGCAACAGACTCACCAACGGCCTTCAGACCTGCAAAGTGAATAACGCACTGGATGTCATGCTCAGAGAAGATGGTGTTCAGTAGATTCTCATTCCGAACATCGCCTTCGTAGAAAGGCACTTCCTTGCCGGTAATCATCTTTACCCGGTTCAGACTCTCGGGGTTAGAGTTGCACAGATTATCAATCACAACAGGCTCGTGACCTGCTTCAATCAGTTCTACACAGGTGTGGCTACCGATATAGCCGGCACCGCCGGTAACTAAAACTTTCATAATTATTCTCCTTAAGCGTATTTAGCAACCACAGTTGCCATAGCTTCCCACTGCTGCTCCATATCGGCAACCAGCTTGAACTGGGTACGGCAACGGTCCAGGTTCTGCTCCGGGTAGTGGATACGGAAGTAGTTATCACCTTCCAGGTAGTCGGTGAGGAAGCGGATGCCGCATTCCAGGGTCATCAGCTTTGCGCCCCAAGGCAGGTACTCCAGTTCAGCTTTGGTAAGGCCACCCTGTGCACCTTCTAGGAAGCCACGGGTATAGGCTTCGTAGAGTTCGATATCAAAGTTGACCTTGCTCAGATCCTTCTCGTCTTCCTTGGAATGGTTCGCACCGAAGCGGATGGAATCGCCAAAGTCATTGATAGAAAGGCCCGGCATAGTGGTATCCAGGTCGATGACGCAGATACCTTCCCCCGTTTCTCTGTCAATCAGAATATTGTTGAGCTTAGTATCGTTATGGGTAACGCGAAGAGGCAGCTTGCCATCCCGGAGAGCCTGTAGCGCAACAGAGCAATCAGCCTTATGATCCATAGCAAACTTCACTTCTGCCTCCACTTCCTTAGCTCTGCCCATCTTGTCTGCTGCCAGGGCAGCCTCAAACTTAGCGAAGCGATCCTCGGTGTTGTGGAAGTTCACGATGGACTCATGGAGTGTCTCAGCAGGATAGTCACTGAGCAAATACTGGAAGCGACCGAATGCACGGGCGGAAGCCTCAAACAGTTCGGGAGTAGCGGACTGGTAGCAATCGGTATTCTCAATAAAGGGGGTCAGGCGCCAAGCCTTGCCGGTGGCATCGGTGTAGTAATCTTTACCGTCCTTGGTCTTTACCAGACTCAAGGTTTCGCGAAGAGGATCGCCACCGTTAGCAATAATTTTCTTGCGCAGGTGGGAGGTGATGCCGATAAAGTTCTCCATCAGCTCGTCCTGGCGAGGGAATGCTGCCATAGACAGACCCTGCAGGATGAAACGGATGCAGTCACCTTCCTGGGACTGGCACAGCACACAGAAGGTATCGTTGATGTGGCCCTGGCCATAACGAACCGCACCCACTAAAGTTGCAGGGTAATCAAATGCGCCAAGGACTTCATTCAGAATTGCTTCGTTTTCGGGAATGTACATAGCCTTATTCCTCCTTGCTTAGTTCCACAGGTTCTCTTCGTAGATACCCTTCTTCTTCATATCTGCAATCGCAGCCTTCACAGAATCCAGGTCCTCACGGTAGGTAACACCGTACCAGGTCTCCTCACAGGGCAGGACACGAACGGTAGCGGTACCGGCCTGCAGCTGATCGTTGACAACAGAGGGCAGGAAGTACTCGCCCTTCAGAGGGTTGGTGGCGATTGCATTATCCAGGAATGCGGCAAAGCGCTCGTCCAGTTCCTTCAGCATCTTAGGAGTGAAGCCCCAGAAGTTCATGGAAACAATGGTATCGCCGGGCAAATCTACAAAGGTCTCACCATCCTCGGTGTACTTGGCATCGGTGCCGTTCTTGAAAATCTTGGTGCGCTCGGTAACGCCGGTAAGAAGACCGTTCTCAACCTGGCAGACACCACGGGCAACAGAGCCGTTCTCAGTAACGGTATTGCGAACACGATAACCAACCATAGCATACAGGGACTCATCCTCGTTTGCCACCAGGTAATCATAGATTGCGGAGAATGCGGTGGGGCCGTAGAAATCGTCAGCGTTGATAACGGTGAAGGGGCTGTCTACCACATCCTTACAGCACAGAACTGCATGGCCGGTGCCCCAAGGCTTCTCGCGGCCCTCGGGAACGCTGTAGCCAGCAGGGAGCTTGTCGATGGTCTGATGCACATAAGTAATGTTGAAGAACTTTTCCATACGGCTGCCGATTACTTCCCGGAAGGTATCTTCCATCTCTGGCTTAATAATAAAAACCAAATCACGGAAGCCTGCGCGCCAGGCATCAAACAGGGAAAAGTCGATAATGATATGGCCTTGCTCATCTACCGGAGTGATCTGTTTCAGGCCGCCGAACCGACTGCCCATGCCTGCAGCCATAATTACAAGTGTAGGTTTTTTCATTGCGTAACCTCCTGACAGTTGATATTTTTATTTTATCTTTCGACCTTTTTGAAATCAAGATTTTGACGCTTCCTGTGTAGAAATATATAAATTACTTCAACTTATATATAAAAACACTTGATTTTTTGATTGAAATAGATAAAAATGTAGAAAACAGCATTTGAGGTGAACCAATGATGATAAAACCTATGATCGACCCATCCTTTGCATCTTATGGATTAGTCGAACAGTTTCGTAAAGAACCAAATCAGGCCCTAAGTCAGATGCCTGTTTTTGGACAAACAGAAGTGGCAATGTATAGTTTTCCGTTTTCAACATCCTGGGATTACGTAGACGGAATGACAATTCTGGTGGTTCAGGATGGAAGTGAGCTGAAACGGTATTATCTGGATCGGGCAGTAACAATCTACGCAGGTGTATGTTTTGGTTTCTATGCTTTAGGACTTGAGAGTACTGTCGCGGGTGACACAGCAATTATGCGAGCAGATATGTGCACTACGGTTGTTGATATATCCAGAGAATTACGTCAAGTCCAGCAGTTGCAGGTGTTTACATTGTTCTGCCAAGTAGGACAGAACGGACTTTTCTTTCGAGGGGAGCAACACCCTCCTCTTGAACTTACGTATGTGGTAAAGGGAACGCTTCGCAACTACTGCGACGGTCAGGAGCTTGTCTTGCGGCCAAATGAATTCTTGATTTTCGAATCAAATCAGTGGCATATGCAGTACTCGGAAGAGGATGTGCAATTTCTGACCATTTCTTTCCTTTGGGATGAACATGACTTCTCCCATCTATTCAACGGTGTCAGCTCTGCATCCACCGAAATCCAGCGCAGTGTCCACGCTTTACTTCAAGAGTATGAGCAGAACTTGCCCGAACGGGAAGAATATCTCGATGCCCAAATGAAGCTGTTACTCCTGCAAATCCTCCGACATCCAAAACAGGAAGATACCAGCAAAAAACCTTCCCCGGCATCAGAACGGGCACATCGGTTGATACTGGACAAGGCAATGCAAATCGTGTCGGCAAGGATTTACGGAAAACTGAGTGTTAGTAATCTTGCAGCATCCGTAAACGTCAGTACCTCTCAGCTTACGTCTCTGTTTAAAGACTATCTGGGGACGACGCCTGCAAAATACATCACGCATATACGCTTGGAGGAAAGTAAAAACCTGCTGAATGAAAAGAAGCTGAGTATAGGCGAAATTGCGGAGCTATTAGGCTATGCTAGTATACAGCACTACTCAAGACAATTTCATGACTGGTTTGGCTGTTCGCCATCTGTATACGTTCAAAAGTAAGCGTCAAAACGAATGGCGACTTGAAGTGAACTTGCCGATCTGAAAGCCCTCCAAAGCGAAATGGCGCAACTGACAATCATATAAAAAGCCGTCCCGTTTGGGACGTCTTTTTTGGTACGCCAAAGAGACTCGTTTGCATTTTCGCAAGGCGAAAATAAATATTCCGCTGGGTCAAACCCGCGCGGGCAACGCTCATCCGCGTTGCATTTGATTTTTCGAATCCCTTTTGGCAAAAAGGAAAACCCCTTTTCAGGGGTTTCCCTTTTTGGCACGCCAAAAGGGATTCGAACCCCCGACCTTCCGCTTAGGAGGCGGATGCTCTATCCAACTGAGCTACTGGCGCATATACTGGAATATTGTAGCGGAAATCGGTGATGATGTCAACCGGAAAGAATCATTCTGCCCGATTGAAATTACCATCACATTTCGACTGTATTTAAGAGCGCAAAGGAATATACTATGTTTTCAGTGAGAAAGGAGGAGGAAGTTATGCGGGAGACCAACGACCCCTACGCAGATCTGGACGATTTGATATTTGACGAAGATGACGGGGGCCCCAGCGAAAGATAGTTTAACCAGGCGAAATAGCCTGGTTTTTTGCTTTTTTGCCAATTTCTCTCTTTACAGAATGTCCGATCTGGGATATAATAAACCGAATCCAAAACAAATGAAATGAGAGTGTAGTATCTATGAACATCGAGTTCGACACTTACAAACAAAAGCTGAACGATGTCCGTCCTGCGTTGGAGGGACTGGCTGAATCGTTGAATATTGAAGGCCTTCGCAATGAGCTGGAGCGCCTGCACGCCATGCAGGAGGCGCCCGGTTTTTGGGATAACCCCGAAAAAAGCCAGCAGATTGTGATGAAGACAAAGAGCTGCGAGAACAAGCTGGAAAAGTACAAGCAGATGACCGCCTCCTGGGACGATCTGATGACGATTTGTGAAATGGCAGAGGAAGAGGACGATGACTCTATGCTGCCGGAGCTGAAGGAAGGCTTCCAGAAGCTCAGCGAGGATATGGAGACCTGCCGTCTGCAGACTTTGCTTACCGGAAACTACGACCGGAACAATGCTCTTGTAAGTTTCCAGGCAGGCGCCGGCGGAACTGAGGCCCAGGACTGGTGTCAGATGCTCTACCGGATGTACACCCGCTGGGCAGAACGCCACGGCTTTACCTACAAAATCATGGACTACCAGGAAGGTGAAGAAGCCGGCCTTAAGTCCGCGGATATTCTCATTGAGGGCGAAAATGCCTACGGCTTTATGAAGGGTGAAAACGGCGTCCACCGGTTGGTGCGTGTGTCTCCCTTTGATGCCAATGCGCGCCGTCAGACCTCCTTCTCTGCGGTGGAAGTGATCCCCGAGATCGAAGACGACAGTGAGGATTTTGAGATCAAGCCCGAAGACTATGAAATGCAGGTCTTCCGTTCCTCCGGCGCTGGTGGTCAGCACATCAATAAGACCAGCTCCGCTGTTCGTCTGATCCACAAGTCCGGTATCGTTGTTTCCTGTCAGACGGAGCGCAGTCAGTTCCAGAACAAGGAGACATGTCTTCGTATGCTCCGCAGTAAGCTGGTTGAGATCCGGGAGCGTGAGCATTTGGAGAAGATCTCTGATATCAAGGGCGTGCAGAAGAAGATCGAGTGGGGCAGCCAGATCCGCAATTATGTCTTTATGCCCTATACCCTGGTAAAGGACACCCGGACAGGCTGCGAGACATCCAATGTCAACGCGGTGATGGATGGGGCGCTGGATCCCTTCATCAACGCATACCTGAACTGTCTGGCTACCGGGAACTGGGTGACAAAGTAAAAATACGGAAAACCACTTGCATTTCCGGTTTTCTTGTGTTATACTGACTTGGATTGATACAGATTCGGGAATCCCGGATTGTTTTTATAACCCGCTGCCTGATAAGCGGTAAGCGGAGGGAGGTTATTTAAATGGAAGTTATTAGAATTATTATCACTGTTTTGGAAGTGATTGCAAGCATCGCGCTGGTCCTGGTGATTCTGTTCCAGTCCGGCAAGGAATCCGGTCTGTCCGGTGCTATCGCAGGCAACAGCGATTCTTACATGAATAAGAGCAACGCTGGCGGCATCGATAAGAAGCTGGCTTCTGCCACCAAGTGGATCGCTCTGGCATGGATCATTCTGACCATGCTGATCAGCCTGATCTGATGCAAAAGAGAACGGAGGTGCTTATGCACCTCCGTTTTTTTCTTTCTTTTCCAGCTTCCGCTTTGTGCCGTCGGGACTGACAATATAGGTGTTGTCCAGCTGTCCCGTGAGACTTGCTTTGACGGAATCGATGTAGATCCTGCGGAGCTTATCCCGTTCGGCCAGTTCCTCCGGGGTGAGGGAGCCGGTTTTTGCCTTTGCGGCTAGTTCGTTGATGCGTGCGATAACTGCGTTCATATCCATATTTTTTTACCTCATATATAGCGGTGGATCACCACGGATAGCCGGCCTTTTTTCGTCTGGCCGTTGACGGTGGTTAACTGAATCTTTCCAAGACCGCGGACGGAGATCTTTGCGCCCTCGGCAACTGCCTTGTCGGGCTTTTCACAGGGAAGACCGTCAATGGCTACTTTGCCGGCTGTCACATATTGGGCGGCGGCGCTTCGTCCCATCCGGAAACCGGAGGAAATGACGCTGTCCAGCCGGAGTGAGGCCAGCGTATCCCGGATTTCTTTCCGTTCCGGCTCCGGAACTGCCACGGCGTTTAGTGGAATGCGCTCCAAATGCAGCTTGGTGCGTCCGGCGGAGAGAAAGTTCTGCAGAATATAAGGAAATATCTCCGCTGTCACAAAGAAATCACAGCTGCCTTTGCCAACGCAGATGTCGCCCACGGTTTCTCGCCCAATTCCTGCGCCCATCAGCGCTCCCAGGAAATCCCGGTGGGTGGGTGTATCGCCTTCGTAGAAGGTTGCCCGCAGGCATACAAGAGGCCCGTCCTCATCCTGCAGGGAACTCTCGTCCAAATAGTCCGGCAAATATACCAGCATCTGCCGCTCTGCGTCCTGATAGCCGCCAAAAGCATGGAGTCCCTCTGCCTGGCCAAAGAGATATCTGGCCATATCCAGCTCCCGCAGGGAGAGGAAACAGGTGCTTGCCATAATGTTTTTCCGGATACCGGCGTTGATCTTATCCCACAGCTTGGCAAGGAGCACCCGGTCGTCCGGGTTTTTGGCAATTCTTTCAATATTGCTCCGGTCCATATGCACTTCCTTTCAGACATTTATAAACATTATACCACACAGATCGGGTAATGCAAGAAAGTTTTCCTTGTATCCTGTGGGATTCTTTACTATAATAGAATCGAAAGCAGGTGAAAAGATGGTAGTGGGAATTATCGGTGCCGGCGCATCCGGCATGGCTGCGGCGCTGGCTGCTGCGGAAAATCCTAAAGTCAACGTCATCTTGATGGAGCGGCAGGCCCGGGTAGGCAGAAAACTGCAGGCCACCGGCAACGGCCGCTGCAACCTTTCTAATATACATGCAAAGGGCCGGGGCTACCATGGTGAGCACCCGGATTTTGTGCTGCCCACGATCAAAGCCTTTGATCCCGATGCCACTGTCCGGTGGTTTGGCGCTTTGGGCCTGTGTACGGTCACAGAACCCAGCGGTAAAGTCTATCCCTATTCCGACCAGGCCAACTCCGTGGTGGATGTTCTGCGGCTGAATCTTGAAAAACCCAACATTACGCTGAAGCTGGGGTTTGATGTGGATAAGGTGCAGAAAACCGATGACGGATTCCATGTTGTCAGCGGTGAGGAAACGGTGAACTGTGATAAATTGATCATTGCCTGCGGTGGCTTGGCAGGCAGCAAGCTGGGCGGTACAATGTCCGGCTATAAGCTGCTGGGAAAACTGGGGCATAAGGCGACCAGACTGCGCCCGTCCCTGGTGCAGATCAAAGGCGACTGGGGCGGCTTTGCGGCTCTCAAGGGCGTTCGCGCCAATTGCCATATTCAGATACTGCGAGACGGTGAACTATTCAATGAGAGTACAGGAGAACTTCAGTTGACTGAGACCGGTATCTCCGGCCCTGTGGTATTTGAGATCTCCCGGGATGTTTGCTACGGAGGGGGTCAGTGGACAGCGCAGCTTGACTTTTTGCCCCATTGGCAGAAGGATCAACTGCTGGAAGAACTGCAAAGGCGGAGAAATACCTGCCTGCCTATGGAGGAGCTCCTCACCGGTATCCTCCATAACCGCCTTGGCCGGGTGCTGACAAAAACTGCCGGTGTGAAGGGCAAAACCTGTGTCAGCGAACTGAGCAACAATGAAGCGGAGGCGGTCTGCGAAGCGGTAAAGTCTCTGCAGATCAGGCTGACTGAGCCTATGGGTATGGACAGCGCGCAGGTGACCGCCGGCGGTGTGCTGACGGAGCAGTTTGACGAAAATACAATGGAAAGCCGTCTCGTACCGGGCCTTTACGCCTGCGGCGAGGTGCTGGATGTGGACGGCGACTGCGGCGGCTATAATCTGCAGTGGGCCTGGAGCTCCGGGCGTTGCGCAGGTCTGCACGCCGGAAAGGATACGAAATGATTCGGATTCGAGAAATATCCCTGCCGCCGGAGCATAATGTGGCACAGCTTCCCTTTGAGGCTGCCCAGGCCCTTCGCATCTCTGTATCCAAGATCCGCAGGCTGACGATCGTGCGCCGCTCTGTAGACGCTCGGAAGAAGCCGGATGTGCGGATCGTATATACGGTAGATGTGGCAGTGGATGGAAATGAAAATAAAATACTGAAGCTCTCCGGCTGTAAGCGGGCAAGTATCGCTAACGATAAGTACTACAAAGTCCCCAAGTGTCAGAGCCAGCTGGTCCGCCGGCCGGTAGTGGTAGGCTTTGGCCCGGCGGGTATGTTTGCCGCCCTTGTACTGGCGATTGCCGGACTGAAACCCATTGTCTTGGAACGGGGCGAGGATGCCGTCACCCGTCACAATAAAGTACAAAGGTTTTGGGAAACCGGCGAGCTGGATCCTGCCAGCAATGTGCAGTTCGGTGAGGGCGGCGCCGGTACATTCTCCGACGGAAAGCTGAATACCGGTGTTAACAATCCCAGGATCGGCTGGATTTTGGAGCAGTTTGTAAAAGCAGGCGCCCGGGAGGATATCCTCTTTGATGCCAAACCCCATGTGGGAACAGATGTGCTTCTGACTGTGGTACAAAACATCCGGAGGAGGATCATTTCCTTGGGCGGTGAGGTGCGTTTCTGCGCCCAGGTGACAGGGATTTTGCAGGAACAGGGCAGCATCACCGGTCTGCAAATCAACCAAAATGAAACAATTGCCTGCGATAAGGTGATCTTTGCCATCGGGCACAGCGCACGGGATACCTTCCGTTATTTGCAGCAGATTGCGCTGCCTCTGGAAGCAAAACCCTTTGCAATGGGCGTGCGGATCGAGCATCCCCAGCTTACGATCAACAAATCCCAATACGGTTGCGACAATCCTGTTCTGCCTCCTGCGGACTATAAGCTGGTAAAGCATTTGGACGACGAAACGGTATATACCTTCTGTATGTGTCCCGGCGGTTATGTGGTGGCGGCAGCTTCCCAGGCCGGTGGCGTGGTCACCAACGGTATGAGCTACGCAGACCGAGAGGGAGACAATGCCAATGCGGCGCTCCTTGTGACCCTGAATCCCAAGGATTTCCCCACAGACGATCCGCTCTCCGGTATGTACTGGCAGGAGGAAATTGAGCAAAGGGCATACCGTGTCGGCGGCAATCGCTACTATGCTCCCGCCCAGAGGGTGGAAGATTTTCTTGCCGGAAGACCCACTGCGCGGGCGGGTGGCGTGCAGCCGACCTACCGCCCCGGGGTGAGTTGGTGTGATCTCCACGATGTGCTTCCAGAGAAGATCACCGGCGCATTGAAGGCGGCGCTGCCGGAGTTGGATGACAGACTGAAAGGCTTTGCTGATCCCGACAGTGTCCTTACCGCGCCGGAGACAAGAAGCTCCTCTCCCGTCCGGATCATTCGCGACGAGAGCCATCAGAGCATTGGCCTTCGCGGTCTGTACCCGGCAGGTGAGGGTGCCGGTTATGCCGGCGGCATTATGTCGGCAGCCATAGACGGCATGGTGTGCGCAGAAGCCGTGCTGGAATCGATAAATGAAAAGGTGAACTGATATGGATCATAAAATGAAAGCGGCAGAACTGTTTCTGCAGGGATATAACTGCGCCCAGGCAGTAGCCGTGGCGTTTTGCGATGTGACAAAGCTGGATGAAGCGTTCTCCGCAAGAATGGTGTCGGCTTTTGGCGGCGGTATGGGCCGACTCCGCAAGGTCTGCGGCGCTGTCAGCGGTATGTTTGCCGTGCTGAGCTGCCTGTATGGCTATGACAATTCGGACAGCGATGGCAAGAAGAAGGAACTGTACTCCCAGGTGCAGGAGCTGGCCGGACGGTTTCGCGAGGTCAATGGCAGCATTATCTGCCGGGAACTGCTGGACAATCCGCCCTCCGACCCCAACCCGTCCCCCAGAACAGCAGAGTACTATGCCAAGCGGCCATGCGCCCGGATGGTGATGGTGGCAGCGGAACTGATGGACGAGTTTATCGCCCAGCACCCCCTGGACAGATAACTATAAACGGCACAGAGAAGCTTCCTCTGTGCCGTTTGTTTATAAGCGTATTATTTGTTTATAAGCGTATTAAAAGAATCAGGATGATGTGTACGACTAAGATAGCAGGAAGACCCAGGATAAACTCGATATGCCGGGTTTTGTGCCGGGCAAGGAGCATGCCAAGGATACATCCCAGACTGCCACCGATGACCGCCAAGGCAAACAATGTGGTTTCGGGCACCCGCCAAAGTTTCTTTCTTGCCAGCAGCTTGTCCAAAAGCATAACTGCAAGCCCCAGCGCATTAACTGCTAACAGGTAAATAAGCATAGTTCAATTTCCTTTCGGGAGGGGTTTGCGTGAAAAAGATTTGGGTCATACCATTGCTTGTATTGTTGTTTGCCGGCTGCGGCAAGGAGAAACCGTTGGAGACAGTCACCGATGTTCCGGACACGCCGGTGCTCGCATCTATGCAGAAGGTTCTGATCGAACTGCCGTCGCACTTGTCTGCGCCTGCGCTTCAGGATGGAGAGACTGGAACGCTGTACCTGTGCGACGACTATTCACTGGCTATGCAGACGGTATCGGCCGGTGATCTGGAAAAGACGATCCGGGACGCTACCGGCATGAAAAAGGACGATCTTCAGATCATACAGACCCGCATAGGGGATGTGAAGCGGTATCAGTGGGTGTGGACGGCCAATGGGGAAGAGGGCATACAGGTAGGCCGGGGTTGCATTCTTGACGATGGGGCCTACCACTATGTACTCACTGCCATGGCCCGGGAGGAAGCGGCCGGGAAGGTGTCGCCGGAATGGCAGGGAATCTTTGCCTCCTACCGGCTGACAAGGGATATGGAAGATATCAATACTGGCTCATAGTCTCCCGGCACAGAGCCTGCAGCTCGTCGGCCACGCTCTGGGGGTAGAGGACCTTTGCCTTACTGCCAAAGCCGATCACCCAGCTTAAAAACATGGGGGACACGGCTACGGGAACGGTAAAGTTGAAATAGTCTTCGCCGTCGGGGATCAGCATGATATCCTTGCCGAACCGGTCAATCACAACATTGATAAGACTGTTGTGAAACCGCATCTTTACATTTACCGCATCACCGGAGAACATTTGAAACAGCCGGTTTGCGTGATCCAGCAGGGCCTTGCCCGCAAGGTCGGGGCAGGGGATACGGGCTTCGTCGAGAAGGGTGATGTCGCACATTCTGTCCAAACGGTAAGAGGTAATGCCGTGGCGCTGGGAGAATGCCAGCAGATAGCAGTTTTCGTTGTCCTGGCACAGTCCGTAGGGGCTGGCAACATAGGGCTTTTCTCTGTATTTCCGTTTGCCGCCGAAATCCCAGTCAAAGTAGCGGAAGGTGATCTGCCTGTTTTGGGCGATCGCTTCCTGGATGGCGTCCACGCTGTAATAGATCGTTTCATTCATGCTCTTTACACGGCCGGACACAACCACGTTGCGCATCATCAGCTTTGCGTCCTGCTCATTGCACTGAGCCAGTAGCTTTTCAATCAGTTCCCGGGATTTCTTTTCCGTCAGATAACGGCTGGACTGCACCGCGTCGATGAGAAGCTTTAATTCGGGAAGCTCAAAGTTTCGGGAGGCGATGTAATAGCCGCCGTTTTTTCCCGGCAGAGATACGATATCCACGCCGTAATCCTGCAATGCGGCGATGTCAGAATAGACGGTCTTTCTGTCGCAGGAGATGTTATGCTGACGATCCAGCATAGCGATCAGGTCTGATGCTCTCACGGGGTGTGACTCGTGAGAGTTTTTTTGTAAGTAATCTAGGATGTAGAAGATTTTCAGCTTCTGATTGTCAGATTTCGGCATAATCCCACCTCCACTTTTTCTGTATTATATCACAGAAAAATCGTTCTGGAAATGGCAAACCGCACATTTTTCCGATATTTCCTTTGCAAAAGGGGCAGAATGTGGTATGATACCGGTATCAATTACCCAATGGAGGGATTCCATGCTGGATTATATCAGAATTGCTTGCGCCGTTCCTCCGGTGCAAGTGGCAGATGTGGTACAGAATACCCGGGACATCTGCAGCAAAATCGCGGAAGCAGACGAAAAAAGCTGCGATCTGGTGGTGTTTCCGGAACTGGCGATTACCGGATATACTTGCGCTGACCTTTTCTTTCAGCAGGCGCTTTTGGACGCCGCTATGGCAGGCATCGCTGAAATCTGTGAATATACCAGGCAGTTTCCTGCGCTGACAGTGGCTGTAGGCGCGCCGATGGTCATTGCCGGGCAGATGTATAACTGCGGTGTGGTGATATCTGACGGTAAGGTCCATGGCATCGTGCCCAAGACCTTCCTGCCCAACTACAAAGAGTTTTATGAGCGCCGCTGGTTCTCGTCCTCGGAAGATCTGCACCAGAAGACGGTCAACTCCAATGATCTGAAACTGGGCGACGGATACGATATTCCTGTAGGCCGTGACTTGGTGTTCAAGATCGGTGACAGCGCGATGCTGGGCCTGGAGATCTGCGAGGACCTGTGGACGCCTATGCCTCCCTCCACGATGCTGACGCTGAACGGCGCAGAAGTGATCGTGAATCTCTCCGCCTCCAATGAGACTATTGGCAAGCGGGAATACCGGCGCAACCTTGTGAAGCACCAGTCGTCTATCTGCAACTGCATCTATGCCTATACCTCCTCCGGCTACACAGAGTCCACCCAGGATCTGGTGTTCTCCGGCCACAGCTTGGTTGCGGAGGATGGCAATCTGCTTGCGGAAAATACACAGCAGCTGCAGACGGATTATATGCTGATCCAGGATGCCGACCTGGGCCGGATCCGGTGCGAACGGAGAAAAAATAAGAGCGTGCGGGATGCTGCCTCCTTTTACGGAAAAATTGAGCCGGCGCGCATCATCGACTGCTGCAGCCGAGGCTTGCGTTCCGACGGCACGACCTATGTGGTGAACAAGATCCCCTTTGTGCCGAATGCCGGGCTGGACCGCCAAGAGCGGTGCAACGCTATCTTCAATATTCAGGTGACCGGTCTTGCCCAGCGCCTGAAGACCGTGGGCGCGAAAGCGGTCATCGGTATTTCCGGCGGCCTGGATTCCACCCTTGCACTGCTTGTAGCTGTAGAAGCGATGCGCCGTCTTGGCCGACCTATGACAGATGTGCAGGCTTTGACTATGCCTTGCTTCGGCACATCTGACCGTACTCATGGCAATGCCCTGGAGTTGATGAAAAAGTTGGGTGTTTCCTATAAAGAGATCCCAATTCACGAGGCGGTGGAGCTTCATTTCCGGGATATTGGTCACGATCCTACGGTTTTCAATACCACCTACGAAAATGCCCAGGCGCGGGAACGCACCCAGATCCTGATGGATTACGCGGGAACTGTGGGCGGTATCGTGGTGGGTACCGGTGACTTGAGTGAACTGGCGCTGGGATGGTGTACCTACAATGGTGACCATATGAGTATGTACGGTGTCAATTCCTCTGTGCCCAAGACAATGATTCCTTGGGTGATCGAGACAGTTAGCCTGCAGCTGCAGTTTGCGAAGGTTAGAGAGGTGCTCCGCGATATTATCGCCACACCCATCAGCCCCGAACTGCTGCCGCCCGACGAGGAAGGCAAGATCTCTCAGCAGACGGAAGATCTGGTGGGCCCCTATGCCCTCCACGATTTCTTCCTGTATCATATGATGCGGTTTGACCGGGCGCCCGGCAAGATTTTTGCATTGGCCTGCCGAGCCTTCAGTGAAGACTACGATCCTCAGACCATTAAGAAGTGGCTGAAGGTGTTCTACCGCCGCTTCTTCAGCCAGCAGTTCAAGCGCAGCTGTATGCCCGACGGCGTCAAGGTTGGCAATATTTCCGTCAGTCCCCGGGGCGACTGGCGTATGCCCAGCGATGCCTCCGGCCGTATCTGGCTGGAAGAAGCTGAGCGCCTGTAAAAAATGAAAGGGACATGTTTTGCAACATGTCCCTTTTGTTTTTAGCAATGTTCTTGACTTGCGATTACATAAGAAGCTTCGGTGTCCGGAACTTTGTATTTGTTGGGGGAGGGGAAGTTCAAAATCAGGGAGAACAGCAGGCATAGAAGAATTGCCGCTGCACCGGTGGTGATCCACAAGCTCCGCTGCCGCAGAAGTTCTTTTGTCAGATACAAAAGTCCCAGTATCATAGCCGACAGAAGCAGACCGAGGATCGCCAGAATCACCTTCAGCCATACGACACCGGATCCGGCTGCGATCAGATAAAAAATAAAGATAGCGGCGTCCGCCATAAGGGCATAGGACATATACCGTTGCTGTTGTTTATACCGGCTTTCTCTTCGTGCCATTGGCTGTCCCTCCAATCATTTTTCTAAAATTAATATAGCATATTTTGTCGAAAAAAGCAATCCTTTTCAACTGGGGTTAATTTTTATACAAAAGCTTGCAGGATCGGGGATTGTTTGTTATAATAAAGGCAATATTATGTGAAAGTATGCGCAAGGAGCGACTATGGGAGAACTGAAATACCGCCTAGAGGGTATTGTCCACACCAGAAGCGAACTGATGGAGGACTTTGAAGGCCCTCTGGATGTAATTTTCCTGCTGCTGAGCAAAAATAAAATAGAGATCCAGGATGTGTCTATTACCGCGATCCTGGAGCAGTATTTGGCATACCTCGAGGAAATGAAGCGGCTCGACATTGAGCTTGCCAGTGAGTTTATCACTATGGCATCCCACCTGATGCTGATCAAGACCAAGATGCTCCTGTCCACGGCTGAAGCCATTGAAGCGGAGAGCGAACTGGATCTGCTGCGTCAGTCCCTGATCGAGCGCCAGCGTCACGAGGCGATGGACCAAATCCGCATGGCCATCACTGACCTGGAGCCCCGCAACGAGCTGGGCCGGTGTATCTTCACCAAGAACCCGGAGCCCCTGCGCAGAGATACCACCTATCGCTACCGCCATGATCCGCTGGATATGCTGCTGGCGCTGGATGAGATCTCCGAGCGGAATCAGCGCCGCCTGCCGCCTCCCACCGTGAACTTTAAGGGCATTGTGGGTAAGGAGCCGTACCCAGTCACCAAAAAGGCCCGGGAACTGGTCCGCAACCTGATCCTGCGAGGCGTTGAGAAACTGAAAAACCTGTTCCGGGGCAGCCGCAGCCGCTCTGAGATCGTGGCAACCTTCCTGGCGATTCTGGAACTTTGCAAGACCAATTCCGTGACTCTGGAAGAGGATGTTTCCGGAGAAAACCCCGATGTACGGCTGCTGAACGAAGCTGGACTGATCATACAAGGAGATGACGAAAATGGAACAAATTGAATTACAGCGGGCCATTGAAGCCATCTTGTTTGCTGCCGGTGAGCCTGTGCAGATCGCCCAGCTGGCCGGTGTGCTGGAAACAGAGGAAAATGAGATCATTGAAGCGACCAACGCCCTGGCGGACGAACTGTCCTTTAATCGAAGGGGTATCCGGATCCTGCGCCTGGAGAACGGCTATCAGATGGTGTCCTCCGGCGAAATGGCCGATTACATTACAAGAGCGTTGGAAACCAGAAAGCCGCCCAAGCTGTCCGGATCTCAGCTGGAGACACTGACGATCGTTGCCTATTACCAGCCTGCGACAAAGGCGATGGTAGAGCAGCTGCGTGGCGTGGACAGCGCCTATTCCATCGGTGCGCTGCTGAACAAGAAGCTCATTGAGGATGCCGGACGGCTGAATGTACCCGGCAGACCTATTTTGTATCGCACGACTCCTAATTTTCTGCGTACCTTTGGCCTGAGCTCCCTGGAGGAGCTGCCTGCCATTGAAAAGGTGAACCTGACCAATCCGGAGCTCCCTGAAACCGTTGAAGAAGAAGTGGATCCCAACCAGATGACGCTGGAGGAGGTTTGACATGGGCTGGCTGATCGCGCTGGCGGTGCTGGTCGCATTGGGCTTTCTGCCGCTGGGTTTCCGCGCCATTTACCGGGAGAAGAAGCCCGGTGTGTGGCTTTTGATCGGTCCGCTTCGTCTGCGGGTTTACCCCGGTAAACCAAAAGAAGAAAACGGGGAGAACAAGACGGAAAAGAAACCCGCCAAGACTGCCCCCAAGTCAAAGGAAAAGGCCGACGACGATAAGAAAAAGGGCGGCAGCTATCAGGACTTCCTGCCTATCGTGAAGGTCATCTTTGAGTTCCTTGGGGAGTTCCGCAGGAAAATACGGGTAAACTGCATGGAACTGAAATTGGTGATGGCCGGAGATGATCCCAGCGACCTTGCTGTGAACTACGGAAAGGCCTGGGCAGCCGTGGGCGGCCTGATGCCCCAGTTGGAGAGACTCTTTGTGATCAAAAAGCGGGATGTGGATGTGGCCTGCGATTTTACCGGCGAAAAAACATCCATCTATGTAAAACTGGATGCAACGATTACCCTTGGAAGGATATTACACCTTCTGTCCTGGCACGGAGTCAGGGTTTTGAAGCACTTATTGAAACTGAGAAAATTACGAAAAGGCGGTGCCGAATTATGAGCCAAAATCTTCCCAATATGCTGGATAACACCATTTCCAAGATCCGTGAATTGGTGAATGCAAACACCGTGGTGGGCGAAGCCATTACCACCGGTGACGGTATTACCGTTGTGCCTATCTCCAAGATCAGCATCGGTCTGGGCGGCGGCGGTTCCGATTTTGCTTCCAAGAACGCAAACCGTCAGGAAAACCCCTTTGGCGGCGGTGTAGGTGCCGGCGTGAAGGTGACGCCTGTGGCGTTCCTTGTGATCAAGGAGGGCAGCGTCCGTGTGATCCCTGTAGCAGAGCCTGCCAACACCACGGCTGACCGCATTGTGGAACTGGTGCCGGATACACTGGACAAGATTGCCAGCTTTATTGACTCCAGATTGGAGAAAAAAGCAGAATAAGCGGATTTCACCGGGGTACACTACCCACGGGTGATACAAATGAAACGATTATTTGCCGGGGTGGCAGCTGCATTACTGGCTGCCGCCCTGTTTTTTCCCTGTAGTGCGATCTCTGCCAGGAGCGCGATTCTGTTGGACGGACAGACGGGCCGGGTGCTTTATGAGCACCAGGCGGATAAGCAGAGCTTGATCGCCAGCACGACTAAGATCATGACTGCCCTGGTGGTCTGCGAACAGACCAATGTGCTGGATCGCGTGCGGATTCCCAAGGAAGCGGTGGGGATCGAGGGATCTTCCATCTACCTGAAGGCAGGAGAGGTACTCACCGTGCAGGATCTGCTCTACGGGTTGATGCTTCATAGCGGAAACGATGCTGCGGTGGCCCTGGCCATCTACTGCGGGGGAACGGTGGAAGGCTTTGCGGAGCTGATGAATGACAAGGCCCACCGGCTAGGATTGGAAAATACCCACTTTGTCAATCCCAACGGCCTGGACAGCCCCGGCCATTACTCCACCGCAAGGGATATGGCGATTCTTGCCTCCTATGCGATGGAAAACCCCATCTTTGCCAAGACCGTTTCTACCAAGACCGTCAAGGTAGGTGACCGGATCTTCCGCAACCACAATAAGCTTTTGTGGCTGCTGGAGGGCGCAGACGGGGTCAAGACAGG
Source organism: Faecousia sp. (assembly GCA_045586485.1). GTDB lineage: Bacteria > Bacillota > Clostridia > Oscillospirales > Oscillospiraceae > Faecousia. The sequence goes on along the minus strand of JAZNAK010000065.1, from coordinate 21,928 downwards.
GTTTACCAAAGCTGCCGGACGAATCTTGGTCTCCAGCTGTACCCGGCAAGGAAGACGCCTGGTGGCCGTCACAATAAACGACGGCAACGACTGGAAGGATCATCAGCAGCTGATGGAGACCGGTTTTGCAAATTATACGGTCTGTCCGATCGTCTGCGCCGGAGATGTCTTGGGCAGTATTCAGGTCATTTCCGGGGAAACGGAGGAAGTGCAGTTGCTTGCCGGTACCGATTTTTCGTATGCCCTGGCTCCGGGGGAAGAGACACAAATTGTAGTCCCGGAGCCCCATTTTGTGTATGCTCCCGTAGTACAGGGGCAGGATGCCGGATGTGCCTATGTGTGCATTGGGGGAAAGCCGGTGGGTAAAATACCCGTGGTATACGGTGAGACAGTAGAAAAAGAATATCAAAAAGAACCCAGTGTGTGGGAAAAGCTTTTCAAAGGAGGGCAATCATGACCGAACGCATACAGAAAATCATCGCCGGCCGCGGCATCACATCCCGGCGTAAGGCGGAAGAACTGATCAATGCCGGCCGCGTCACCTGCAACGGCAGGGTCTGCCTCCTTGGGGAAAGTGCCGACCCTGAAAAAGATATCATTCTGCTGGACGGGAAACCGCTCCCGTCCGGCGGTGAATACGCGTACATTATGCTCCACAAGCCCAGAGGCTATGTGACCACCCTCTCTGATGAGAAGGGACGAAAAAATGTGTCGGAGTTGGTATCTGACTGCGGAGTGCGGGTGTATCCCGTTGGCCGGCTGGATATGGATTCCGAAGGGCTTTTGATCTTTACCAACGACGGTGACTTTGCCAATAAACTGATGCATCCCAGCCACGAGATTGAAAAGACCTACCGGGTACTGGTGGAAGGCTATTCGCCCGATGCTCTGCAGCGCCTGGCGCAGCCGATTACCCTCGATGGTTATACCATTGCAAAACCCACCGTGGGTATGATTTCTATGGAGAAATCGGGAAAGGCGTGGCTGGAGGTTGTGATCCACGAGGGCAGAAACCGACAGGTGCGCAGAATGTGCGATGCTGCAGGGATGACTGTGATACGGCTGATCCGGATCAGCGAAGGTGCAGTGCAGTTGGGAAAACTTCCCGTGGGCAAATGGAGAAAACTCACTCAGCAGGAGCTGGATGTATTGAAGAGATAACATAGCGGAGGAGACTATGGACATAGATGTAATTGTGGTTGGCGGAGGACCTGCCGGTATGTTTGCGGCCATCACTGCTGCGGAGCAGGGATGCCGCGTTGCGCTGCTGGAAGCCAATAACCGGCTGGGCAAAAAACTGCTGATCACCGGCAAGGGCCGCTGCAACATAACCAACCGCTGCACCGCCCAGGAGGTGCTGCAAAATGTGCCAAGAAATGGCAGATTCCTCTATAGCGCACTGGAAAACTACCCCCCTGACCGGGTGGTGGATTTCTTTGAAAGCCACGGGTGTCCGGTCAAGACCGAGCGGGGCAACCGGGTGTTCCCGGTCAGTGACAGATCCCAGTCTGTTTTGGAGTGCCTGCGCAGTGAAATGCACCGCCTGAAGATTAAGGTTCTGACCGCTAGAGTATTGGATATCCTTACAGAAGACGGCTGTGTGGCCGGCGTGAAGACCGCCTCCGGCAATATTATGGCCCGGGCGGTAATCCTTGCCACAGGCGGCGTTTCTTATCCTGCCACCGGCTCAACCGGTGACGGATATAAGATGGCATCCCGGCTGGGCCATACTGTTGTGCCTCCCGAGGGAAGCCTTGTCCCTCTTGAGACTGCCGGAGATACCTGCCAAAGGATGCAGGGCCTTAGCCTGCGGAATGTGGGGGTAAAGCTGGTTAGCAGTAAGGGGAAAGTGCTATATAAGGATTTCGGTGAGCTGCTGTTTACCCATTTTGGCGTCTCCGGCCCGACGGTGCTCAGTGCCAGCGCCCACCTGCAGGGGGAGGGGTGTAAGCTGCTTCTTGACCTGAAGCCTGCATTGGACGAAAACAAACTCAATGACCGGATCCTCCGGGATCTGGAAACCTACAAAAACCGTACAATGGAAAATGCGCTGACAGACCTGCTCCCCAGATCCATGATACCTGTGGTGCTGGAACTGGCAGGGATTCCCGGAGAACTGCAGGCCAATTCCCTCACAAAGCAGCAACGCAGAGCTCTCATCGATCTGCTGAAGGCATTCCCTGTTGAGATCACCAGCAAGCGCCCCGTCGCGGAGGCGATCATTACCTCCGGCGGCATCAAGGTCTCAGAGATAAACCCCAAGAGCATGGAATCCAAATGCATTTCGGGCCTGTATTTTGCAGGCGAGATCATTGATTGCGATGCCTATACCGGCGGATTCAACTTGCAGATCGCCTGGTCAACGGCTTATGCCGCGGGCATGGCGGTTAAAAACTGTGATTGACAAACCTATGTGTCTGTACTAAAATATTAAGGTACGAATAACACCTTTATGGAGGATAGAGATATGTACGAGAAACTTGTTTCCTATGCAGCCAAGCAGCTGGATCTGAATCCGGATGATATCACCCCCGCCAGCACGTTTGAGAGCTTGGGCATTGACTCTCTGGACATCGTGGAGATGATCATGGAGCTGGAGACCGAGCTGGGCATTGAACTGGAAATGGAAGATCAAAAGATCACCACCTTCCAGGAACTGGCTGACTTTATTGACTCCAAGCTGAACTAAAGAATCAAATATCCTTGTTATGGCTTGCCGGCTTATAACAAGGTCGCACTAGTCGGGGAGATAGCGGTGCCCTATGCCTGCAATCCGCTACAGCAGGGATGAATCCCCACACCCGGGCTTGTCCCAGTGCCGTCCGGCCCGTGTAAGCGGTGTTGAAGGAACGGTCCTGCGCAACAGAATCCCGTGAACCATGTCAGGTGGGGAACCAAGCAGCATTAAGCGGATCGTTCTGTGTGCCGCGGGGTCGCCGTTCCCGAGCTGGCTGCACGGAAACCGGGTGTTGGGCATGTTCAAATGTGGGTGTGCGATCTTGTTATGAGCCGGCATTTTTTACGGAGGTTTTTATGTATCAGGCGCTGTATCGGAAATATAGACCTCAGACGTTCGACGATGTGGTAGGTCAATCGGCGGTCACCCAGACCCTGAAGACCCAGCTGCAGAGCGGACGGCTGAGCCACGCCTACCTGTTCACCGGCTCTCGGGGAACGGGTAAAACCAGCAGTGCCAAAATCCTTGCAAAGGCGGTCAACTGCGAAAACTCCCAGGACGGAAATCCCTGCAACCGCTGCAAATCCTGCCTGGCTATCGACTCCGGCTCCTGTATGGATGTGCTGGAGATTGACGCTGCCTCCAACAACGGCGTGGACAATGTCCGGGATCTGCGGGACGATGCTATTTACACGCCCTCTCAGGTAAAAATGCGCGTGTACATCATCGATGAAGTCCATATGCTTTCCATCTCCGCGTTTAACGCACTGCTTAAGATCATTGAAGAGCCTCCCGAGCATTTGCTGTTTATCCTGGCGACAACGGAGCTGCACAAAGTTCCTGCCACGATCCTGTCCCGGTGCCAGCGTTTTTCCTTCCGGCGGATCAGCCAGGAGGATATCGCCGCCAGACTGCAGTATGTGGCTTATCAGGAGAATATTGAACTGGACGACGATGCTTCCCGTGTGTTGGCGCGGCTTGCCGACGGTGGTATGCGTGACGGGCTGAGTCTTCTTGACCAGTGCGCTTCTGCCACCACCGGCGAACTGACAGCCGATAAGGTGTATGCCTGCCTGGGCATTGCCGGCATTCAGGAGTGCGGCAAGCTGATGGCGTGTATTGCCGATCATAATACGGGTGATGCACTGAATCTGCTCAACCGTTTCTATGCCGAGGGGAAGGATATGGGCGCTCTTATGGACGAGCTTGCCTGCCTGACCCGGGACTTTATGGTGATGCAGTCCGCCCCCGGTGAGGCGATCAGTATGCTCTCCGGCGTGGCATCCAATCAGGAGGTAAAGAGCCTGTCTCAGCGGTTTACACCCGCAGAGTTGGTGCGGATGCTGGAGCTGATCCAAAAGACCGCAGCAGGCTTTGTCCGCAGCGCCAGCAGACGAATGGATGCGGAGCTATGTATCGTCAACCTCTGCCAGCCGGAACTGCAGCTGGATGCCGAGAGCCTGAATGCCCGGCTGTCACGGCTGGAGGATCAAATGAAAAGCGGAAGCTTTACGGTGTCTGACAAGCCTTCACCCGCAAAGCCCAAGGCAGAGGAAGCAAAACCAGCAGCTATGCCCAAATCACAGCCGTCTGCTCCCAAGGCACAGCCGGAGCAGGAGACGGATGAGACCCCTACCGGCTTTTGGACGGAGATCTGCAGTCAGATCCGAAAGGAGCTGAAGCCCCCGGTTTCCGGTTTTATTACACCTAACGGTCCGGTCCAGGGAGTGCTGAAGGGCGATTTTGTTGTGCTTATTTGCGCCAATGCTTTTACAAAGCAGGTAGTGGACAAGCCTGAGGTGCTGGAGCTGATATCCAGAAAGGCTTCTGCGATGCTTGGCCGTCCCGTACGGGCAACAGCAACCGATAAATCAGATGTGAAAAATGAGCAGATGGAGCAGCTGCTGCAATTTGGCAGAGCCCACTGCGATGTGATCAATATTAAAAATTAAGGAGCTTTTTCTAATGGCAAAAGGTGGATTCCGGGGTTTGCCCGGTGGTATGGGCGGCATGAACCAGGCCGCTATGATGAAGCAGGCTCAGAAGATGCAGCAGGAAATGCTGCGCATGCAGGAGGAGATGGAGAACAAGACCTACTCCGCAACTGCAGGCGGCGGTATGGTAAAGGCTGCTGTTAACGGCAAGCACGAGGTCGTTTCTCTGGAGATCAATCCTGAGGCAGTGGATCCCGATGATGTGGATATGCTGCAGGATATGGTTATTGCAGCCGTGAACGAAGCAATGCGTGCGGCAGATATCGACTCTCAAAACAATATGTCCAAGCTTACCGGCGGCCTGAATCTGGGCGGTCTGTTCTAAGGAGGCAGTATGCAGTATTTCCCCGCAGCTCTGCAGGATCTGGCGGATCAGTTCGCGAGACTTCCCGGTATTGGCGGCAAGACTGCCCAGCGTCTTGCGTTCTATGTTTTGGGATTACCCCAGTCTGAGGCGCAGGCCTTTGCAGATGCTATTTTGGAGGCGAAGCATACGGTCCATACCTGCCCGGTGTGTCAAAATCTGACCGACCGGGAAATCTGCCCCATTTGCAGTGACGATTCCCGCAACCACAGCCTGATCTGCGTTGTGGCAGAGCCCAAGGATGTGATCGCCATGGAGCGCAGCCGGGAGTTTAAGGGTGTGTATCATGTGCTTCACGGTGTGATCTCCCCGCTGAACCACGTCACCCAGGACGACATCCGCATTAAAGAGTTGCTGCACCGAGTGGGCACAAGCGAGGTCCGTGAGGTGATCATGGCAACCAATCCGGACACGGAAGGGGAGGCTACGGCAATGTACATTTCCCGGTTGCTGCGGCCCATGGAGGTCAAGGTGACCCGCCTTGCCTACGGTGTACCCGTCGGCAGCCAGCTGGAATATGCCGACGAGGTGACTCTCTCCCGGGCGCTGGAAGGCAGACAAGAAATATAAAAAACACCCCGGAATGTGTAAGCATTCCGGGGCTTTATTTGCCTGTTATAATTTACCGTAGGCCTTGTTCAGAAACCGCTCAGTGCTGACCACAAAACGCTTGTGGGTGCCTTCGCCAATTTTGCCTGCTTCATCGTAGGCCGTCACGCGGAAGGTAATGGCCGCGCCGTCCACCTCTGTGACCTCTGCCTCAGCTCGCACCTCGAGACCCACTGGGGTTGCGGAAAGATGGGAGATGTTCAGTTCTGTGCCAACGGATGTTTTGTCGTCGCTCAATGCCGGTGCAATTGCCTCGCAGGCAGCACCTTCCATCAAGGCGACCATGCAGGGCGTAGCATAGACCAGCAGAGCGCCGGAGCCTACCTCGTAGGCGGTATCCTCCCGCTCCACGACTGTAGATACTTCGCCTTTCATACCAACTGTTATTTCCATACAGATACCTCCTTTTGCATAAGTCCAATATAGTTCAAATGACCGCAGGTGTCAATAAAGGATTGCATTTTTCCCGTTGCTGACCTATAATAAGGCCAAATCACGGAAGATAGGGCGTAAATAATGAGAAATAAATCGGTAAAAAACATTGCTCTTGGGGGTATGCTCACAGCTGTGGCTCTGGTGATCATGTGCTTGGGCGGACTGATCCCCCTGGCCACATTTGTGTGTCCCATGTTTGCCACGCTCACCGGACAAGTGGTGTTCCGCACCTGTGGAAAGAGAATCGCCTGGTGCTGGTACGGCGCAGTGGCGATTTTGAGTCTGCTCCTTGCACCAGACAAGGAGGCAGCGGCGACGTTTCTGTTTTTGGGGTATTACCCCTTTGTAAAGCCCTGGTTTGACAAACAGCGCTGGGGTTGGGCAGGGAAGATCGCCCTGTTTAACTGCGCCATCGGGTGTATGTATTTGCTGCTGCTGAAACTGTTCGGAATGGAAGACCTTGCCCGGGAGTATGCGGAACTTGGCTGGTTTGGCGGCGCAATCCTTCTTGTCCTTGGAAATGTGACCTTTGTCCTACTGGATCTGCTCCTGAAGAAGCTGTGGCGCCAAGGGAAATGAAAAACTGCCCCGTTAGGCGGGGCAGTTTTTGTGCATTTAAGGCAGTTCCACGAAGGTAGGCGTGTGAGCCATGGCAGGAATGATCCGCTCCAGCAGATCTACCATCTTGATTCGCAAGGTGGTGGTGTTGATGCAGGGGTGGAAGCCAATGTGCTCTCCGTTCAGGATCGGCTTGTCGATCACCAGCTTCACCCGGTTATCCTTGTCGTTCATGAGGCCAAATACACTTAATGAGCCGGGTGTGATATCAAGATACTGTTCCATAGCCTCCGGGGAAGCGAAGGACAGCCGGGACACGCCCAGCTGAGCAGACAGTTCCTTGGTTTTGAATACTTTATTTCCGGACATTAAGAATAGATAAAAATCTGTCTGCTGCCGGTTGCACAGAAGCAGATTCTTGCAAGTGGTTGCCGAAAGAACTTTGTCGATTTCAGCGCAAGCCTCCATAGACATAGCTGCCGGATGGTCTACCCGTTGATAGGAAATACCCAGACTGTCCAGCAGATCGTAAACACGGATCTCTTTTTCCAATCTGCCGGTGGTATCCTCCGGCCGTCCGTTTACAAGCACCATAATGCTGCCTCCCCAGTTTAGAAAGTTTCCATATTATAGCACATGCCTCCGGAAAAAGCTACGGACAAATAAATATTCTTGCAAAGCAGGAGGGAATTGACTATAATACCAGTAGAATGGAAGACTATTTGATACTGCGTGATTTCTTTGGGAAGACGGGAGTGTGAAATATGGAAGACAGAAAGCTAAAAGGCTGGCTGTATTTACTGCCGGCGATTCTTTTCCTGGGTGCATTTATGGTGTACCCTCTGATCGACGTGTTCATCTATTCCTTTGAGGAGGGATTTCATTCCGCCTCCCAGACCTACTTCGGTGTGGGCCTTTATAATTACACGTATGTTCTCCACGATCCCTACTTTTTGCAGGCACTGAAGAATACACTGCTGCTGGTGGTCATCACCGTGCCTCTGTCCACAGGTATCGCCCTGCTGATTTCCCTGGCTCTCAATTCCATCAAGGGCCTGCGGAAGCTGTTTCAGACAATCTATTTTCTTCCCTATGTGACCAATACCCTGGCAGTGGGCCTCGTGTTTATGATCCTGTTCCAAAAGACCCCCTATACCGACGGCTTTGTGAACCTGATCATCCAGTGGTTTGGCGGTGAGTCTGTGGACTTTATCGGCGGACCATACTGGGCGAAGATGTTTGTGCTGAGCTTTTACACCATTTGGGTGGTCATGCCCTTTAAGATCCTGATTTTGACCACTGCGCTTGCATCCGTGAACGAGACCTACTACAACGCAGCCAAGATTGACGGAAGCACCCGCCTGCGTAGATTCACCCGGATCACGCTGCCCATGATCTCTCCGTCGCTGTTCTATTTGATCATCACCGGCTTCATCGGCGCGTTTAAGGCCTACAGCGATGCGGTGGCTCTCTTCGGGACAGATCTGAACGCTGCGGAAATGAATACCATTGTGGGCTATGTTTACGATATGCTTTACGGCAACAGTGGCGGCTATCCCTCTTATGCCTCTGCGGCTGCCATCATTCTATTCTCCGTTGTGCTGACCATTACCTGCATCAACCTCCTGGTCAGCCGGAAACATGTCCATTACTAAGGGGGTGCAGATATGGATTACGAAAAGATTGGTCGTTCCGTAAAGATCCGCAAAGCAGCGGGGAAGACTGTGGTCTATGCCTGCCTGACAGTTTGGGCGATTATGGTGCTGTTTCCTTTTTACTGGATGATCCTCACCTCCGTAAAAAGCTACGGCTCTTACAACTCCGAGTATATCCCCAAGCTCTTTACCCTTGCCCCTACCATCCAAAACTATATTGAGGCATTTACTGCAGTGCCTCTTGCCGACTATTTCCTGAACACACTGATTTTCACCCTCGCAACCACCGGCATTATGCTTGTCGTCACTGTGCTGGCAGCCTTTGCCTTTGCCAGACTGAACTTTAGAGGCAAAGATCTGGTGTTTACCCTGTTTCTTGCCCTGATGATGATCCCCAATGAACTGGTGGTCATCACCAACTTCGTCACCATTACCAACCTGGATATGCGCAACACCTTTGGCGGCCTAATTCTGCCGTCGGTCACCTCTGTGTTCTATATCTACCTGCTGAAGGAGAACTTCGCCCAGATCCCCAATGAACTGTACTATGCGGCGAAGGTGGACGGCACCACTGATATGCGGTATCTGCTCCGGGTAATGGTCCCCATATGCAAGCCTACGCTGGTGACCATTACCATACTGAAGGTTATTGAATGTTGGAACTCCTATGTGTGGCCCCGATTGATCACCGATCGGGAGAGCCATTTCCTGGTATCCAACGGCATTCAGGCCATCCGGGAAAACGGCTTCGGCCGGGAGAATATTCCTGCAATGATGGCAGCGGTGGTCTCTATTTCCGTGCCGCTGATCGTGCTGTTCTTGATATTCCGGAACAAAATTATGGAGGGCGTGTCCCGGGGAGGTACCAAGGGATGAAAAAGATTCTCTCTTTGCTGCTCCTTGTGAGCCTGCTGATCTCCATGTGCGCCTGTCACGGAAATCTTGCCACGGCGTCCTATGACGAGGAACTGGCATCGGCTTTTGCAGTTCCGGAAGCCTTTGATACCTCCCGCAATTATGAGGTCACCTTCTGGGCTAAAAATGACACCAATATGACCCAGGTGGGGATCTACAAGCAGGCCATCGCCGATTTTGAGGCGATTTATCCCAACATCAAGGTAAATCTGCGTCTGTATACGGACTATGGCAGGATCTACAACGATGTGATCACCAATATCCCAACCAATACCACGCCCGATGTCTGCATTACCTATCCCGACCATATCGCCACCTATCTCACCGGCAAGGATACCGTTGTGCAGCTGGATACATTGCTGACAGACCCCCGCTACGGCCTGGGAGGCAGCGAGGTGCGCTTTGACGCGCCTACAGTGGATGAGATCGTACTAAAGTTCCTGGAAGAGGGTAAGATCGAAAACCACCACTATGCGCTGCCGTTTATGCGCTCTACAGAGGCTTGCTATGTGAATAAGACCTATGTGGAAAAGCTGGGCTATGCTGTGCCTAAGGTGCTGACCTGGGATTTCGTTTGGGAGGTCAGCAAGGCTGCTACCCAGAAGGATGCCGAAGGCAATTACATTGTCAACGGACAGAAGGTGATGATCCCCTTCATCTATAAGTCTACAGACAATATGATGATTCAAATCCTGGCGCAGCAAAATGCCGGCTACTCCACCGATGCCGGCGAGATCCTGATCTTTAACGACACGACCCAGCAGGCGCTGCAGACCGTGGCAGAGTATACCGGCTACGGTGCGTTCTCCACCTTTAAGATCGGTGGATACCCGGCCAATTTCCTCAATGCCGGCCAGTGCATCTTTGCCATTGACTCTACTGCCGGCGCTACCTGGATGGGCAGCAACGCCCCTCTAATCGACATTCCTGAGGATGAGCTGGTGGAGTTTGAGACAGTGGTCCTGCCCATACCGCAGTACAATACCCAGCGTCTTGAGATGATCTCTCAGGGTCCGTCTATGTGTCTGTTCAACAAGGATGATCCCCAGCAGGTGCTGGCAAGCTGGCTCTTTGCCCAGTTTATGCTGACCAACTCCGTTCAGATCGCCTATGCCCAGACAGAGGGCTATGTGCCTGTGACCACAAAGGCCCAGGAAAGCGATGTGTATCAGGACTATCTCAGCCGCAGGGGAGAGGATAATGAGCTGTATTACGACATCAAGATCGATGCCACAAAGCTGCTGCTGGACCACATGGACTACACCTTTGTGACTCCGGTCTTCAACGGCTCGGCATCTCTGCGGAATGCTGCCGGCCAGTTGATCGAAAATGTGACCAAGTCGGTGCGCCGTGGAGAGACGGTGGATGACGCCTACTTTGATGCCCTCTATGCAGATGTCACATCCCTGTACCGGCTGGATCAGATCACAACGAGAAATGTTGCGGTGGAGATGGGAGCGCTGCCCGAAACGGCAAAGTATCTTCTCATTGGTCTGGCGGTCTGTTGGCTCACAATGGGTGCTTATGTGTCCTGCGCCGCAATTAAAAAGAAGAAAAAGATGAAAAAAGATTGATTTTTAATAAAACAGGTGTATAATGTACCTGTTCAAAAACACAAAACAAAAAAGGAGTATGAAAAATGAAAAAGTTAATTGCATTGTTCCTGGTCATGGTTATGGTCCTGGCTTTTGCTGCTTGTACCAATACCCCTGACGCAACCGATCCCACTGACGCCACCAAGGGCACCGAGGCTTTCGAGGCTACTGAGGCTACCGATGCTACCGAAGCTACTGTGGCTGACGAAGTGATGACTCACGAAGAGTACATTGCTGCTGAGCTGGACGCTAAGGTCGTTGTTGAGACCTATATCCAGGCTACCCAGTCCTGGTGGGACAACAAGATCACTGCTTACTGCCAGAGCGAAGATGGCGCTTACTTTGCCTATGAGATGGCTTGCTCCGAAGAGGATGCTGCAAAGCTGGTTCCTGGCACCAAGATCAAGATCACCGGTCATAAGGGCGCATGGGAAGGCGAAGTTGAGATCATGGACGGCACCTTTGAGTTTGTTGAAGGCGAAGCCTTCATCGCAGAGGCTCTGGATGTGACTGCTCTGCTGGGTACCGACGAGCTGATTGACCATCAGAACGAGAAGGTCCTGTTCAAGGGCATGACTGTTGAAGCAGTTGAGTACAAGAACGGCGAGCCCGGCGACGACATCTACCTGACCCTGAGCTACAACGGCGCTTCCTACGACTTCTGCGTAGAGCGCTATCTGACCGATCCCAGCACCGATGTTTATATCGACGCAGGCGATCTGGCCGCAGGCAATGTTGTGGATATCGAGTGCTTCCTGTACTGGTATCAGGGCCCCAACCCCCACATCATCGGCATTACTGTTGTTCAGTAAAAATCACAGCACCTTGCAATCTGCAAGGTGCTGTTTTTTGTTCTTTTGTTTACAGATTGCGCTCGTTGTGCTATACTGTTTTCAGCAATTTAGGGCATAGTAGCCATAGAGGAGGTGAGGGCATGGACAAGTTTGTATTGCAGTCTGATTTTAAGCCGTCCGGCGACCAGCCGGAGGCAATCGAAAAGTTGGCTGCCGGCGTAGAATACGGCCTGCGGGAGCAGACCCTTTTGGGCGTGACCGGCTCCGGCAAGACCTATACGATGGCATCTGTTATTGAGAAACTGAACCGCCCCACCTTGGTCCTTGCCCACAATAAGACCCTTGCTGCGCAGCTCTGTTCTGAGTTCCGGGAGTTCTTCCCCAACAATGCGGTGGAGTACTTTATTTCCTATTACGATTACTATCAGCCGGAAGCCTATATCGCCCATACGGATACCTACATTGAGAAAGACTCCGCGGTGAATGAGGAGATCGACCGTCTGCGCCACAGCGCCACATCCGCCCTTTTTGAACGGCGGGATGTGATCGTGGTGTCCTCTGTCAGCTGTCTGTACGGTCTGGGTGACCCGATTGACTATAAGAGTATGGTGATCTCCCTAAGGGTGGGTCAGCAGCATCCTATGGACCGTGTGCTGCGCAAGCTGACGGAGATCCGCTACGAGCGCAACGATATCGACTTCTCCCGCAATAAGTTCCGTGTCCGTGGCGATACTTTGGAGGTCTATCCTGCATACTGGACCGGCAGGGGAATCCGCGTAGAGTTCTTTGGCGATGAGGTTGACAGGATTTCTGAGATCAATGCCGTCACCGGTATGGTGGAGCGATACATTGACCATGTAGCTATCTATCCTGCCAGCCACTATGTGGCCTCCCGGGAGAAAATGGAACGGGCTATGGCGGAGATCCGGAAAGAGTGCGATCAGCAGGTGGCTTATTTTAAGGAAAATAATAAGCTTCTGGAGGCCCAGCGCATCTCTCAGCGGACTGCCTACGATCTGGAAATGCTCACGGAGATCGGTTTCTGCAACGGTATCGAGAACTACTCACGGGTGATCCAGGGTCGCGCTCCGGGCACTCCGCCGACGACGCTTCTTGACTATTTTCCCGAGGATTTCCTGCTGTTTGTGGACGAGAGCCATGTGACGCTGCCCCAGTGCCGCGCAATGTATGCAGGAGACAGAAGCCGGAAAGATGCCCTTGTGAATTACGGATTCCGACTGCCCTCGGCATACGATAACCGTCCTCTTAACTTTACTGAGTTTGATTCCAAGATCAACCAGGTGATCTATGTTTCTGCCACCCCTGCAGAGTACGAACAGACCCGCTCCGGACAGATAGTGGAGCAGGTTATCCGTCCCACCGGCCTTCTTGACCCCATAGTGGAGGTCAGACCTGTGGAAGGGCAAATTGACGACCTGATAGGGCAGATCAATACAAGAGCCGCCAGGGGAGAGCGGGTGCTTGCTACTACCCTGACAAAGAAGATGGCTGAGGACCTGACTATTTACCTGCAGAAGGCGGGTATCCGGGTGCGGTATATGCACGCGGACATCGGCGCCATGGAGCGCATGGAGATCATTCGGGATCTTCGTATGGCTAAGTTTGATGTGCTGGTGGGTATCAATCTCCTTCGGGAAGGTCTTGACCTTCCGGAGGTGAGTCTTGTGGCAATCCTGGATGCGGATAAGGAGGGCTTCCTCCGATCCGAGACCAGTTTGATCCAGACCATTGGCCGCGCCGCGCGAAACGCAGACGGCCGCGTGATTATGTATGCCGACCGAATCACCCGGTCCATGCAAGTGGCCATCGACGAGACAAAGCGCCGCAGGGAGATCCAGGACGCCTACAATAAGGCAAACGGCATCACGCCCAAGACCGTTATTAAGTCCGTTCGCGATCTGATAGAGATCTCTTCGCCCACGGCGGAACGAAAGGGCCGCACAGGTGTGAAGATGACCAAGGCCGAGAAGGAACGGGAGATCGCCCGTCTGGAAAAGCAGATGAAGGAAGCGGCCCGCATGATGGAATACGAGTACGCGGCCTTGCTGAGAGACCAGATCATCGAACTGCGAGGAAATCAATAAAAAAAGCAGGTGCTTTTGCACCTGCTTTTTTATTCTTCACCGATGTATTGGAATCGGGGGCCGTGATAGTCATCCCGCGCCACAGTCTCGTTCCACATGTTTGCCGGGCGGACCCAAAGGCCCTTTTCGCCGTACTGGGCCTGATATACCACCATAGGCTCCAGTGTCTCCGAGTGACTGGCAATCCCTAGTACGATGTACTCCTTGCCTTTGAAATGACGGTATCTGCCGGGTTTAATTTCCATCTGCTTTACCTCTTTCGAAAAACTGCGCCGGTTGCCCGGCGCAGTCAATGTTTATTGGGGAACGTTGCCGCGGTCAGGATCCAGAATGCCGGCGGCATCAAAGAGGGAGGCAAACCAATCGGCGTGGTGAGCCATATTGGCGCCGGTCACAAGAATGCGGCCCTGACGGACATAGTTGTTGGTGACAGTCATCCAAGGCTTGCCGTCCAGGCAGAAGCCAAGGTAGTACCGGAAACCAAGGTTGCGGAGGGTATCGTACTTTTCTCCGGCGTAAACAGTCTCAGAGGTGATGTCAGACACCTGAGCATAGACCAGAATATCCAGATTGCCCAGGAGGGGAACGACCTCTTCTGTCCAGCCGCTCATATCGCTTTTGATGGCGGACAGGCTGCTGTCGCCGTAGCCGATGTTTTCGTAGGTGTAACAGGCCAGAGTGTAGCCGTTGTCACGAAGAGCTGTGGCAACTGCCTTGGCGTCCTTTACAGCCTGATTGTAGGCGTCCTCACCAAAGAGCTCCTTGGCGCTGGGATGGGTGCGGTAGCCGAACAGGCCGTTATAACCGGTAAGGGCAAGGACTGCCTTCGCTCCTCTGTAGGAGAAACCGGGATTCTTTGCCACGAAGGCCTCCAGGATGGGTACCAAATCATAGTTGCCGGTGACGGTCTGGCCGGAGGCATCTACCATTTCGTTGTAGAACTTGCTGCCGTCCCACAAAAGCTTGCTGGCAATGCCTGTACCGCCTGCATCGGGCACTTTGTCACCGTTGCTGTCGATGAGATAGTAGTTGTAGTTTACATTGGTCTGCGTCAGCATGACCGGCTTTTTGCCGTTAGGCAGATACAGCGTCTTAGGCTTATAGACTGCCTGACCGTCGCTGCCGGTCTCAACAGAGACGATGTCATCCAGACCTACCAGGATATAGCCGTTGTCATACAGCTGCTGGAGGATCTTGGAGAACTCTTCTGTTGTGACAAAATTGCGGTTGATGGAATAGCCATAGGTGTCGTGGGAGAAACCGCGGTCGGGATCTGCAACCAAAAGCTGGAAGGAGAGGTTTACCACCTTGCTGGGATCGTCCCATGCCACCAGCTTGCTCTTAGCCTTTTCATAGGCGACGATCTGATCGTTCACCTGCGGGAAATTGTTCATTTCACCGCTGAAGGTGTTCAGCAAAGCAATGGCGCCATCGTAGTCGTAGCCGGCAGCCAATTCTGCGGCCTGAGCCAGCAAAGCGTCAGCTTCCTGCTGTTGCCGTTCTTCCTCAGCTGCCTGGGCGTAGGATGAGGCAATACTGGCATCAATCTCTGCCTTGTTTTTCTGCACGGCTCTGACGATAGAGCCGATGATGAAGATCAGGATCAGAAGAATAGCAAGGCCTGCAATGATAACAGGAAGATAGACTTCCTTAAAGATCTGCATTTTAGAGCGCTTTCTGCGCCGGGGATTCACCGGGCGTTCAGGCTGGTTGTTCTGCGCATCCATGTGTATTGCCACCTTTCTTTGGTATAGTATTTGTTAATATTATATCGGCATATACAACAAAATGCAAGAAAAATCCTCCAAATGACAAATAGCCCGGATTTTCGCATCCGGGCTATTTGCTCAAACATATTCAATGGTCAGCTCCCCGAAGCTGATACTGCCTGTCAGGGTGATCTGACCCTCCGGCTCAGCATCCGGCGCGCCAGTGGTATCCACCTCGGCAAAACCGGTGGAGAGTTCGGGTATCACCTGGTACTTTTTGGGTACTGTAAGGTTCAGCTCACCAAAACTGCCGGTGATGTCAATGCTGCAATCGTCGGCCACGGAAGAAACCTTTGTCAGATCAACGGTATAGTCACCAAAGCTGACAGAAATATCTCCGTGACGGAGAGAGTCCATAATCACCGGCTGCTCATATTCGCCGAAGCTGCTGGTGTATGTAAAGCAGTCACCGTCGCAGACATAGTCATAGCGGTTTCCTTTGGCGGAGGGAATGTGGATGCTGAAACGCGGCTTTTTGGCCTTCTTGACAGCGTCTGCCAGCAAACTGAAGCCGAACAGAATGATCAGAACTGCCCAGATCAGATTTCCCTCCAGGTCAAAGGGGAACCGGAACAGCGCATCTGCCAGAGTATAACCGCCAAAGAGAACGCATCCGATGCGGAAGAAGGAAAAACTTTTTGTAATGCCGCCGAGTCCAAATACGAGGATCGCTGTGGGCCAGAGAATGTCCCAGAGGGAAAGCTGCCAACTCAGCAACTGGGACGCAAGATACAGCGCGCCAACGGCAATGACAAGGATTGCAAATTCCAGGGCGCTCCGCCGACCACTGTCCCACTGGAACTGCCAGTTTCCTTTCCGGGCATGAAAACTCTCATTACCTTCATTCACCACTTCAGCAGGGCGGACTGACTGAGCGGTGTTGTGCCCAAGAAGTTCGTCTGTGGTGACGCCGAAGATCTCCGCCAGCCGGGGGAGTATCGTGATGTCCGGGCAGGACTGATTATTTTCCCATTTACTCACCGCCTGCGCAGTGACCCCAAGTTGTTCAGCTAACTGATCTTGTGTTAGCTTCAGACGCTTGCGATTCTGAGAGATTCGATTACCGAGCGTATTATCCATATTGGCACCTCCATACCTTGTTTACCGATATTATTGCACAAAACCGGGAAAAATGCTATCAATCATTCGTTAATTTCTAAATAAGCCTCACTCAACAGACAGTTGAACGGAGGTCAACCGGCAGTTTATTGCTTTGCGCTTGCCAAATCCGGCTTTTTGGAGTATTATGAAACCATATTTAGGACAAGGAGAACGCTTATGGAAAAGATTACAAGCTTTACCATTGACCATATCAAACTGCAGCCGGGCCTCTATGCCTCCCGGCAGGACTCTGTTGGATCGGAAACGGTGACGACTTTTGACCTGCGGCTGACCAGCCCCAATGAGGAGCCGGTGATGAATACCGCTGAGATGCATACTATCGAGCATTTGGCCGCAACCTATTTACGCAATGACCCTGAATGGAAGCAACGGGTCCTGTATTTTGGCCCTATGGGCTGCCGCACGGGCTTTTATCTGCTTCTGGTGGGCGCATATAATTCCCGGGATGTTTTGGAACTGGTGAAAAACTGTTTCCGGTTTATAGCGGATTTCCAAGGTGAGATTCCCGGCGCCAGCGCAAAGGACTGCGGAAATTATTTGGACATGAATCTGCCCATGGCCAATTACTGGGGCAGAAAGTATAGCGCTTTGCTGGAAAATGCGGATGAGACACGATTGGTATATCCGGAGTAAAGGAGAAATAAGATGAAACTGGGCATAATCGGCGCAATGGATGTGGAAGTCGCCATGCTGAAAGAAACAATGGAGAATAAAACTGAGCGGGTCGTTGCCGGCGCGGTCTATTGTGAGGGCATGCTGGAAGGACTGAAGGTTGTTGTGGTACAATGCGGCGTGGGTAAGGTCAATGCTGCGCTGTGCACCCAGGCTCTTTGCGACTGCTTCCAGGTCACCCATATTGTGAATACAGGCGTCGCAGGCTCATTGAATGCCAAACTGGATATCGGAGATTTCGTTATCAGCCGGGACGCGATCTACCATGATTTTGACTGCCATGTCATCAACCCCAATTACACGGTGGGTCAAGTCCCCGGGTTGCCTGTCCGGGCATTTCCTGCAGACGGCAATTTGATCGATCTTGCCTACGGTGCTGCCGATGCCCAAGCTCCCGGCCACGCCCATGTGGGAACGGTGGCCAGCGGTGATCAGTTCGTCTGCCAAAAGGAACAAAAGAATACCATAATTGAAAATACCGGCGCCCTGTGTACGGAAATGGAGGGCGCGGCGATTGCTCATACGGCCTGGCGCAACGCAGTTCCATTTGTGATTATTCGTGCCATCTCCGATAAGGCGGATGACTCTGCGGAAATGGACTATCCTACCTTTGAGGCCATTGCGGCAAAGAACTGCGCGGCAGTCACCCGGTCTATGGCGCGGGTGATGGCAAAAAGTGAGGCAGTGCTATGAATAAGAAGATCCGGTATCTTACACAGACGGCGGTTATGCTGGCGCTCCTTGTGGCCTTGCAGGCACTGACAAAACCGCTGGGACAGTTGGTCACCGGCTCGGTAGTGAATGCCGTCCTTGCAGTCACTGTGCTGTTTGCAGGCATCTATAGCGGCATTACCGTGGCGGTGATCTCCCCGGTGCTGGCGTACCTCTTGGGCATTGCGCCCCAGATTTTAACCGTACCCGCCATTATGATCGGCAACACTGTGTTTGTGCTGATCTTGTATTTCATCGCAGGAAAAGACAGCAAAAGGATTCTGCGGCAAATTGTGGCGTGGGTCACAGCTGCCGTTGCCAAGTTTGCCGCTCTTTACGGGATTGTGGTGTGGCTGATCTGCGGCGTGTTTGCTGATCGGCTGCTGGCAGCCGGCGTATTAAAGGCGCCGATGTTGAATGCTTTGCCTGCCACATTCTCCTGGCCTCAGCTTTTCACTGCCCTCATTGGCGGTGGCGTGGCGCTATTGATTGTCCCAGTGCTGCGAAAAGCACTGCATAAATAACAAAAACACCACCCGATGGGTGGTGTTTTTTATTGGCGGAGTGAGAGGGATTTGAATTTGGCTGGATATTTACTTTCTTTAACCAAAGTTAGCTGTTTGCTATCAAATACTAGCCAATTCCGAACATTCATCTACCATTTTCAACCGCCTTTAACCATCGTTTACTATCCCCGTAAGGGAAAAAATAAGGGAAAATATCGCCCATAGCAGGTACTGAAACACAGAATTATTATTAACCGACAAGATCATTCAGGGCAACGACCAATGCATCTACAAAAGACCGTTTATGCTGATTTAACGCAGTATTATCATTTGCAGGTAAATTTGTTGCCACACAGAGCTTAACACGCTTCTCTATGTTTTCATTCCAAGTTTTACCTTGGCTTCTAAAACAATCTGCTACTCGATCAGACCACTTCCGATTACCTCTAAATGCGGCCACACTTAGATTTACACCGAATTCGTTTTGTATTGCATCCTTATAGGCTGACAATTCAAAACAATCTTCAATCTCTGAATTAGGGGAACCGTTACATATCGTGTAAGTAGCGTTTCTTACAGATAATAATCCCTCGTTTTCAGCGCGCTGCCCAGCTCTTCTTCCTTCTTCATCGTTATCTAACAACACATGATACTCACATTGCAAATTACGATAGAAGCTAAGTTTATAAGGAAGATTACCTGCACCACCAATATAATCGACGATTAACGTTCCGTTTTGGATTGCTTTCTTTAGTTTTTCACTCATAACGGGTAAAAGCTTTTCGATTACAATCTTATCATCTTCGCCTTCGACAATTAATGCTTTTTCTGCATTTATCAGATTATCTGACACTTTGGTTCCTAAAACATCGCGAATCTCTTTGATCTTTTTGGCAGGGGTTGCTTTGCCTGCATTGACAATGATGTTTTCATTTAGATTTGCGCGATTAACGAAGAGAGGACTGTGTGTGGTAAGTACAACTTGATGGCTCTGCGCAAGAGAAAGTATTGTGTCATATAACTGGCGTGCACTTTCTGGATGCAAATGCGATTCAGGTTCCTCAATTGCAATTACAGAAACATTGTTTCTTTGACTTGGTATATTTAACATTGCCAAAGCAGTAAGACTTTTTATTCCGTCTCCTTTTTGCTGAATTGGCGTTGGTGTTCCATCGTCAATAATGATCTCTGTATTTCGTCTCATTGCTGCACGACGCTGTTCCTTCTGAATGCGAATCTGAATATCTTTGACTGAGGGGAGGAACTGCTGTAATGGCGTCACAATTTGAGATGCTATGCGATCCAAAACCACTTGCTGCAGTTGATTAATGACACCATTAGCGGAAATGTATTGGGGATCTGTTTCTAAAAGAGACAATTCTCTTTCAATCAAAAATTCAACCACACGAATTGCATCCTGGTCAGTACGAACAGCAGGAATAAAATTAAAATCAATCTTATTACAAACGTATTCAATGATTTTCTGTTTTTTTACAGCATCAGAAAATGCTGGGGTTCCTCTCTTAGGAATATCAATTTTTGCTGAAGAATGGTTGACCGAGACCCTAACCGGAATGTTGCTTGATAATCTTATTCCTGTTAGATTTCTTATATCTGCATACTCTTGTTCGGATAATTCAAATGTTAGGTCAATTGATGAGTATCCATTAGGATTTTTTACTTGAAGCGATTGAGGATAATCACGTTCCCAAACAAAGGAATTTCTACGATAACGAGGAAAAACCGACAATGACCGTGGTTCGTCAGCGTATGCCTTCATAATATTCATTGCAAGTGTTAATGCTCGAAGAATGTTAGATTTACCTTCGTTGTTTTTGCCAACAAGAACGGTCATATTATTTGTGCGAATTTTATGCGCTGTAGTAATACTGCGATAATTTGTAACCGAAAAGCCTGCAAGCTTCATAATATCGTCTTCTTTCTATACATAATAATTGCCGCATATAAAGTCTGAATAAGAGATTACTCCTCCTGACACGCGTTTGCTTTTTCCTCAGGCTCCTCATCAGGTATGCTTTCCAAAGCAGCGATAATTTCTTTTCCCTCTTTCTCCAACTCTTTTTGCTTTTGAATTTGTTGTCTGATATACTGCACCAATTGATAAATCAGAAACGCTGCGGTAATTCCGCCAAGCGTTCCACTTATACCTTTAATAATTCCAACATGCTCTCCTTTACTATAACCCGAATCTGAGAAAAATTTTGCAAATCGCTTAATGCCTTCCTCCATACTTCCGTTTCCAATAAATTTAAAGGCAGATGTCATTTTGTCAGCAGATTTACCTTTGCTTTGAATCAACCCAACAATTTGTGTTTCGATCTTATCCATATCATGTACCATCCTTTATCTGTACTGTTTGTTGTTACGCACATTAATTATCTACATTTTATAATAAGATCCTTTGTTTTTCAATATATTTAAACAACGGCTGAACGTGTACAAGCTACTTTTTGAGCAAAAGTCTATATTCATAAGTGCTCCACACTTTCAAAAATAATACTATCTAACCACCGGATGGGGCGTTTTTGTCCCGTCCGGTGGGTTATTATTTAAGAAATAAAATCAATCCAATATAGAAAGAGGTTATCGCCCATGTTGTATCTTCAAAGTTTCAAATTCCCTAACGAGCGTGAAGAAGTTATCTTTTTATACCCAGATGACAAAGATCAAGTTAGTGGACCCTTTAAGGATTTTCGAGTGCGAAGCCACAAAGGCTCTCTATATCCCTTTGGCATTTTGGAGCGTAACCGTCTTGGCCGTGTAAGTTTTGACCGAATTACTATTTTCTGCGGTGGAAATGGGAGCGGTAAAACAACTGCGCTAAATGTAATTGCGGAAAAACTAGGTCTTAGAAGGGATAGTATGTTTAACAGCGGACGTTTCTTTCAAGAATATTTAGATCTGTGTGAATTCGATGCCGATCTTGGCACAGATCGTTATGTCCGAAAGAAATTGGGAAAGGCCGTTGCACTATATCTCCCAAACGACAGCAGAATTATTGTCAGCGACGATGTATTTGCACACTCGATGAAGCAGCGGAGAATCAACGATCGCATTCAAGGCGATCGAGCTGACGCAGAAAAGGATTACAACGATCTCATAATGAGCGGGGCAAATTTGCGTTCTTTAGAGGATTATGAACGATGGAAAGCCCGAAACGAAGCGTTACGCAACAAGTCCGCATTTATGCAAAAGCAGTTAGGTTCTGAAGTACCGGAACAATCCAATGGCGAAACAGCCATGGTTTATTTCCTGCAGAGAATGGAGAATCCAGGTCTATATCTTTTGGATGAACCGGAGAACAGCCTTTCCTTGGAAAACCAATTGAAACTTGTAGAATACATAGAGTCCTCAGCACACTGGTTCAATTGCCAATTTATCATTGCAACTCATTCACCGATTTTTCTGTCGATGAAAGGTGCAAGA
>JAZNAK010000064.1:0-66434 GCA_045586485.1 Faecousia sp. | reverse complement strand
ACTATTGTCTTCCTAAGACCGCTTGGCCTCCGACTTGGTGCGGCTGACACCCAGCTGCTCCACCAGCTTTAATTCTGTGAGCAGTTCGCCCCGGGCGTACACGCCGTGAATGATATCGTCTTCCAGCTTGTCAAATACTCTGTCTGCCAGAGAGGTTGTTTGAAAGTTTTTCATTTTGACGCCACCTTTTCCTTAAAATCTGCCGGGCGCCAGCTCGGCTATCCTATCTTCCAATTCAGAGTTTGCCAGCACCGTTTGCCGGCCGTCCTCGTACTCTTTGTCAATCCAGTCCTTCATAGCAACCACCAGCGGATCGCGCTTATCCAGCTTATTCTCCCCCTCCAGGCGGTAGGTCTGGTTAATCCAGTAGGCAATGCCGGCCAAGCCGGAGGCCTTACCGATTTGCACAGTGGCAGGACGGTTAAGTAGCTTTTCCGTATCGAAAATGGTGTAAATCTCCTGGTCCTTCATCAGGCCGTCGGCGTGGATACCGGCGCGGGTGACATTGAAATTGCGGCCTACGAAGGGAGTCATATCCGGAATGGAATACTGGATCTCATTCTGGAAGAACTCGGCAATCTCTGTGATCACCGTGGGATCCATGCCGTCCATAGAGCCACGCAGAGAGGCGTATTCAAAGACCATCGCCTCCAGGGGGATATTGCCGGTGCGCTCGCCGATGCCCAGCAGGGAGCAGTTGACGGCGGATGCGCCGTAGAGCCATGCGGTGGATGCGTTGGCCACAGCTTTGTAGAAATCGTTATGGCCATGCCACTCCAGCATATCGCTGGGCACATCGGCGTAGTGCTGCAGGCCGTAGATGATACCGGCAACACTTCGGGGCAGAGCCGCTTCCGTATAGGGAACACCGTAGCCCATGGTGTCACAGGCGCGGATCTTCACGGGAATGCCTGCATCCCGGGAGAGCTTCTGCAGTTCGTTGACGAAAGGCACTACGAAGCCGTAAAAGTCCGCCCGGGTGATGTCCTCCAGATGGCAGCGGGGCATAATGCCCGCCTCGAAGGCATCGGACACAGCCGCCAGGTAATGCTCCAGCGCCTGCTTTCGGGTCATCTTCATCTTCTTGAAGATGTGATAGTCACTGCAGCTGACTAGAATGCCGGTCTCCTTGATGCCAATGTCCTTCACCAGCTGAAAGTCTTCCTTGCTGGCGCGGATCCAAGTGGTGATCTCCGGGAACTTCAGATCCAGCTCCATACACTTTTCAATGGCGGTGCGATCCTTCTGACTGTAGATAAAGAACTCCGTCTGCCGGATCACGCCGTAAGGGCCGCCCAGCTTGCTCAGCAGCTTATAGATCTTCACAATCTGATCCACGCTGTAGGGCTCCACGGACTGCTGGCCGTCCCGGAGAGAGGTATCGGTAATCCAGATCTCCTCCGGCATATTCAAAGGCACGCGGCGGTGATTAAAGGATACCTTGGGTACCATACCCTCCGTATAGATATCCCGCTGCAGATTGGGCTCGGCAATATCCTGCAGAGAGTATTTATAGGACTTCTGCTCTAATAGGTTAGTCTTGTTGGATATTTCTAACATTTCAATCTCCTCGCTTCCTTGGTCTTATCTCGTTTTTTGGTGTCGCAGTATTATTGTATACAATTATACACACCCGTTTCTGTTTGTCAACGGAAAAAAACAAAAAAGAGGACGCATCGCGTCCTCTTTTTATCTCTTGATATACCGCTGCAATGTGGCTGCGGTTTCCCGGAGCGTCTCGGCGGTGGGATAATTCAGATTCTCGTCCACGCCGGCATCCGCTTCGATCAGCGCCAAATACAGGGGGATCTGCTCCCGCAGATTTCTGGGCAGGGCGCTGCGCAACGCTCCCGCGGCAGCGGCAAAGGGATCTTCCCCAGGCTCTGTCGGCTCTTTCAGAGGGCAGTCGTTCCGATACCCCTCCCGGCCCATCAGGTAGATGGCCAAAGCCATACCTTTATCCTCCCTGGGAAGCAAGGCTTTCAGCAGCTGGCCCACTTTTTCCTTTTGGGCTTCGCCATAGGGAAATGCCCACAGGCCGTAAATCCGTTCCTCTTCCCTTCTCTGGCGAGGCGTTTTGATGGCAAAAAACTCCTTAAGACTCATAAGCTGCACCCTCTTTCTTCTTATACCTTACCACGGCGCGGTTTTTTTGTAAATACTGTTTTTTCCCCTTTGGTCATTGCATAATTGCCAGATCTGTGGTACACTAGTAAAAAATCCATACAGAACGTTTCCAGGGAAATTGGAATGGGTATATCCCAGCGGTACCAAGCCGCCGTAGAGTGACAGTAAGCCGCAGCCGCCATTGATTGATTTCGAGAAGGCATCTGCAACAGGGCGTCACGAGCCGGAATACAGCCTTGGAGGCGAAACGAAGGACTCTTGGGGTGGTCTGTTCGTGTGTAATTCGTGCGCCAAAAGTCCCCGTTTTCGGGGACTTTTCTTTTTTTGAAAGGAGGGATTTTGTGGCCAAAGACGGATTTTCCAAATGCCATCCGGTGACGAACTTTGTATTCTTTCTGGGGGCGATCTGCTTCGGAGTTGTGTTTCAGCATCCGGCGTATTTGCTGTCTGCTGGGGTCTGCGCCGGCACTTATTATCTGCTTTTGCAGGGACGCAAGGCCCTCCGGCATATGCTGATGCTCCTTCCCCTACTGCTGGTGATCGCCGGCATCAATCCCATCTTTAACACCCGGGGAGACCACATTTTGTTTCTCCTGTTCGGCAGGCCCTATACTTTGGAGGCCCTCCTGTACGGTCTGGCCGTAGGCGCTATTCTGGTCATCACCCTTTTGTGGTTTGGCTGCTACAGCCGCGTGATGACGGAGGACAAGTTTACCGCTCTGTTCGGCTCCCTGGCTCCCTCCTTATCGCTGCTGCTGGTGATGGTCTTCCGGCTGATCCCCAATCTTCTGTCCAAAGCGCAGCAGATCATGGGCGCACGGCGGGCCATCGGAAAAGGCGGTGAAAAAGCCTCCGGCAAAGAAAAACTCTCCCAAGGCGCAACTGTCCTGCTGGCTCTCACCGGCTGGGCCCTGGAAAGCAGCATCGTCACTGCCGACTCCATGCGCTCCCGGGGCTACGGCACTGCCCGCCGCAGCAGCTTTCAGATCTACCGAATGAAATCTTCCGACTGGTGTCTGCTGGCGGTCACCGTCATTGCCGCGGGCATCACGATTGCAGGGGCAGTCTCCGGCGCTACCGCCGCGGAGTTTATTCCCGTCTACACCGCCGCGCCGGTATCGGTGTTCCTGCCAATCTACTGCCTTTATCTTCTGATCCCTACATTTATCCATGTAAAGGAGGTGCTGCTATGCCGCATATTCATATCGAAAATCTGACCTTCTCCTATCCCGGCGCAGACACGCCTGCCCTGCAGGATATCTGTCTGCATATCCCCCAGGGCGCCTATGTCGCCGTCTGTGGCAAAAGCGGCAGCGGTAAGACCACCCTGCTGCGGCACCTGAAATCCGTGCTGACCCCCCACGGTCAGCGCAGTGGATCTATCCTCCTTGGAGATACGCCTTTGGAGCAGATCCCTCCCCTGCAGCAGGCAAGCCGGATCGGCTATGTGATGCAAAATCCCCAGGAACAGATCGTCACCGACAAAGTGTGGCACGAGCTGGCTTTCGGCTTGGAGAGCATCGGCTGCGACCGGGACACTATGCGGACCCGGGTGGCGGAAATGGCATGCTATTTCGGCATTCAGGACTGGTTCCACAAGGATGTGGCCACCCTCTCCGGCGGTCAGCAGCAGCTGCTGAATCTGGCCTCTATTATGGCGATGCAGCCGGATGTTCTGGTTTTGGACGAGCCCACCAGTCAGCTGGATCCCCTGGCGGCCTCCGACTTTCTGAACACCGTACGCAAGATCAATCTGGAGCTGGGCACCACTGTGATCATCACGGAACACCGCCTGGAGGACATTCTTCCTGCCGCGGATCTTGTGGCGGTGATGGACGAGGGGCGGATGGTCTGTCTGGACGGACCGCGGAAAGTCGGCCAGCAGCTGTGGCAGGAGAAAAACCCTATGTTTGCTGCAATGCCCACCCCTATGCAGGTATTCTACAGAGCCGGCGGCACAGGCGACTGCCCTCTGACTGTCCGGGAAGGCCGCACCTGGCTGGGCAACACCCTCCCCTCTGCGCCCAAACACACCTGTCTGAATGCTCCTGCTTATATAGAAAGCAATTCCCCCGCCCTGGAACTGAAAAACATCTGGTTCCGTTATGAGCGGGATTCCCAGGATGTGCTCCGGGGAGTGGATATCACCGTTCCCGCCGGGCGCATCCACGCCATCGTGGGCGGAAACGGCGCAGGTAAATCCACCATGCTCAAGACGATCTGCGGCATCTGCAAACCCTACCGCGGAAAAGTCTCCGTTCTCGGCAAAAGCACCGAAGCCTACAAAAACGGCCGCCTGTTCCAAAACTGCCTTGCCATGCTGCCTCAAGATCCCAAGAGCCTGTTCGTCAAGGATACGGTGGAAGAGGATCTGCTGGAGGTCTGCAGTGACATTGAACAGGTACGGCAGACCGCTCAGTTGTGTCAGATCAGCCATCTGCTCAGCCGCCACCCCTACGACCTGTCGGGAGGCGAGCAGCAGCGCTCTGCCCTTGCCAAAGTGCTGCTGACAAAGCCGAAGCTGCTTCTGCTGGACGAACCTACCAAGGGCATCGACTGCTTCTTTAAGGAAACCCTCGCCGAGATATTATGTAAACTAAAGGAGCAGGGTATCACCACTCTGCTGGTCTCCCACGATGTGGAGTTCTGCGCCCGGTATGCGGACCGGGTGAGTATGTTCTTCGACGGTCAGGTGCTCACCACCCATACGCCAAAAACTTTCTTTGGCGGCAACAGCTTCTACACCACCGCCGCAAACCGGATGAGCCGCGCCTTTTTTCAAAACGCCGTCACTGCCGACGATGTGGTGAAGCTTTGCAAACAAAACGGGGAGGCGGTCTTATGAAGAAAACCACCCTCCTTACCCTCATCTCCGTGCTGGTGCTGATCCCCGCCACCTTACTGCTGGGGCGGAATCTGCCGGGCAGAGGTTATTATCTCACCGCCACACTGGTGACTGTTTGGATCCTCATTCCCTTCTTTCTGGCCTTTGAGGGACGCAGACCCCAGGCGCGGGAGCTTGTACTGATCGCAGTGCTGTGCGCGCTGGCAGTAGCCTCCCGGGCAGCGTTTGCGTTCTTGCCCAACTTCAAACCCATTTACGCGGTGATCATTCTCTCCGGCATTGCATTCGGTCCCCAGGCGGGTTTTCTGGTGGGAGCGGTCAGTGCCTTTGCCAGCAACTTCCTCTTCGGGCAAGGACCTTGGACGCCCTGGCAGATGCTTGCCTACGGCAGCTGCGGACTGATCGCGGGATTATGCTACTACCGCAAAGAAAGAACCGCAAAAGATCCTTTGAGTCTGAGCTTGTTTGGCTTTGCGGTGGTGCTGTTTGTGGTGTGTCCTCTTCTAGACACCTCTACTGTGCTGACCACTCTGACCACATTCACCCCCGCATCCGTCATCGCCGTGTTCACCGCGGGTATCCTCGTCAATGTAATCCAAGCCAGCTGTACCTTCCTGACGCTGCTTCTGTTGAGCAAGCCTCTCCTTTTCAAGCTGGAGCGGATCATCCAAAAATACGGTCTGTACCAATAAAAAAGCTCCCGGGATCACCCGGGAGCTTTTTATTCTGTTGCGAATGTGCCGGGGCTTGCGCCGTACTCAGCCTTGAAAGCCCGGTAGAAACTGGTATAATCGGAGAAACCGCAGGCGGTACAGACCTGCCCGGCAGGCTCTCCGGCAGCAAGAAGCTGCCTTGCCATCAGCAGGCGCTTGAGCATAATGTAGCGGTAGACGCTGATGCCCACCTCCCGGCTAAAAGCGTGGGACAGGTGGTACTTGCTGATATAGCAGGCGCTGGCGATGCTGTCCAGAGACAGGTCCTCGGCAATGTGGCTGGCAATATGCTGGAGGGCTTTTTGCACCAGGGGCGACAGCTGCCGCTCCTGCCGGAGAGAGCCGGTGTGTAAAACCATTCTGTTCAGCTGTACCATCAGCTGCAAAAACAGTCCCAGCGCGCAGGTATCGCTGCCATATTCACCGCTGTAATACTCCCGCACCAGATCGCTCATTTTCATATGGATTCCCGGCCGTTCTGCTGCCGTCGGGCAGATCAAATTGGGGAGGCTGGGGTCAAAGCACTGGGTCAGAGCGCCGTTGGGCGCAAGGCTCTGCAAATAGGCCGTGTTGATCCACAGTACGATCCGCTCATACACTGCGTGGGCAGGCCCGATCATGGGGCGGTGGAGCTCCATAGGGTTGATGAGCAGCAGATCCCCCGGCCGCATCTGAATAATGCGTCCCTCCACCCAATATTCCACCTGACCGGAGAGCAAATAGTACACCTCATAAAAGTCGTGGTGGTGCACCTCTACCCCCTCCGGACGGGGTTCTTTATAGTGAAATACCTCAAAAGTATCCGCCCGCATTTCCTGACGGGGGTCAAACTTTTGCGCCCTCTCCCGCATAAAATCACCTCACAGAAAGTATACAACAATATTCGCAATGTTTCAAGCAATTCGTGCAATTTATATTGCATTTATTTAATGGTACACTATATTTTAGTAAAAATAACAAATGGAGGGTTTCTTATGCCAATGCAAATGGGTTTCCGTTGGTACGGCGAGGGCAACGACAACATCAAGCTGTCCGACATTAAGCAGATCCCCGGTGTCACCAGCATCGTCTGGGCGCTGCACCACAAAATGCCCGGTGAAATCTGGGAAGAGGAAGAGATCGCTGAAGTCAAGCGCCAGCTGGATGAATACGGCTTCTCCATCGATGTGGTAGAGTCCGTGAATGTCCACGATGACATCAAGATCGGCCTGCCCACCCGGGATATGTACATCGAGAACTACAAGCAGTGCATCCGCAATCTGGCAAAGTACGGCGTCAAGGTGATTTGCTACAACTTTATGCCCATCTTTGACTGGACCCGTTCCAATCTGTTCCACCCCGTAGGCGACGGCTCCACCGCTTTGTTCTACGAGAAGAATATGATCCAGGATGACTACAACGCCATGGCCAAGTACATACTGGACTTTACAGAGAAGTACAATATGTCCTTCCCCGGCTGGGAGCCTGAGCGTATGGCCAAGCTGGACCAGCTGTTCAAGGACTACAAGGATGTGGACCACGAAAAACTGTGGGCCAACCTGAAGTACTTCCTGGAGGCGATCATGCCCACCTGCGAAGAGTGCGATGTGAAGATGGCCATCCATATGGACGATCCCCCCTGGGATATCTTCGGTCTGCCCCGTCTGCTCATCAACGAGGAGAACATTGGCCGTTTCCTGAAGATGGTGGATAACCCCTACAACTGCCTGACTCTGTGCTCCGGCTCTCTGGGCGCCGACCCCAACAACAATGTGGCCGATATCGTCCGCAAGCACTGCGACCGGATTGCCTTCGCCCACATCCGCAATGTCAAGCACTTTGAGAACGGCGACTTCTCCGAAGCTTCTCACCGGGACTGCGACGGCGACACCGGTATTCTGGAGATCCTGAAGGCCTACCACGACTGCGGCTTCGAAGGCTACATCCGTCCGGACCACGGCCGTCATCTGTGGGACGAGGGTCCCGGCAAGGTCCGCCCCGGCTACGGCCTGTACGACCGGGCTCTGGGTATTATGTACATGCTGGGTGTCTGGGATATGCTGGACAAACTGGCCAACAAATAATTGGAGGTAAATTACTATGCTGAATCTTCCCCTGAACATTGATTTTTCCGGCAAGGTTGCCGTTGTCACCGGTGCAGGCGGTCTGATCTGCGGCGCTATGGCCCGTGCCTTTGCCCAGAGCGGCGCTAAGGTTGCAGCTCTTGATCTGAATGAGGACGCCGTGAAGAAGCTGGCTGACGAGCTGAAGGCAGAAGGCTTTATCTGCGAAGGCTACAAGGCAAATGTGCTGGAGCCGGAGTCTTTGGAAGCCGTTCACCAGGCGGTGCTTGCCGATCTGGGTCCCTGTGACATTCTGGTCAATGGCGCCGGCGGCAACAATCCCCGGGCCACTACCGACAACGAGTATCAGCACGAGGCCAAGGAGGGCGGAAAGTCCTTCTTTGATCTGGAGGCCGGCGGCGTGGATTTCGTGTTCAAGCTGAACTTCCAGGGCACTCTCCTGCCCACCCAGGCTTGTGCCAAGGATATGGTGGCTAAGAAGTCCGGTGTGATCCTGAACATCTCCTCCATGAACGCCTACACCCCCCTGACCAAGATCCCCGCCTACTCCGCCGCCAAGGCCGGCATCTCCAACTTCACCCAGTGGTTGGCCACTCACTTCGCAGGCACCGGCATCCGCTGCAACGCCATTGCTCCCGGCTTCCTGGTATCTGCTCAGAACAAGGCTCTGCTGTTCAATGAGGATGGCACTCCCACTGCCCGTTCCGCAAAGATCCTGAGTGGCACTCCCACCGGCCGTTTCGTAGACGCAGACGAACTGCTGGGCGCAACGCTGTTCCTGTGTGACGACAGATCCGCCTCTGCCATCACTGGTGTGGTGCTGCCCGTAGACTGCGGTTTCGCAGCCTACTCCGGCGTCTAAGCGGTAAGTCGCCGCTGACACTGCGTGCACGGCATAATCAAATAAAAAAAGCACCCGGAAATCATTCCGGGTGCTTTTTGTTCTGTTAAATGGCCTTGCGCAGCGTTTCTGCCAGGTCGGTCTGCTCCCAGGGGAGATTCTCCACGCCGAAATGGCCCTTGCGGGCGGTGGGGCTGTAGATAGGCCGGCGCAGCTGCAGCTTACGGATAATGCCGCCGGGGGTCAGGTCGCAGTATTTGCGCAGCAGGGCGGTCATCTCCTCGTCGGCGATCTTGCCTGTACCGAAGCTGTTGACGCGGACGGACACAGGCTCTGCCACGCCGATGGCATAGGCCAGCTGGACCTCAACCCGTTCTGCCAAGCCTGCCGCCACCAGATTCTTAGCCATATACCGGGCCATATAAGCACCGCTTCTGTCCACCTTGGTGGGATCCTTGCCGGAGAACGCGCCGCCGCCGTGGGAGAAATAGCCGCCGTAAGTATCCACGATGATCTTGCGGCCGGTGAGGCCGGTATCGCCGTTGGGACCGCCGATGACGAAATTGCCGGTGGGGTTGATATGGATATTGGAGACCTTCTCCACATCGAAGCCGTACTGCTTCAGCACGGGAGCGATCACGCCATCTTTGACATAGCGGCGCAGCTCGGCCATCTCAAAGTCGGGACTGTGCATAATGGACACGACCACAGTGTCGATACCGGCAACATTGCCCTCTTCGTCAAACTCCACAGACACCTGGGTCTTGCCGTCGGGACGCAGCAGGTCATTGCTCTCCACACACTGGGTCAAGCGGTTTGCCAACGCTCTTGCCAGTGCGGCAGGCAGGGGCATCAGCTCCGGAGTTTGGGTGCAGGCGCCGCCGAACATCATACCCTGGTCGCCTGCGCCGCCCACCTCATCATTGGTGCCCAGGGCGATATCCGCAGACTGGGTATGCACCTTGCAGAGGATCTCCACCGTATCAGCGGCAAAGCCTTCCTCCGGATTGGTGTAGCCGATGGAACGGATGACCTCCCGGGCCACAGCCTCATAGTCCACCACTGCAGTAGTGGTGATTTCACCGCAAATCAAGCAAAAATTGGTGGTGACAGTGGTCTCGCAGGCCACACGGGCATTGGCATCCTGCTCTAAGCACGCATCCAAAATCGCATCGGAGATGGCATCTGCCACCTTGTCGGGATGGCCGCAGGTGACACATTCAGAGGTAAACAATCTTTTTTCCATAGTGATTCCTTTCTGTTCTATACATCCTAAGCACAAAAAAACTGCACACACCGAAGATCCGATGTGCGCTTATATCGAATCCTCATCTCTCGTTGCCGCCGGATTTGGCACCTTGACTTAACAGGTTGCCGGGTTTCATCGGGCCGTTCCCTCCACCACTCTTGATAAGGCTTATATGCAGTTGCTACATTATTCTACACGAAAATGCAGGAATGTCAAGTCTTTTTCTTATTTTTCCGGGGAAAATGTTCATAATTCCTTTATAGACTTTTTTGAGAAATAATGGTATGATAATAGCAACTTTGTGAGGAGTTGATAGGATTGAAAAAACTCAGGCAGCGGTTTAACCGCTTCTGTTTCCAGCACCGGAATGCGGGCATTCCCAATCTGATGCTGTATGTCATACTGGGCAGCGCAGTGGTGTATGTGCTGAGCATGATGGACAAGAGCAACACACTGTACTACGCTCTGTGTTTTGACCGGGAGCTGATTCTCCAGGGTCAGGTATGGCGGCTGTTTACCTATATGTTCACCTATAGCGGTGGGGATGCCCTGCGCACCGTCATCGGTCTGGTCTGCTATTTCTCCCTGGGGCGGGCCGTGGAGAACGCATGGGGAACACTGCGGTTTAACCTGTTCTATTTTACCGGCGTGATCCTGCAGGACATTTTCGCTATGGCCACAGGTATGCCCGCCAGCATTACCTATCTGAATCTGAGCCTTCTGCTCGCCTATGCCACTCTGTATCCGGACAGTCAATTTTTACTGTTTTTCATCATTCCCATACGGGCATGGGTGCTGGCGCTGGTAAATCTGGTCCTTACCCTTCTGCCTGTGTTCCAGCTCATCCAGTTTTTCCCCCTCAATCTGTACTCTTTGGTAGCCATTGCCAACTACTTCCTCTTCTTCGGAAAAGACGTGCTGAATCTGCTCCCCCGGTCCTGGCGAATCAACGCGCGCAGGCTGTTTCAGAAAAAGCCCGCCAAGAAGACCGGCTCTGTTCCCTTCCCCACCGCCGGTTCCTATCAGGCCTCGGTGCAAAAGCCTACCGCGCCCTACACCCATCGGTGCACCGTGTGCGGCCGGACAGATGTGAGCAATCCGGAGCTGGAGTTCCGCTACTGCTCCCGCTGCAAAGGCTACCACTGCTACTGCGAGGATCACATCAGCAATCACACCCACATCGAATAACCGAAAAACGGCACGAAACTGTGCCGTTTTTCTTTTTTTCTGTAGCAATCTGAAAAAAGTTGTGGTACAATGGCGAAAAGACCACTTTGGGAGGGGATCACCATGAGCAGAGCAGACGAACTGTATCGCCAGACTTGCCTTGACATTCTGAACAACGGTTTTTACGATACGGACCTGGAGGTCCGCCCTCACTGGGCTGACGGCACGCCTGCCCACACGGTGAAGAAGTTCGGCGTGGTCAACCGGTATAATCTGAAGGAAGAGTTCCCCATTATGACCCTGCGCCGGACCTACTGGAAATCCGCCCTGGACGAGCTGCTTTGGATCTGGCAGAAGAAGTCCAACCGGATCGAGGATCTGGGCAGCCATGTATGGGACGAATGGGCCGGTGAAGACGGCACCATCGGCAAGGCCTACGGCTACCAGCTGGGCGTGAAGCATCAGTATAAGGAAGGCATGTTCGACCAGGTGGACCGGATGCTTTACGATCTGAAGCACAACCCCGCTTCCCGCCGCATCCTCACCAACATCTACACCTTCCAGGATCTGCACGAGATGAATCTGTACCCCTGCGCTTATTCCATGACCTTCAACGTCTCCGGCAACACCCTCAACGCCATTTTGAATCAGCGCTCTCAAGATATGCTCACCGCCAACAACTGGAATGTCTGTCAGTACGCGATGCTGCTGATGATGGTGGCTCAGGTCTCCGGTCTGGAGGCCGGCGAGCTGGTCCATGTGATTGCCGACTGCCACATTTATGACCGCCATATCCCGGCGGTGAAGGCGATGCTGGAAAAGGAAGGCTTCCCCGCCCCCAAGGTGACGCTGGACAGTTCCATCACCGATTTCTACGATTTCACCAAGAACAGCTTCACCGTGGAGGACTACCAGTTCCATCCCTTTGATTTTGAGATCCCCATGGCCATCTGAGGTAAGCTATGGAACTGATCGTTGCTGTATATGATGACTGGGGCATCGGCTGCTGCGGCACTCAGCCGGTAGCACTGTCTGCCGACCGGAAGTTCTTTCGGGAGACCACCAAAGGGGCAATGGTGATCGTGGGCCGAAAGACCCTTGCAGACTTTCCCGGCGGCCGCCCCCTGCCCAACCGGGTGAATGTGGTGCTGACCCGGCAGGACGCGCAGATGGAAGGCGTTGTAGTCTGCCACAGTCCGGAAGAAGCTCTCGCCCTCGCCAAGACCGCCCAAAGGGCTATGGTCATCGGCGGCGGCAGTATCTACCGGCAAATGCTTCCCTACTGTGACACTGCCTATGTGACAAAAGTTCACGCGACGCCCCAATCGGACACCTTCTTTCCCAACCTGGATGAGAATCCCCAGTGGAAGCTGGCGGAGGTGCTCCTCTGCGGCGAGGAAAACGGGATCGGGTATGAAATGTGCCTGTATAAACGGATATAAAGGAAACCCCCGGGTAAACCCGGGGGTTCTTTTTATTTGTTGTTCAATTCTTCAAACAAGCCGTCAAGGTAGGCGTTGGTGTGGACCGAGTCCCGCCAAATCGCCACATACCGGAATCGATAGGTGTCGTAGAATCCATTGTCATAGGCGGCCTCATCAGCCAGCAGTTCCACCTGGTAAGTTTCGACAGAATATTCATTGTAGGCCGACTTCAAATGGAATGCCCATTCCTGGGCCATATTGCCTGCGGCACAGTCGGCAAGGATGGCGTCCAGCAGACCCTTCAGCTGCTCTTTATTCGACGAATCCGTTTCGGTCGTGCCGTCCATATACTCACCGTATTTGTCTGCCGACCAGTTGACATAGAATCTTTCAAAAAGATCGTACAACATTTGAGGATCATTCAGCTGGAAAATATACCGGGCATCGCTGAGCCATCTCTTAACGCCCTGTCCCTCGGAACTGCGGGTATCCACCCAGTAGGTGCGTTTGATCACAGTGCCGTCCTTCAGCCGGTACTGCACCATCACCTTGCAGGAATATTCGTCAGTCGCTACAGGTCCTGCCTTGATCAGCTCCCTGTGGAGATCCTGCAGCTGCAGCAGCTCCTCCCGGTCGGTGATCTCAAAGCGCTCATAACCGTAATTATCCCTGTAGACACTGATTTTGTCCGTGCCGTAAATGGCGGCGCTTTCCACCTGATCTGCCTCCGGCACATATCGGGTGATGCCGAGGGGGTCCAGCTTGGTCAGCACCAAACTGCCCGCCACAGCCACCAGCAGCAGCAAGAAGGCAGCGACAGATCGCTTGGAGAACACCCGCAGGGTGCGGCTCAGGAGCATCCGGCCCGTAAAGAAGCCAATGGCAAGACCCAGAGCCATCAACAGATAGGAGGGCGTACCGATCATTTCGGAGAACGCGTAGAACACAGCGCCCACCGCCACTGTGTAGATCACCAGAAATACCGGCGCAAGGGGCTTGACGGTGATGAAATCACCGGCCCGCTCCAACTGTCTGCGGCGGTACACCAGCGTAGCCAGAACCATACACACGATGCCCACTGCCGCACAGATGGCAAGGTGGATCCAGCCCTTCGGCACAAGACCCAAATAAATCAGGTCTATACCCGTATCGGGGTATCCTGTTTTCACATAGCCCAGTTCCGTCATCTGGAACAGGGGGAGGAAACGGAAAAAGCTCTCCTCTCCAATCTCCACACCGTAAAGCAGCGGCTCGTAGATCAGCTTTGTCAGCACCAGCAGCAGCACCACAATGAAATGGAAAATGCCGTAATTCGCCGCCATACCCAGTCGGTTGCCGGCGCACAGGGCGCTGAGCACCGCTGTGCCAAAGAAGAACAGGTACTGCAGCATGGCCACAGCCAGCCAGATCCACACATAGCCGGCGTATTCCCAAAGCAGCATACTTGTCAGGCAGGTCATCACCAGGTTGGGAACAAGGCTGAACAGCACTCCTGCTGCCAAATTGGTCAGCAGCCAGCCCTCCCGGCGGGTGGGAAAGGCGTGCAGGGCGTTGCACAGGCGGCTGTTATACAGGTCGCCAAACAAATACAGCGCCACGATGGCCGCATAGATCAGATTGCCCCAGCAAGTCGCCTCCATCAGGTCGACCACGTCCCTTGCCATAAAGACAGGTCTTTCGTCTCGGATGCCGAAGAGCACCATCAGCAAAAAGACCGTATAAAGCACCCACACCGGCGCAAACCGGGTGATGGTCTTCTTAAAAGCCGTGGGGTTAAAGAAGGATGTTCTTGACTTCATAGTCCACACCTCCCAGTTCGTAAATAAAGATCTCCTCCAGAGACAGGGGCAGCACATCAAAGTATACAGGGTTTGTGGCGGCAGCCTTCGCCCTGACCTCCTCCTGAGTGCCCCGGATCACCAGGGTATTCAGTCTGCCGGTTTCTGAGGAATGGAGCACTTCCAGATCCTGCGGCACATCACCCACGATCTGCAGCTTCACGGTATTGCCCTGCATAGACTCCAGACTCCGCTCCAGCAGCATCTGACCCTTATCCATAATGCCCACATGGTCGCAGATATCCTCCAGCTCCCGCAGGTTGTGGGAGGAGATGAGGACAGTGGTCTCCCGCTGGGCCACATCGGACAAAATCAGACTCCACACCTGCCGGCGCATCACCGGGTCAAGGCCGTCCACCGGCTCATCCAGAATCAGCACATCCGGACGGGTGCAAATGCTCAGGTGGAATGCCGCCTGCTTCTGCATACCCTTGGAAAACCGACGGATCTGAGACTTTCTGGGAAGCTGAAACACTTCGCTGAGCCGTTCAAACAGGACATCGTCAAAATCGGGGTAGAAGCCCTTGTAATACTTCCGCATCTCCTCCAAAGAGGCAGAGGGGAAATAGAAAATGTCGTCGGGAATGTAGCAGATCCGCGCCTTGGCAGCGGGATTTTCGTACACATTCTGTCCTTCAAGAGTGATGTTGCCGCTGTCGGGGCGGTACACGCCCGTGAGCAGGCGAATCGCCGTAGACTTGCCTGCGCCGTTAGGGCCTACAAGGCCGTACACGGCGCCCTTGGGCACGGTCATAGACAGTTCCTTCAGAGCGGTAAACTCTCCGAAGGTCTTTGTCACCTTTTCCATCTTAAGCATCGTTTTCCCCTCCTTGTTTCAAATACTGCAGCAGCGCCTGCCGGGAGACGCCGGCCTCGGTCAAGCCGGCCACGGCGGCATCCAGCTCCCGCCACAATGGCGCCAGATCTGCGTTTGCCGTCTGCGCACCACAGACAAAGCAGCCCTTACCGGACACAGTGGCGATCCAGCCCTCTGCCTCCAGCTCCCGGTAGGCCCGCTGGATGGTGTTGGGATTGATGGCAAGCTGGCTGGCCAGCTCCCGGACACTGGGGAGCTTATCCCCCTCCTTCAAAATGCCGGTGCGGATCTGACTGCGGAAGTTGTCGGCGATCTGGGTGTAAATGGGCCTTGCGTCCCGATAGTCCAGATGTACCAAGCGCATCCCCTCCTTATCTGTATTAACCGTACTAACTGTACTAGTACAGTTAGTATACAGGATATCCTTTCCTATGTCAAGAGAAAAAATAAAAAGGACTGCCGTTGGCAGTCCTTTTTGTGTCAATCCATATTGGGCAGGTAGCTGAAGCCCTTGGCCAGCTCCTCATCGGTGGGGGCATAGTCCACCATCTTGCCGTCGTGGAACTTTTCGTAGGCCATCATATCGAAGTAGCCTGTGCCGGTAAGGCCGAAGAGAATGGTCTTCTCCTCCCCCGTTTCGCAACACTTTTTGGCCTCGTCCATAGCCACCTTAATGGCGTGGGCGCTTTCAGGCGCAGGCAGGATGCCCTCCACCCGGGCAAACTCCTCTGCTGCCGCAAACACCTCTGTCTGAGGAACGCTGATGGCTTCCATCAGACCGTCGGCGTACAGCTGGGACAGGGTGGAGTTCATACCGTGATACCGCAGGCCGCCGGAATGGGTGCCGGCGGGAATGAAGCCGCTGCCCAGGGTGTACATCTTGGACAGGGGGCAGACCATACCGGTGTCGCAGTAGTCATAGGCATACTTGCCTCTGGTGAAGCTGGGGCAGGTCTCCGGCTCAACAGCAATGATCCGGTAATCCGCCTCGCCCTTGATCTTCTGTCCCATAAAGGGAGCGATCAGGCCGCCCAGATTGGAGCCGCCGCCGGCGCAGCCGATGATGATATCCGGCTTGATGCCGTACTTATCCATAGCAGTCTTGGTCTCCAGGCCGATCACTGTCTGGTGGAGCATCACCTGATTCAGCACACTGCCCAGCACATAGCGGTAGCCGGGCAGGCTGGTGGCTTTTTCCACCGCTTCGGAGATGGCGCAGCCCAAACTTCCGGTGGTGCCTGGGTGCTCGGCAAGGATCTTCTTGCCCACCTCCGTCTCCATAGAGGGGCTGGGGGTGACCGATGCGCCGTAAGTGCGCATAACCTCCCGGCGGAAGGGTTTCTGCTCGTAGGACACCTTCACCATATACACCTTGCAATCAAGGCCCAGGTAGGCGCAGGCCATAGAAAGGGCCGTACCCCACTGGCCGGCGCCGGTCTCAGTGGTCACGCCCTTCAGACCCTGCTTTTTGGCATAATAGGCCTGCGCAATGGCGGAGTTCAGCTTGTGGCTGCCGCTGGTGTTGTTGCCTTCGAACTTATAGTAGATCTTCGCCGGTGTCTTGAGCTTTTCTTCCAGGCAGTATGCCCGCACCAGGGGCGCCGGACGGTACATCTTATAAAAGCTCAGAATCTCCTCGGGGATCTCAAAATAAGGCGTGGTATCGTCCAGCTCCTGCTGGACCAGCGCATCGCAGAACACGGCCGACAGATCCTCTGCCGTCATCGGTTTGCAGGTCTTAGGGTCAAGAAGCGGCGCAGGCTTATTCACCATATCCGCCCGGAGATTGTACCAGTATTTGGGCATCTCGCTTTCTTCCAGATAGATCTTATAGGGGATTTGTTTCTTTTCCATGATACCTTCTCCTTCTCCAAAGATGCGGGGCAAAAACAAAAAGCCTGCCCCAGTTCATTGCTGGGACAGGACTGTGATCCTGCGGTGCCACCCGGCTTGACGCGTTTGCGCCCACTTTTACGCATACAAAAATATGCTGACCTTTGATCACGGAGGGTCGCTCCGGCGCACATACTGAGGTTTCCCCGTTCCGATTGCCCTCGGAAGTCCATTCGGCCCTGCGCTTTCTGCCGCGATCTCACCGCCCGCGGCTCTCTGCAAGAAAGGGGTGCAGCACCTACTCACTCTTCCTCATCGGTTTGGGGTATTGTAGCACGGCAGGCAGCGGTTTGTCAAGGGATGGCGGACATTTTTCTTTCCATGAAAAACACCCCGGACACAGGTCCGGGGTGTTATGTCAGAACTTACCGCCGCCACCGCCGTGGCTGCGACCGGAAGAACCGGTATGAGTGCCGTTGTTTTTCGGCTTTGCCCGCCGCGTCACTGTCTGGTACAGGTAGATATCCTGCGTCACGGACAGTTCCAGGCTTCCCGCATTCACATAGTCAGCAGCGCTTCCCTTGGCCCGCACGGTCTTCATTCCGGAGGCCATTACGCCCACGGTAATGCCGCCCACTACAAGGCCGATCAGCATGCAGATGCCCAGTCCGTCATACCAGTTGCGCACATAGGGCTGGATGGAAACATTGCCGTATTCATCCACCACATATTCTCCGTCCATATCCGGCTGGAGCATTGTCTCGTGCACCAGCTTACCAAACAGGGCGAAGGCTTCATAGTAATCGCCCTGGCTCAGATACGGCACGATCACATCGCCGATGGCGGAGTCATCTATAAGGAGAATGCAGTCTCCGGCCGTGCTGATATACCAGTCGCGGCTCTCCATCGCCAGCAAAAGCAACACGCCGTCCGGTCCGTAGCCGTTGTCGTCGTAGTAGTCATCAGCGTAGAACATGGGGATTTCGTCATGGATGGTCTCCACAGTGAGGACCACCACATCGATCCCCAGCTGCTCCCGCGTGGCCTCCAGCTGTTCCGTCAGATACTGTTCCTCATGGGGAAGCAGGAGATCTGCCTCGTCCACCACAAGAGGCGCTGCCGCAGAAACGGGGATCACCAGCAGGACAAGAAGAAGGACAATCAGTAATTTCTTCATACCGCACCTCCTACACGATCCCAAGCAGCTTGGCAGCTGCCCATGCCAGCAGGCCAACGCCGGCGGCGATTGCGCCTAAGTAGCCGAAAAACCGACCCCAGTCGATGGGAAGATTTCCCACAAACTTACCCGTCTGTCCGTTCATGGCAAACTGGTAATGCTTATCCCGATAGCGGGTGTTCAAGATCCAGACCGGGTAAAGGGCATACCGCACCCGTCCTTTTTCCAGCTGCACCGCGCTGCTCACCGGGATCACGCTGGTGTAGCCCACCACCGTGTCCGCAAGGGCCTGGCAGGTGCTGGCTTTGATCCGGTCATTGGCCCGTGGCTTACTGTCCTCGGCAGAAATATCATACTTATCCGCCAGATAGCCAGCCAAGTATGCCGTCTGGAAATCCACGCCTTTGGAAAGGTCAAAAGGCTCTATGGATTCCATCAGATCGTCCGCCATTTTGGTGGAACCGTCCACAGGCACGCCGGAAAAGCTGAGTGTGCCTGCCCGGCGGACACTGTAGTGGCTGGTTTTTGTGTAGTAATAGTTGGCGTCGCTCCAGGTGCGCACTCGGGTTGCCCGGTAGCGCACATCACCTCTGGCATCCGCATCAAAGAGCCAGAAAGGCACATAGATGCCCTTAATCTCCTGAATATGGTTCTCGTCCTTGAAAACCTTGGGCAGCAAACGCTTTTTGCTGATGTGCTTTATCAGCGCCTGCTTGGCCGCTTCCTTGTCCAGCTGGAACGGGATCACCAGATCCGGCCGTAAGCTGCCGGACAGCCGTCCTGACAGAACCACAGGATTGTCGCAATAGGGGCAGGAGGTTGCCGCGGTATTCTCATCGCAGAGAAGCTCGCCACCGCAGGACTGGCACACATAGCTGCAAAACTGCTCCTGCTCCCCCTCTTCCCACTGGCTTTCCGGCTGGCTTTCCCATTCCATGCGGTCCTCGGCAGGCTCTTTCAGCGCCTCGTCCAGCTCCCGCAGGGCTGCCACTTCCAGTTCGGAGTCGCAGTAGGGGCAGTTCATCTTTTGTGTGTCGCTGTCAAAGCTCAGCGCGCCGCCGCAATTTGGGCATTTGTACTCCAATAATGTGGCCATAGGATACCTCCTTATAGCTTACCGGGCATCCTCATCCGTGAACTTATCGCCGCACTCGGGGCAGAACTTGGGAGGATCAAAGGGATCCGCCGGCTGGAAGCCGCACTTGTCGCACTTATAAACGGCGCGCTTTTTGCCGCACTCAGAGCAGAACTTGCCGGTATTCACGCTGCCGCAGCTGCAAGTCCAGCCGCCGCTGGGCGCTGCCGGCTGTGCCTGCTGACCCATAGCAAAGAGATTCTGCGCATTGACGCCGCCTTGATTCATAGCCATACCCATACCCATAAAGCCGGTCATTGCGCCGGCGGAATTGGAGGCGGCTGCCTTCATAGCATCTGCCTGCGCACCCACCAAAGTGGCCGCTGCCATAGTGGGATCCCGCATAATGGCCGTGCGCTGAGCCTGCTTGATCATCTCCGCATCCTCGTCGGGCAGAGTCACAGAGCCCAGGGCCACACTGACCACGGTAATGCCCCTCAGCTCGGCCCACTTAGCAGACAGAGCCTCATTCATTGCCTGCTCCAGATCGGTATTGTGGGCAATGATCTCGCTGGGCCGCAGCTCCTTGGCAGACAGTTTGGCAAGGGCAGGCTGCAAAGCGCTGATAAACTCGGTCTTCAGCTGGCCTTCCAGCTCCATGCGGGTATAGCGGTCTGCGAAATTGCCGCAAACATTGGTGTAGAACAGCAGAGGATTCTGCAGCTTGTAGGAATACACGCCGCTGCAGCGCAGGGATACATCAATATCCAGGCCGATCTTGGAATCCACCACGCGGAAGGGTACGGGGTTGGACGTACCGAACTTGTTATCCAGCAATTCCTTGGTATTGAAATAGTACACCCGCTGGTCCTTACCGGTGTCGCCGCCATAGGTGAAGCGCTTGCCGATGGTCTTAAAGGTGGCAAGGATGCTCTCGCCCAGATTGCCTGCAAAAATGCTGGGTTCTGTGGAGGCGTCGTAGGTATATTCACCGGGTTCGGCGCAGACTTCCACCACCTTGCCCTGCTCCACGATCATCATACACTGGCCGTCAGCCACCGCGATGCCGGAGCCGGAGGAAATGACATTGTCGTGCCCCTTGGTATTGGAGGAACGGCCGGAGACCCGCTTTGCGCCCTTAACGGCCAGCACATCCTTATCCATAGCGTCACAATAGAAAAACTCCTTCCACTGGTCGGCAAGAGTTCCGCCCAAAGCGCCAATGCCTGCTTTAATCAGTCCCATATGTATGTCTCCTTTCAATTCACAGAGGAAGTTCCTCTTTTTCCTCATTATAACATTCCTATGGTCGCAGCGCTATTATTTTTTTGTTCCGAGAGCAATATTAATGAATTATTTACAGTTTATTCCCGGTTTGTTCCGCATTGAAATTACCATTTGCGGTAAAATATGCACAAAAAGCAAAGGAGTATCCCTATGAACGAGCCATATGAAAATACCTTCCCCGAAGATTTCAGTGAAGCATATGTTCCTCCAAAGAAGTCAGGAAACGGGAAGACCATCATTGCGGTGGCCCTGGTTTGCAGCATATTGGGCGGTCTGTTGGGTGCAGGCATCTGTCTGGCGCTGCAGCCGTTCCAAGGGTCTGCACATCTCTCCTCCGCGCTGGAGGGGGTCCGGAAGAACACCGTTTTGGAGATCACCCAGATCGACACCGGCAAATTGATGACCCCTGCCGAGGTCTACGCCGCCAATGTCCGCTCCACAGTGGGCATCACCACCTCCATTACCACCAATTTCTGGGGATATCAGACCACCGCAGCCGCATCAGGTTCCGGCTTTGTCTTTACCGAGGACGGCTATATTCTCACAAACTTCCACGTGGTGGAGGATTCTGACTCCATCACTGTATCTATGTATGACGGCGAAACTTATGACGCCGCCCTCATTGGCTACGATGCCGCCAGCGATGTGGCTGTGCTGAAAATCGAGGCAGAGGGTCTTGCCCCGGTGATTTTGGGCGACTCTGACAATCTGAATGTGGGTGACAGTGTGGTGGCCATCGGCAATCCCCTGGGGGAGCTGACCTTCTCCCTCACCTCCGGCGCCATCAGCGCCAAGGACAGGGCCGTCACCATGTCCAACGGCGCCACCATGCGGCTGATGCAGACGGACTGCGCCATCAACTCCGGCAACTCCGGTGGGGCGCTGTTTAATCTGTATGGAGAAGTCATCGGCATCACAAACGCCAAGTATTCCGGCAGCTCCGGCTCCGGCGCCTCCATCGACAATATTGGCTTTGCCATTCCCATCAACAGCGCCCGGAGCATTGCAGAAAGCATTATTGAGCGGGGCTATGTCTCCAAACCCTATATCGGCGTCAGCGTGGTCAGTGTCAGCGCGGAAACACAAAGCTACGGTCTGCCCAAGGGCGCAGCTGTACGGGCCGTGGGTGAAAACACACCTGCCGCCGCCGCGGGACTGCAGGTGAGCGATATTATCACCCACATTGACGGAGATCCCATCACCGGCAGCAATGACCTGTCCGCCGCGGTGATCGCTTCCACTCCGGGTGATATCCTCCGCCTTACCGTCTATCGCAGAGGCGCTACGCTGGAGCTTTCTGTCACAGTGGGAGAGCAGCGCCAGAATGCTCTGCCGTAAAAACCAGGCCACGGGGCGTATCAAAAGATGCGCCCCGTGATATTTTTTCTTGATTTTCTCAGAAAATGGAATAGAATAGAGGATATATCCCGGTGAAAGGATGATATTCTATGAATCAGATTTACATCCCCCATGGCTACCGCCCCCCTCTGGATGCCTATGAGACCCAGCGGGCCATCGCCTACATCAAGCAGGCCTTTCAGGAGGAGTTTTCCGGTGCGCTGAATCTAAAGCGCGTGTCCGCTCCCCTGTTTGTCACTGACGCATCCGGCCTGAACGACAATCTGAACGGCTATGAGCGGCCGGTAAGCTTTGACATCCCCGCTGTGGGAATGGACGCAGAAGTGGTCCACTCCCTGGCGAAATGGAAGCGCCTGGCATTAAAGCGCTACGGATTCAGTGTGGGCCAGGGTCTGTACACCGATATGAACGCCATCCGCCGGGACGAAGATTTGGACAACATCCACTCCATCTATGTGGACCAGTGGGACTGGGAGAAGATCATTACCTCCCAAAACCGGAATATTGACTATCTGAAGCTGATCGTCACCGCCATCGTCCGGGCCATCTGCGACACCAACGACCGGCTCCACGTGCGTTTCCCCCAGCTGCAGACAAAACTGTCCCGGGAAATCAGCTTCATCACCACCCAGGAGCTGGAGGATCTGTATCCGGAGCTGGACGGCAACCAGCGGGAAACTGCCTTCGTGCGGGAGCATCACACCGCCTGCATTATGCAGATCGGCGGCAAGCTCCGCTCCGGCAAGCCTCACGGCGGCCGCGCGCCGGACTATGACGACTGGCAGCTCAACTGCGACATTTTCTTCTGGGATGAGACATTGGAACGGGCTTTGGAGATCTCCTCCATGGGTATCCGCGTGGATGCCGAATCCATGGATCGGCAGCTGACACTTGCCGGCTGCAACGATCGGCGGGAACTGCCCTTCCACAAAATGCTGCTGGCCGGCGAACTGCCTCTGACCATCGGCGGCGGTATCGGTCAATCCCGGCTGGCAATGCTGATGCTGGGATGCGCCCACATTGGCGAGGTGCAGTCCAGCGTTTGGGACGAAGAAACCATTCAAAAATGCGCTTGCGCGGGAATCCCCCTTCTGTAAAAACAAAACCCCCTCAAATGAGGGGGTTTTTATTATTGCGTCAATCTACGCACACAGTGCCGTCTTCCCGAATGGTAATGGT
Source organism: Faecousia sp. (assembly GCA_045586485.1). Taxonomy (GTDB): domain Bacteria; phylum Bacillota; class Clostridia; order Oscillospirales; family Oscillospiraceae; genus Faecousia. Next base: position 43,440 of record JAZNAK010000064.1, on the reverse strand, counting down.
CATACCATCCTGCACATAGTTCAGAAACTCCTCGCCCAGGCAGTCCACAACGGGCATCTTGCTGCCCTCCAGCCACACAGAGGCTAAAATGGATCCGGCAGCGGCCAGGGAGTCGATGGGGTTGCTGAAGAGCATACAGGCAGGCTGGCGCTCCATGGCGCAGGCGCAGTACAGCACCATACCGCCGGTGGTGGAGCCGATGGTCTGGGGCAGGCACAGAGCCTTGCCGGCCATCTCCTTGCCATACAGGTCGGGGTTGTTCTGGTCACCGCAGGTGGCTTTCTTATCGCCGAACTGCAGTGCCTTCTGGAAGGATGCCAGGGTGTTCAGTCCCCCGTGGCTGACCACGGCAGGTGCGGTCACAGTGCCGGGAGTGACGATACGGCCTTTGAACTCTCTCATTTCACAGCACCTCCTTTGGTGATCTGCTGCAGGATCTCGTCTTCCGTGTAATAACGGGCGGTGGTGTAGGTCCGCAGCTTGTTGGAACAGGTAATGACAGGCATCTTGCCGGCCAGGGGGTTATTCATGTACATCAGCGGGCAGATGTAAGAGAGAATGACGCCGGTCTTTTCCAGGCGGGCGGCGTATTCTGTGGCTTCAAACTCCTTCTTCACGGCAGGAGCGGTGGTGAAGACCGTGGGAATGGCCACCTTCTTGAGACCGGAGGCCTTCAGACCCTCCTCTACACGGTCAGTCCAGTCCTTCAGTTGCTGCAGAGACAGATGGGGGCAACCCACAAAGCACAGCTTGGGCTTGGCATCCTTGTTCTTCCAGATCACAGGGTACTCGTTCTTGACCCGCTCCAGTTCTGCGTCGTCAATGATGTATTCCTTTGCGCCCTCGGCGATTAAGGCTGCGCCCTGCTCCACGGCTTCGGGAGTCAGGTTTTCCACATGGTACAGACCCACTGCGCCGTTGGAGGCGGTGGCTGCGCCAAAGTCCTTCAGGTAAGCGCAGGCGGTTTCATTCAGCTCTGTGCCGATCCACTTGCTGAGACCGGTGATGTAAGGCACATCCTACATCACCTTCATGCCAATGGCAGAGGCCAGCAGCTGGGCCTCCGGCTTCTTGGTGGTCTGCACCTTTACGATCCAGGTGGCCTTTCTACCTTCGTCGGTCAGCAGGCCGAAGGAAGGAACGAAACCGGCGATAGAGCCCATAATGTCCATAATGCCGGAGTTGCGGTTGCATCTTGCGCCCAGCACAGAGTTGGCGTACACCACTGCAGAGGACTCTGCCCAGCTGAGCACATCGCCCTTCTTGGGGGTATTACCAACCTGATCAAAATAGCAAGCGCAGGTAAAGGCATCTTCATTTACAAGGCCGAGCGCCTGCAGCTGCTTTTCGTAGTCAGCCTGCTTGGAGTACATAAAATGATTGAAAATGAAGTTCTGCAGGAAGTTTGCCGGTACATTCTTGTCCAGCGGGCGGGGGTCTACAGAGAACTTCTGCTGGGAAATGGCGCCGCCGTCGATCAGCTGCTGCATCAGGTCAAACACCGGGCCCATCATCTTCAGGCCGAAGGAGGTGACCAGATGGTTATATTCAGAGGTGACAGGCACCATCTTGTCTGCGCCGAAGGCCTCGCCGTACATTACCAGGGTCTTCATGACCTTTGCCTGGATCTCACCCTTGGCGCCGTCCAGGATACTTTGCTGTTCAGGTGTTAAAATCATGGCTTTACTCCTTTATATTACAGTTTCATTGCCACATCCCACGCCTGCCAGATGACCGTGCGCAGGTTGCCCACCTTGCTGCAGTCACCCACCAGGTGGATATGCTTGCCGGCCTGGGCAACGGGCTGAGGCTTGTAGCCAACAGAGAGGATCACGCTGTCAGCTGCGATGCGCTGCTTGGCGCCGATCTTGTCCTGGATCAGCACTGTGCCGTCTTCAATGGCGGCCACGCCGTGCTCCAGATAAACCGGCACATTGTTGGCCTTGAAGAAGTCCCGGAGGAAGCTGGTGTTTGCCAGGCAGATACCGGGGGTGCAGATCAGATCGTCCATCATTTCCACGATGGTGGGGTTCTTGCCCTGCAGGTACAGCTCGTATGCGATCTCACAGCCGGTCAGACCGCCGCCTACGATCACCACATTCTGGCCGACCTCACCCTTGCCCAGCAGGAAGTCTACGGCCTGGATAGCCTTGTCCGCGCCGGGAACGGGGATGCGGTTTGCCTTGGAACCGGTGGCGATGACCACCTCATCGGCGCCCAGATCAGCGATGTCAGTGACCTCGGTGTTCAGCTTCACTTCAATGGCAGGATACTTGGTCAGTTCACGGCGGTACCAGGCGATCAGATCTCTGTCCTTTTCCTTGAAGGAGGGCGCTGCCGCAGCGATAAACACGCCGCCCAGCTGGCCGCTCTTTTCATAGAGGGTCACCTTGTGGCCGCGCTTTGCGCAGACCAGCGCGGTCCCCATGCCGCCGATACCGCCGCCGATCACGGCGATATTTTTCTGCTTCTTGGCCTTTTCAATGTGGTACTTCTTGGACTGCATAGTCTGGGGATTCAGAGCGCAGCGAGCCAAACCCATGGTATCGGTCAGATCCTGGGTGTTGGCGTGGCCCTTGGAGGAGGAGAAGTTGAAGCAGCCGGAATGGCAGCAGATGCAGGGACGGATGTCCTCCAGCCGCTCCTCAAGCAGCTTTGTGATCCACTGGGGATCGGCCAGGAACTGCCGGGCGATACCCACGCCGTCGATCCGGCCCTCGGCCACTGCCTGAGCGCCCACCTCCGGTTCCATACGGCCGGCGCAGACCACGGGGATGTCCACAAACTTCTTGATGTGGGCAACATCCTCCAGGTTGCAGTTCTGAGGCATATACATAGGCGGATGGGCCCAGTACCAGGAGTCGTAAGTGCCGTTGTCGGCGTTGAGCATATCGTAGCCTGCGTCCTGCAGGTACTTGGCAGCCTTCTCAGACTCTGCCATATTGCGGCCCACCTCGGTATAGGTCTCGCCGGGGACAGCGCCCTCACGGAAGCCCTTGACCTTGGACTCTACAGAATAACGCAGAGATACGGGGAAATCCTGGCCGCAGGCTTCCTTGATGGCCTGCACGATCTCCACAGGGAAACGATACCGGTTTTCAAAAGAGCCGCCGTACTGGTCGGTACGCTTGTTGGTCCATTCCATGGTGAACTGATCCAGCAGGTAGCCTTCGTGCACCGCGTGGACCTCCACGCCATCCACGCCTGCGTCCTTGCAGAGCTTTGCGGTCTTGGCAAAGGCCTCGATGATCTCGTGGATCTGCTCCAGTGTCATTTCAGGAGTGGTGATCTCCGGATCCCAGCGGGAAGGCAGCGGAGAGGGACTTGCCAGCTCATGGCTGGTGTCCAGAATCGGCTTGATCAGTGCGCGGGTGAACTTGTTCTTGTGGAGCGGCGCCACCAGCCCGGTGATCGCCCAGCTGCGACCCATACCTGCGGTGAGCTGCACGAACAGCTTTGCGCCGGTCTTATGGATCTCGTCCATAAACTCCTTCAGATCCTCAAACATCTTGGGATTCTGCCACAGCCACTTGCCCCAGAAGGTGTCCCGCAGGGGAGCGATGCCGGGAATGATCAGGCCAACATTGTTCTGCGCCCGTTCCAGGAAGAACTTGGCAGCCTCCTTGTCAAACTTACAGCCGGTCAGCTCAAACCAGCCGAACAGAGAAGTACCGCCCATAGGGCACAGGACGATTCTGTTCTTGATCTCCACATTACCCACTTTCCAGGGGGTAAATAAAGCCTCATATTTTGCATCCATTTGCCAAAACACAACCTTTCTGTTTATAAAGGGATTTTTGTCTTTTTACTGCAAGCGCCCCGGGGAAACCGGGGCGCTTAATTTGAAAATAAGCAGTCTTACTTGGCGTTGGCCAGCAGGTAAGCCTCTGCCTCTGCGTTCCACAGGCCGTTATGAGCCTTACAGATACGGTCCAGTTCAGCGAACATGGGATTGGTCTTGCCAGCCTCCTCGAAGTCAGCAATGGCAGTCAGGGGCAGGTCGATGTGGTTGTAGATCAGCTTCTTGCCGCCGGGGATCTTGGGCAGATTCAGTACGGTGTCAACCACTGCGTTCAGGCCGCCGATGTGGGTGATCATGGAAGCAGGATTCAGGGTGCCGGCATTCATCATCCGGATGGCCTCTCTCATATCATCGGTGTTGCCGCCGGAGGTGCCCACCACGTGGGTGTACAGATAGTGGACATTGTACCAGTTGAAGTTGGCCTTGAACTGGCTGTCGGTGGGGCCTGCGAAGAAGTTAAGGCAGCCGTCGAAGCCCAGAATGTCGTCAGCCTGCTCAACAACGGGCTTGACAGGGGCGAAGCAAATGACATCGTCATAGCCGGTGCCGCCGGTCAGGTCACGCAGGTACTGGGTGGCGTTCTCCATACGGGTGTTCACATAGTGCAGCTCAACGCCGTTCTTTGCGGCTTCCTCAACGGTGTAGATGGAAGCGGCGCGCTCCAGACGGGCCTCATCGATATCGGTGACAACCAGCAGAGAGGGACGGCGGTCGCAGTGGATGGCGTAGTCAATAGCGCCCAGGCCCATAGGACCGACGGAGGCCAGCAGAGCCATCTTGCCGCCTTCCTTGATACCCATATCGTGGACATAGGAGCCGGCCTTGGTGTGATACATTGCGTGGAAGGTGCCGATGATGCAGCTCATAGGCTCAGCAACGGAGCCATAGAAGTATGTATCGGAGTTGTAGGGCAGCAGGCAGTCGGACAGCAGAGTCTCGATGGGCACATTGCCGTACTGAGCGGAGCCGCCGCAGTACTTGTAGGAGTAGCCGGGGGCCAGCTGAGAGCCCTTGTAGAAGTGGGCAGGCTGGATGGAGAACTTGTCGCCAACCTTGTACTTGTGCTGCCAGTTCTCGCCTACTGCAACGATGTTGCCGCAGAACTCGTGGCCCACAATGGTGGGGTTCTCTGCCACATCATCGGGAACGCGCTTGTGGTCCTCGCCTTCAAGGGCTGCCTTATAGGTGGACATACATACGGAGTCGCAGATAATTTCGATCTGCACATCGTCAGGGCCTACCTCGGGAAGGTTGATCTCTTCCAGACGCAGGTCGTTCTTGCCGTGGATTCGTACTGCTTTGGTAATCATAATTGCTTCCTCCTAAATATAGTAAAATTAAGTATTTTTTTCGTGTTCAATGAGCTTCCAAGTAGCATCGATCAGATTCTGGAACATGGGGTTCTCCATAGCCTTGATCACAAAGCTCTGCCGGGGAGAGTTGATATCCTCGCCGGAGATCTGGAACATACCGTATTCCTCACAAAGACCGCGCAGACGCTGAAGCTGCTGGGGAGTGTTCCGGGTGGGCATGTAGGTGACGGCTTTGACGCCCTCTTCCTTCAGGCACTCAAACACATCATCCAGATAGTCGTCTTCAAACTTCTGGGCCTTCTTGTCGCCGGTGACGGAGTCGCCCACATCGCCTAGATAGGCGTAGCACAGGTAGGCATCCACTTCCTCACAGAGCTTTACGACCTCAGACAGCTTGGGGCATTCATCGGTAGCATCAATGAAGATCTTGGGAACAAAGGTGCCCTTCAGCATACCCAGAACATCGTACTCATAGAAGGGGTACTGGGTATCCAGCAGCATGGTCTTCTGCTTTTCGGACAGGTCCATGCCCAGGCTCGTGAGCTTATCGATCATGCTCTGGCCCTTACCTACCTGCTTGACCAGTTCGATGGCCAAAGCGTACATCAGGTGCCGCTCGGTGACACCGCCGTTGTCGGCAGCCTCAGACAGGGGCAGTACATCCCGGTCATAATCCAGTTCCACACCCACAAGGGCGTTGATGCGCTGGATCATCTTCCTGTTGCGGGCGTGACGGGCCTGCTGATAAGGCTTAAAAAACTCGGTCAGTCGGTCGATCTTGTCATGGGGAACGGACTGGATGGTCATATAGCTGACGCCCACCTGGTCCGGATTGTTGGTACGGCGGCCCTCCAGACGAGTGCCGTCCATGGAGATGCGGGCTTCCATACCGATGGTGACAGGCATATCCACCAGCTTTGCCGCCTCCAAAAACTCCTTGGCGCCGGAGATAGAATCGTGGTCGATAATACCGGCGGTGCAAAGGCCCTCCATACGGGCGGCATAGACCGCAGCCGTGGGAGAATAGGGAGAGAAGGAATAAGTGGTATGGATATGGTTGTTGATGTACTGAGGTACCATGGGCGGGAACTGGGTAGTCTTCAGAACTTCCTTCAGATTCCCCAGCCGTTCCTGCTGGGAAGGTACATTCAGCTTATTCAGAATCGTAATGTCGATCATTGTATTCCTCTATCAGTTCAGCATGACCTGGCCGCCGGTGACGGGAATGGCCTGGCCGGTCTCATACTTCTGCTCCACGCAGTACATAACGGCGCGGGCAACGTCGATGGGCAGGCAGCCGCGGTTCATGGGAGCCTTGGCCTCGTAGAAACGGCGGACATCTTCCACAGTCTTTGCGCCGGGCACCTTGCCTGCGTTCAGGTACTGCACAAACAGGCCGCGCTCGGGGTCGGACCACAGAGGACCGTCCAGATAGTTGCCGGGGCAGATGGCGTTGACCTTGATCTTGTAGGCACACAGTTCCAAAGCGAAGGACTGGACCAAGCCGATGGCGCCGAACTTGGAGCCGGCGTAGGCAAAGTTCTTATTAGAGCCTTCCAGGCCGGACTTGGAGGACATGGCAATGATGTCAAACATAGCCTCGGGGTCGGCCTCGTGCTGCGCCTGCATAATGATGGCTGCGTACTTGCAGGTAAGGAACAGACCGGTATAGTTGATGGCAGTGACAAAGTCAAAGTCCTTCTTCTCAAACTGAGCAATCGGACCGGAACGGACAACGCCGGCGTTAGCCACCATAATGTCCAGACCGCCGAACTTTTCGACAACCTGAGCCACCATATTGGCGCAGCTCTCTTCGTCGGACACATTCACTGCGATCGCCCAGGCGCGCTCGCCCATCTCCGCGGCGACAACCTCTGCCAGGGGCAGGTTCATATCGGCGATGATGATGGTTGCGCCTTCTGCGTACAGCTCCTCGGCAATACCCTTGCCGAAGCCCTGTGCAGCGCCGGTGACAACAGTGATCTTGCCGGCCAGACGGCCGGTACCTGCGGGACGGTTATGAATGTTTGCCTTGGCAATTTCCTGCCACTTGGTCATATCTACGCTCATAATGTCATCTCCTCCAGTTATTTCAAAAATGTAAGTAATTTCTCATAAGCGGCTTCCCATGCCTCGGTATGATGGGGCTGCCAATATTCCACAGATTCAGAGTTGCGGACGACCTGACGCAGGTGGTCCAGATCCTTGATGTCACCCAGCGCCATTGCCTGGGTCAGCAGGTTGCCGATGGCAGCGCCTTCCACAGGGCCGGTGACCACCTCCCGATCCAAAGCGTCGGCTACCAGCTGGTCAAGGAACTTATTGTTGATACCGCCGCCGACAATGTTCAGGGACTGGATCTTCTCGCCCTTCATTTTTTCAAGGCCTTCCAGGGCGTAGCGGTATTTCAGTGCCAGGGATTCGTAGATGCAGCGGGCCACCTCGCCCACCGTCTCGGGGACCGGCTGGCCGGTCTTGCGGCAGAACTGCTGGATCTTTTGCTCCATATTGCCGCCGGCGTAGAACTCGGGAGCGTCAGTGTCGATGATGGAGCGCAGAGGCTCTGCCTTCCGGGCTTCTACCACCACATCGTCCCAGCTGAGGTTCTTGCCTGCCTTGATCCAGTCGCGACGGCATTCCTGCACGATCCACATGCCCACGATGTTGTACAAAGGCCGGAAGCCACCCTGGATCGTACCCTCATTGGAGAAGCCTGCGGCAGCTGCTGCAGGACTCAGGTCGGGCTTGTCAGTCTCCACGCCGAACAGACTCCAGGTGCCGGAGGAGCAGAATGCGAAGCTGCCCTTGCCGGGGATCGCAGCCACGGCGGAAGCAGTATCATGGCTGCCCACCGCCACGAAGGGCGCGGCGTTCAGACCGATCTCCTCGCACAGTTCTTCTCTCAGATAGCCGCGAATGGTGCCGGTTTTATCGATCTTGGTGAAGATCCTCTTCGGCAGGCCCAGCTCTTCAATGGTCTCCCAATCCCAGTCCTTGGTCGTGGGATTATAAAGGCCGGTGGTGGTTGCGATGGTATATTCCGTACCCTTGCTGCCAGTCAGGAAATAGCCCAGCAGGTCGGGGGTCAAAAGCATGGTGTCTGCCACCTCCAGCGCGGCATCCTCCTCCCGGAGCCTGCGATACAGCTGGTAAATGGTGTTAAAGGTCAGGTTGGTGTCGATACCGGTGCGGGAGAACAGGGTCTCGGCGGGGATTTTCTCCTTCACCGCATCGATGTCCGCCTGCACGCCCAGCCGGTAGGAGCGGGGCACGCCGGCCAGGTGGCCGTTCTTGTCCAGCAGACCGTAGTCCACACCCCAGGTGTCGATACCGAAGGCGTCCAGCTTGCCGTAGCCGCCCTGCTTAAACTTCAGCAGGCCCTGCTTCAGCTGATTATAAAGGTAGGGAGTGTCCCAGTAAAATACGCCGTTCATCTCAATGTAATTGTTCTCGAACCGGTGCAGCTCCTTCATGGTGATCTTCTCGCCGTCGAACTGGCCCAAAATGGCCCGTCCATTGCTGGCGCCCAGGTCAAATGCAATTAAGTTTCTTACGTTTTCCATTCAGCACACTCCTGTTTCGTCATTGGATAAAAGCTGGGTTTTCTCATCATTGTATTATACTACTTTTTACCACACAATTCAATACTGAAAGCGCATTTTTTGCCTTTCAGAACTCAAGTGTATGGGCGTTCTAAAAAAACCGGCACCACCGAAGTGGTGCCGGTCGGTTTTAGCCGCAAAAACTATTCAACTACAGTAAGGATTAGCCCATGTAGAAGATGTTCTTGTCTCTCTGCTCGTCGATGTTCTCGGCAGTGTACCAAACACCAGCGATACCCACATCGGAAACTTCCTTGCCAGCCAGCTTGTCGATAGCCATCTGGACAGCCTTGTAGCCGATGGAGTAGGAGTCCTGAGCAACGGAGCCAACCAGCAGTGCGTAGTTAGCGCCATTGTCCTTCATCCAGTTGTACTGGTTGGTGCCAGCGTCGAAGCCTGCGAACAGGATGTCCTTGTAAGCAGCAGCGTTGTCGGAGATCTCGGGGAAGACTTCATTCACAACACCTTCGTTGGTCATGAAGATGGACTGTGCGCCCCAGTCCTTCAGAGCGGACAGGCCCAGCTTGTACTCGCCAGCGTTGTTGGCCTTAACCTGAACGTTGATGTCCAGAGTGATGTTGTCAGCAGCAGCCAGCTTCTCGATGTTCTCCTTGAAGCCGTTAGCGCGGTCGATACCGGTGGAAGTGGAGTCGTGCTGAATGATACCAACCTTGTAGCCGTCAACAGCCAGGTTGTTGTTCTTCAGGTATGCGTAGAAGTTCTCAGCAACAACGCCAGCAGCAGCATAGTTGTCGGTTGCAACGCCACCGATGGTGGGATCCTTGCCCTCGGTGATGTCAGCGCCGCCGGAGTACAGACCGGAGTCGAACTCGACAACGGGCAGGCCCTTGTCGAAAGCAGCGGTCAGCTCGTCAGCGAAGCCCAGGCCGATGGTAGCCAGGACCAGAGCCTTGGTGTCCTTGTTGTTCAGAGCAGCCTGAACCATCTCACGCTGAGCGTTGTCGTACTCTTCGCCCCCAGCGGTGGGGCCACGGAAGGTGACCTCGTAGCCAGCAGCCTTACCAGCGTCCTGAGCGCCGGCCTTAACAGCCTGCCAGAAAGCGTGGGTCTCGCCCTTAGCGATGACAGCGATGGTGCCCTTGCTGGTCTCTACGTTTTCGCCCTCAGTACCCTTGGTGTTGTCAGGGTTCTCAACGGGCTTGGTGCATGCAGCCAGGCCCAGAACCAGGACCAGAGCCAGAAGCAATGCGATAAGTTTCTTCATTTTGTTTTCCTCCTAATTTTTATATAAAACCTCTCGGTTTTAATTACGGAATAATGGTTTTAAGCCTTGGTCTCGGTTTCCTGGGGCTTCTTCTCGGTTGCGACAGGAATCTTGACCTTAGCAGCGGCCTTCTTCTTCAGAACATCCAGCAAGACAGCGCCAACAACGATCACGCCGGTGACAGCGTAGGTGATGTTGGTTGCGGAGACTACGCTGCCGCTGCTCAGGGCGATGTTCAGGCCCTGACGGATAATGACCAGAATCAAGGAACCCAGAATGGTACCGATTACAGAGGCTGCGCCACCGGTTGTGGAGGTGCCGCCGATGTATACGCCTGCGATAGCATCCAGTTCCATGCCGTTGCCGGCTGCGATGGTCAGAGACGGGTTGGAAGCCACATAGAACAAAGCAGCAATACCGGCGAAGGTACCACCGATCATATATGCGATGATCTTGTATTTATCAGTGTTGATACCGGACAGGCGGGCAGCTTCTTCATTGGAGCCGATGGCCAGGATGTAGCGGCCGACCTTGGTCTTGTACATTACGACCATGCAGATCACAGTCAGGCCCAGCACCCACAGAATACCGATGGGGAAACCGTTAAGATTGGTGAATACCTTCTGGAACCAACCGGTGGTGGGGTACTTAACAGCGGAGGAGGTCTCACGGACAGCCTCTGCAATCACAGCGGTAAGGCCACGGGATACCAGCATGGTGCCCAGGGTGGCGATAAAGGGTGCGATCTTGCACTTGGCGACCAGCAGGCCGTTGATCAGGCCGAAGACCAGGCCGGTGATAACGATAATGGGAATGGTTGCCCACAGAACGCCGTCTTCCAGAGAAACGCCGGTCTTGCAGATAGCGCCTGCCAGAACAGCAGAGCCGATACACACAGTACCGATGGACAGGTCGATACCGCCGGTGGCGATAACGAAGGTGACGCCCAGTGCCAAAATCGCATACGGCACGAAGGACTTAGCCATGGTCAGCAGGTTGCCGCTGCTGGCAAAGCCAGGGTTGATCAGGTAGAAGACAGCAAACAGAACGATCGCAGCAAAGATGATCACAATGCTCTGCTTGCCGCCTGCCATCACATTCTTGGAGGCAAGTTTCTTATTGTTGCTCATAATTAATTCTCCTCTCGCATTGTAGCAAGTTGCATAATTTTCTCCTGGGTTGCCTCGGAAATGTCCAGCTCGCCGGTCTTGCGGCCTTCGCACATGACCATGATCCGGTCACTCATACGCAGGACTTCGGGCAATTCGGAAGAAATCATAATAATAGACTTGCCTTGTTCTACCAGTTCTTCCATCAGGCGGTAGATCTCGCTCTTGGCGCCCACGTCAATGCCGCGGGTAGGCTCGTCGAAAATGAAGATATCAGCGTTCTTCATCAGCCACCGAGCGATGATGACTTTCTGCTGGTTGCCGCCGGACAGGTTCTTCAGCAGCTGCTCCATGGAAGGAGTCTTGGTGCGCAGCTTCTCATTGAACTCAGCGGAAGCCTTGCGCATTTTGGCATCACTGATGATGCCTGCGGTAATAAAATCATCCACAGAAGAGATGGTGGTGTTTTCAGAGACGGACTTGTCCAGCATCAAACCGTAGCGCTTCCGGTCCTCAGACAGGTAGCAGATGCCGTGCTTAACAGCCTGCTCGGGAGTTCTGATCTTGATCTTCTTGCCATTGAGGATGATCTCACCGGTCTGGCGGGAATCAGCGCCGTACAGCGCCCGGGCGACTTCCGTACGACCTGCGCCCATCAGGCCTGCAAAGCCGAGGATCTCGCCTCTGCGCAGGGTGAAACTCACATCCTTTACTTCACGGCCAGCGTTCAGATGCTTGACTTCCAGCAGAACAGGTGCGTCTGCGGGGCAGTTGCTGCAGGCCTTCTGCTCACCCATGATCACACGGCCGACCATCATCTTCACAATGTCGTCCTTGGTCACTTCTGCGGTGTTCACAGTGCCAACATACTCGCCGTCGCGCATAACCGTCACCCGGTCGGAGATGCGGTTGATCTCGTCCATACGGTGGGAGATGTAGATCATGCCGATGCCCTTCTTCTGCAGGTCGCGCATGATGTTAAACAGCTCTTCAACCTCAGGCAGGGTCAGGGCTGCGGTGGGTTCGTCCAGAACCAGCAGCTTGCAGTCACGGGAGACAGCCTTTGCGATCTCAACCATCTGCTGCTTACCGACCGTCAGGTCGCCCAGCTTCACAGAGGGGTTGATCTTAACACCCATCTTGTCAAACAGGTGCTGTGCCTCTTCTTCCATCTTCTTATCGTTGATGAAACTGCCGCTCATAAACTCACGGCCGATGAACATGTTCTGTGCCACCGTCAAGTGGTTCATCATGTTCAGCTCCTGGTGGATGACGCTGATACCGGCAGCCTGGGATTCAGCGATGTTGCCAAACTCCACTTCCTCACCGAAATACTCGATGGAGCCGCCGTCCTTCTTATGTATGCCACAGAGAACTTTGATCAACGTGGACTTGCCGGCACCATTTTCGCCCATCAGCGCATGAACTTCGCCAGCTTTCAGTTCAAAATCGACGCCCTTAAGAGCGTGAACGCCGGAGAAATATTTCTGAATGCCTTGCATTTTCAGAATCGTTTCACCCATTCCAAACTTCACCTTTCTTAATCATTAATAGTAGATCGTAGACGCAAAAATCATTCTCGGAACGGCTAATGTCTCACTCAATTCTATAGGATATATAAAGTTGTATCGGAGACTGCGCGAGAGGGGAAAATTGCCAAATCGCGCCGCTTTGTTGCAAGTTGCACAAAAACGAATCGTTTCGTTTATTTACTATTACCCACAAATCGGCCTCGAATGCGCTTACAGAGTTATTATAATAAACTTTACCAAAAAAATCAATAGTTTTTTTCAAGTTTTGTATTGACAGTACAAAAATCTTTTTATATTATAAAGAAAACAAATGTCGCCCTGTGGTCGACATATCGCGAAACGATTCGTTTTTTAGCAGGATTCAGGAGGTGTGACATGGCAACAATCAAAGATGTGGCTTTGATGGCCGGCGTCGCACCCTCTACAATATCCAAATATATGAACGGCGGCAACGTGCGGAAGGAAAACGCCGAAGCCATTCGCAAGGCTATCGAGGCTTTGGATTACCACGCCGACCCCTTCGCCCGGGGTCTGAAGACCCGGCGCAACCGTTCTGTGGGCATCCTGCTGCCGGATATGACTGCCCCCTTCTTTGGAAACGTGGTGATGTCTATAGCCCGGACTATGCGGGAGCGGGATTACCACTGCCTGATCTCCAGCTACGGTGCAAACCACGGCATGGAGCGGGACAATCTGAAGTTTATCCTCACCTGCGGTGTCGACGGATTGGTGTACGCCCCCGAGGACCTGTCCTATGAGGAGTTCAAGGAGCTCACCGCCAACTGCGGCATCCCCATTGTACTGATCGACCGGGCCATCCAGGGCATTGACATCGATGCCGTTCTGGTGGACAACTCCGAGATCGTTTACGAGGCGGTCAATCGTCTCATCGGCGGCGGCCATCAGCGGATCGCCATTATCACCGGCCCCAAGTCCGTGTACACCGCAAAAGAGCGGATGGTTGGCTATCTTCGCGCCCTGTCTGACGCCGGCATTCTTTACGACGACAGTCTGGTATTCAGCGGCGGCAACGACTTCGCTACCGGCTATCGGGGTTGCGAGCAGCTGATGCTCCAGGGCAATCCCCCTACCGCTGTATTTACTACCAATTATGATATTACCCTGGGCTTTATTACCGCCGCCCGGGAACGGGGTCTGCGGATCCCCGAAGATGTGGACGTCTTCGGCTTTGACAGCGTGGAGACCTGCTCTATGATGAAGCCTCCCCTGCCCGTTGTCCAGCAGCCGGATCACCTGATTGGCGCTACCGCCGCCAACTTCCTGCTGGAGCGGCTGGACGGCTACAGTGGCGAAGCCCGGGTCGAACGGCTGAAATGCCGTATTTCCCTATGACAGGTGACATCCCTTTGTATGTAGCGCTTGCGCGTTATATTATATTGTAAACTATGTCCGCTATTGCGGCGAGAAATTAGGAGGAAATTACAATGGCAAAAAACAGATACGTTGGCGATTATCCTGTAATCGGTATTCGCCCCATCGTCGACGGCCGCCGCGGCCCCATGATGCTTCGTGAGTCTCTGGATCCCCTGGTATGGGCAATGGCCGAAGCCGCTAAGAAGCTGTTCGAGGAAAACCTGTTCTACTCCAACGGCGAGCCCGTAAAGGTCGTTATGGCTGACACCACCATCGGCCGCGTCCCCGAGGCTGCCGCTTGCGCTAACAAGTTCAAGAAGGAAGGCGTTTCCATTACCCTGTCCGTGACTCCCTGCTGGTGCTACGGCTCTGAGACTATGGATATGGATCCTCACACCATCAAGGGTGTTTGGGGCTTCAACGGCACTGAGCGTCCCGGCGCAGTCTACCTGGCTGCCGTTCTGGCCGGTCACGCACAGAAGGGTCTGCCTGCATTCGGCATCTACGGCCACGAGGTCCAGAACCGGGATCAGATCACCGAGATCCCCGAGGATGTAAAGGAAAAGCTGCTGCGCTTCGGCCGCGCTGCTGTTGCTGTTGCTACTATGCGTGGCAAGAGCTACCTGCAGATCGGCTCCCAGTGTATGGGTATCGCCGGCTCCATTATGGATCAGGATATGCTGGAGACCTACTTCGGCATGCGTGTTGAGTCCGTCGACGAGGTAGAGATCCTGCGCCGCATGGAAGAAGGCATCTACAATGAGGAAGAGTTCCAGAAGGCTCTGGCATGGACCAAGGAGCACTGCAAGGAAGGCCGCGACGACAACCCCGAGTCCGTCAACTTCCTGGGCGAAGAGCGCCGCATCAAGTTCACCGACGAAGAGAAGGAAAAGCAGTGGGAGTTCACTGTTAAGATGTACTGCATCATCAAGGACCTGATGGCCGGCAACAAGAACCTGCCCGACCAGTTTGAGGAAGAGAAGGTTGGCCACAATGCCATCGCCGGCGGCTTCCAGGGTCAGCGTCAGTGGACCGACCACTGGCCCAACTGTGACTACCCCGAGGCACTGCTCAGCTCCACCTTCGACTACGAAGGCGCCCGTGAGCCCTACACTCTGGCCACCGAAAACGACATCCTCAACGGCATGGGTATGCTGATGATGCGTCTGCTGACCCACCGCGCACAGATCTTCGCTGACGTCCGTACTTACTGGTCCGGTGAAGCCACCGAGCGTGTCACCGGCTACAAGCTGGAAGGCAAGGCTGCTGAATCCAACGGTATCATCCACCTGCTGAACTCCGGCGCTGCATGTCTGGACGCCTCCGGTGTCTGCACCGACGAGAACGGCAACGCCACCATGAAGAAGTGGTGGGAAGTCACTGAGGAAGACATCAAGAAGATGACCGACGCCACCGTATGGTGCGAGGCCGGTTTCGACAACTTCCGCGGCGGCGGATTCTCCAGCCACTACACCACCAAGGCTGAGATGCCCTGCACCATGATCCGTCTGAATCTGGTCAAGGGTCTGGGCCCCGTTCTGCAGATCGCAGAAGGCTGGACCGTTAACCTGCCCGATGATGTCTCCGACAAGCTGATGGAGCGCACCAACCCCACCTGGCCCTGCACCTGGTTTGCACCTCGCTGCGACGGCAAGGAAGGCTCTCCCTTCAAGACCGCTTATGAGGTCATGATGAACTGGGGCGCCAACCACGGCGCTATCTCCTACGGCCACATCGGTGCCGATCTAATCACCATGTGCTCCATGCTGCGCATCCCCGTCTGCATGCACAACGTTCCCGAGGACCAGATCTACCGTCCCGCTTGCTGGAACGCATTCGGCATGGACAAGGAGGGCCAGGACTACCGCGCCTGCGCTACCTACGGTCCTATGTACAAGTAATTCTCTGCATCAAAAAAGTGGCGGTCTTAGGACCGCCACTTTAGGTATTTACAGGTTTGTCGTATGCATGATGGCAATGGTCTTTGCGTAATTCTCCGCAGCTTCCATAATGCCCAGAGCGTTCTCCAGATTTTCCCCCATAGCAATGGCGCCGTGTCCCCCCAGTAGGGCGACGCAGCAATCCTTCAGCGCATCCTCGATGCCCTGGTGGATGGCGTGGGTGCCCCGCTGGCCGTAAGGCAGGCACTTGATCCTGGAAAAGAGCTCATACAAACTGGTATGCTCCAGGCCTTCAAAATCCCGCTGGGCCAAGGCATAAGCGCCTAAATACGGGCAGTGGCAATGGACAATGGCGTGCAGATCCGGCCGGGCCTTATAGGCCGCCTCGTGGAGAAAATACTCCGAAGATTTCGTTCCCCTGCCGGCGATCTGCTCCCCACCCGGCGCTACAATGCAGATATCCTCCGGTTCCAGCAGACACTTAGCCCTGTGGGACGGGGTGATGTAAATATTGCCGGTGGCTCTGTCGATCAACGAGAGATTTCCCTCCAGGGAGTTGACAAGCCCCTTCTGTTCTGCCAATTGGGAAAAGATTGCTACCCCTTCTGCGTAATTCATACGATCACCTGACCTAACACACGGTTTCTATCATCATAAATATTTCAAACCAAAAAGTCAACAGGAGGCACATCTTATGTTAAAGAACATTCCTTCCATCCTCTCCCCCGAACTGCTGAAGGTGCTGGCTGAAATGGGCCACTCCGACCGCATCTGCATCGGCGACGGCAATTTCCCCGGCGCCAACATGGCCAAGGCCAAAAATGCCATCTTCCTCCGCGCCGACGGCCACGGCGTTCCCGAACTGCTGGACGCCATTCTGCAGGTATTCCCTCTGGACACCTATGTGGAAAAGCCTGCCATTCTGATGGAGAAGATGGAGTGCGACAAGGATCTGACTATCCCCGTGTGGGATGAGTACAAGGCTATCATCGCGAAGCACGATCCCCGGGGCGCAGAAGCTGTGGGCAACATCGATCGCTTTGATTTCTACGACGAGGCAAAGGACTGCTACTGCATTCTGCAGTCCGGTGAAACTGCCATTTACGCCAACATCATCCTGCAGAAGGGTGTTATTAAGTAAATATGGGAAAGCTGATTTCCGTAATCGAGACTGCCCTGCCGGTGTTTTTAGCGCTCATCATGGGTATGCTGTGCAGGAGCCGGAAGTTCATCACCCGGGACGGCGTTGACACCCTGAAAAAGGTCATTATCAATTTGACTCTGCCCTTTGTCCTGTTCAATGCCTTTGCCTCCGCGGAGTACTCCCTGTCTTCCATCATTCTGCCTATCGTTGTTTTCCTGGTCTGTACAGTAATGCTCCTGATAGGTTTCCTTATTATCCGCCTGAGCAATATGCAGAGCCGCCTTGCCCCCTTCCTCGCCTCTGGTTTTGAAGCAGGTATGCTGGGTTTCTCTCTGTTTGCCCTGCTATTTCCCTACCAAAGCGCCTCCCGGTTCGCCATGCTGGTGCTGGGTCAGGAGTTATTTGTATTTACCCTGTACAAGACCCTGCTGGTGGGCAAGACCGATTTCAAGGCCATTTTGAAGGACTTCACCACCTCCCCCACCCTGATTGCAGTTCTGCTGGGTCTGGTGGTAGGCGCTACCGGTCTGTACGGCAAACTCCACGATTGGGGCGTAGGCGGCATTCTGGATTCTGTCACCAGCTTCATCTCCGCCCCCACCGGTATGATCATCTTGCTGTGCGTGGGTTATGACCTGGTGCTCCAGGAGATCCCCTGGAGGAAGACCGCCGGTCTTATGGCTATGCGCTTTGGCATCAATGCCGTGATGCTGTTCATACTGACGCTCTTGAATCGCACCTTACTGGGCGGCATCATCTTCGAGGGCGCGCTGGTTCTTCTGTTCATTCTGCCACCCCCCTACATTATTCCGGTGTTTGCAGATGAGCCGGGCGAGCGGGTACAGATCTCCTCGGCCCTGTCCGCTCTGACACTGGCGACTATGGTTCTGTTTGCCATGCTGAGCGTACTCTACAGTTAAACTCCAAGCAAAAAGGACGCGTCTTTACGACGCGTCCTTTTGTTTTATACTGCTTCGATGGCTTGCTTCAGATCTGCGATCAGATCCTCGCTGTTTTCAAGGCCGCAGCTGAGGCGGATCAGATCCGCGCCCACGCCTGCAGCTTCCAGCTGCTCATCGGTCATCTGCCGGTGGGTGGCAGAGGCGGGATGGAGACAGCAGGTGCGGGAGTCCGCCACGTGGGTCTCAATGGAGCCCAGGCGCAGATGCTTCATAAACACCTCGGCCGCCTTTCTGCCGCCCTTCAGACCGAAGGAGATGACGCCGCAGGAGCCGTTGGGCATATATTTCTGAGTCAGGTCATAGTACTTATCGCCCTTCAGTCCGCCATATTTCACCCAAGCGACCTTTTCGTTCTCACTGAGGAACTGGGCGATGGCCTGGGCATTGGCGCAGTGTTGCTTCATACGGAAAGGCAGGCTTTCCAGGCCAAGATTCAGGTAGAAAGCGCTCTGGGGAGACTGGATCGAGCCTAAGTCACGCATCAGCTGGGCAGTACATTTGGTGATAAACGCTCCCTCAAGACCGAAGCGCTCGGTGTAGGTGACCCCGTGATAGCTGTCATCGGGAGTGCACAGGCCGGGGAACTTGTCGGGATGCTTTGTCCAGTCGAACTTGCCGCTGTCCACGATGCAGCCGCCAACGGCTACCCCGTGGCCGTCCATATACTTGGTGGTGGAGTGGGTGACGATGTCTGCGCCCCACTCGATGGGCCGGCAGTTGACGGGGGTGGCAAAGGTGTTATCGATAATGAAGGGCAAACCGTTGTCGTGGGCCGCTTTGGCAAACACCTCAATGTCCAGCACATTCAGCGCGGGGTTGGCGATGGTCTCACCGAACACCAGCTTGGTGTTGGGCCGGATGGCCGCCACGATCTCCTCGTAGGTGGCATCGGGGCTGACGAAGGTGACATCGATGCCCATCCGCTTCATAGTCACGGAGATCAAGTTGAATGTGCCGCCGTAAATGGCGGAAGAGGATACAATGTGGTCGCCGCAGGAGGCGATGTTGAACATAGCATAGAAATTGGCCGCCTGTCCGGAGCCGGTAAGCATAGCCGCAGTGCCTCCCTCCAATGCCGCAATTTTCGCCGCCACCATATCGCAGGTAGGATTCTGCAGGCGGGAGTAGAAGTAGCCGGGGGCCTCCAGGTCAAAGAGCTTGCCCATATCCTCGGATGTGGCATACTTAAACGTCGTGCTCTGAATAATGGGAATCTGCCGGGGCTCACCGCTTTCGGGGCTGTAGCCAGCCTGAATGCAAAGTGTTTCTGTACGCAGTTTATTTGCCATAGATATCACCTCTGAAAGTAGATAGGGTTATTGTAATGCCCCCAGGGTATTTTGTCAAATCGATTGGATGATTTCCAGCAGCTTGCTCACATCCTCGCAGGTGGTTGCCCAGGAGGTGGCAAGGCGGATCACGGTGTGGGTGTCGTCGGGCTTTTCCCAAAAGCTCACATTGACCCGTTCTTCCAGATCCTTCAGCATGCTGTCCGTCAGCTTTACAAATATCTGGTTGGTAGGCGAGCCGTAGCAGAGCTCCAGCCCCTTTCTCTCCAGCGCCTGCCGGATCCCATTGGCATGGGCCACCGCGGAGCGACCCAGTTCCATATACAGTCCGTCGGTGAATAAGGTGTCGAACTGGATGCCAAGAAGAAAGCCCTTGGCCAGCAGAGCGCCGTGCTGTTTCATCAGGGTAAAGAAATGAGGAATGAGTCCTGCCTTGGGAATGACCACGGCCTCTCCCAGCAAAGCGCCGCACTTGGTGCCGCCGATGTAGAACACATCGCAAAGCTGCGCCAGATCCTGCAGCGTCACATCGTTTTCCGGGCAAGCAAGGGCGTACGCCAGCCGCGCGCCATCTGCATACAGGTACAGGCCGTTCTCCCGGCACACCCGACTGATGTCCTCCAGCTCCCGAAGAGAATACAGTGTACCGCTCTCCGTGGGCTGAGAAATATAAACCATACCGGGCATCACCAAATGCTCCCTGTTGCCATCGGTATGATAGGCTTTTGCCAACTTTTCCACATCGCCCGCAGTCAGCTTCCCATGATATTCCGGCACGCACAGGACCTTGTGGCCGCCGTGCTCGATAGCGCCGGCCTCGTGACCGGAGATGTGTCCCGTCAGGGGCGCAATCACGCCCTGGTAGGGGGTTAGCAGGTACTTGATGACCATGGAATTGGTCTGGGTGCCTCCCGGCAGGAAGAAGACTTCCGCTTCCGGCGCATCGCAGGCGATCCGGATTTTTTCCCGGGCAGAATTGCAAAAAGCATCTGTGCCGTAGCCGGGGGTCTTCAGCAAATTGGCCTGTGTCAGCGCCTCCAGAATGCGGGGATGGGCGCCTTCCATATAGTCAGAAGTAAAGGACAGTTTTTCCATTTCCGTTTCCTCGTTTCAACAGATTACTGGGGGCAGGTCATCTCCATGATCCGCTCAATGGTGCGGTGGAGCAGGTGGCTCTCCTCCGTGTCGGCAGCCTTGTAATAGACCTCTTTTCCCTCCCGGCGGCTGACGATCAGACCGCTGGCTTTTAATCTCTGCAAATGATGGGAGACTGCGGGAGAGGACATATCCACCAACGCGGAAATATTGATCACACATTCTTCACAGTGGCAAAGCAGCCAAAAGATCCGCACGCGGCTGCTGTCGGAGAGCTGCTTGAACACCTCTGCCACCGTCTGGAAATCCTCCCCTTTTTCCAGTTGGATCGCCAGTTTTTCAATGGCCTCGGTATGGGTGTGGTGATGGGGCAAGTGCTTTTCTGCCATAACGCAAAGCCTCCCTTCCGAATAATATAAATCAGTATACCACGAATTAAAAAACGACACAAGTATTTCATTTCCTTTTTTCGCTTCTCCCCTCTTGACTTTTGTAGGAAAGAGAGATATACTCTACTTATTCAATTAAACATTTGTTTAATCGTTTGTTTAGGAGGATGCCAAGTATGAAACAGGTTTATAAGATTGAAGTGGACTGCGCTAACTGCGCTAACTTGATGGAGCAGGCTGCTAACAAAGTGCCCGGTGTTGCCCGGGCGGTGGTAAGCTACATGACTCTGAAAATGACAGTGGAGTTTGCTGACGGCGCAGATACCGACGCTGTTATGAAGAATGTGCTGAAGGCCTGCCGGAAGATAGAGCCGGACTGCGAGATCTATTTTTAACTATGAATCGAAGACAAAAAACGAAATTGCTGCGGATCGGCATTGCGGCGCTGGGTATGGTAGCGCTGCAGCTGATTCCTCTCCCCGCCCCAGTTAAAACCGCCCTATCGCTGGCTGTTTACCTGCTGATCGGTTATGACATTCTGAAGAAAGCTCTGCGGAACATCCGCAACCGCCGGGTGTTCGACGAAAACTTTCTGATGGCTCTGGCCACTGTGGGCGCAATCGCACTTGCCTTCTATCAGCGCAGCTATGATTTTAGTGAGGCCATCGCGGTTATGCTTTTTTACCAGATCGGCGAGTTGTTTGAGAGCTATGCCGTAGGAAAAAGCCGCCGGAGCATCAGCGCTCTTATGGATATCCGCCCGGACTACGCCAATGTGGAGAAAGACGGACAGCTGGTGCAGGCGGATCCTGAAGAAGTGTCCATCGGCAGCATCATCGTGGTGCGGCCGGGAGAAAAGATTCCCATTGACGGCGTGGTGGTCTCCGGCTCTTCCAGTCTGAACACCGCCGCTCTCACCGGAGAGAGTCTTCCCCGGGAGATTTCCGAGGGAGACCCGGTGATCAGCGGCTGCATCAATATGACGGGTCTGATCAGAATCGTCACCACAAAAGCCTTTGCCGATTCCACGGTGTCCCGGATCTTGGAGCTGGTAGAGGAATCTGCATCCCGAAAGTCAAGATCAGAAAACTTTATCGCACGGTTTGCCCGGGTCTATACTCCCGCCGTGTGCTACAGCGCGCTGGCGTTGGCGCTTCTGCCCCCGCTGATAAGCCTTCTGCTGGGAAGCGATCCTCTTTGGGCCACCTGGCTTTACCGGGCATTGACCTTCCTGGTCATCAGCTGCCCCTGCGCCCTGGTGATCAGCATTCCCTTAAGCTTCTTCGCTGGCATCGGCGGCGCCAGCAGAGAAGGTATTTTGATCAAAGGCTCCAGCTATTTGGAGGCGCTTTCCAAAACCAAAACCGTAGTTTTTGATAAAACCGGCACGCTGACCCAGGGCAGTTTTCAGGTGACCGGCATTTCCTCCCAGGAAATGGCTGCGGAAACGCTGCTGGAATATGCGGCGCTGGCAGAACACGGATCCACCCATCCCATCAGCAAAAGCCTGATAGCCGCCTATGGCAAAGAAATGGACACCACGCGGGTATGCGATGTCACAGAGATCGGCGGAAACGGCGTGACCGCCACAGTGGACGGTGTCGCCGTGGCAGTGGGCAATAAAAAACTGATGGACGCCCTGAAGATCTCCTGCGGCCACTGCTCTGTGGCAGGCACGGCTGTTTATGTTGCGGTGGGCGGCCTGTACGCCGGCTGCATCACCGTCTCCGACACTGTGAAAGCAAACGCCGCTGAGGCCATCGGAAGCCTCCGCGCTGCCGGTGTCAGACAGACGGTGATGCTCACCGGTGACAATCAATCCGCCGCCCAGGCAGTAGCCGCAGCAGTGGGCATTGATCAGGTCTGCAGCGAGCTCCTCCCCGGAGACAAGGTGGCAAAGGTTGAGCAGCTGCTGGCAGGTCACACCGGCACATTGGCCTTTGTGGGCGACGGCATCAACGATGCCCCGGTCCTCTCCCGGGCGGATATCGGCATCGCCATGGGCGCGTTGGGCTCCGACGCCGCCATTGAAGCGGCGGATGTGGTGCTGATGGATGACGACCCCGCCAAGGTTGCCCGGGCCATTCGCATCTCCCGGAAGTGCCTGGGGATCGTATATCAAAATATCGTCCTGGCTCTGGGCATTAAGTTTGCCTGCCTGGCACTGGGTGCGTTGGGCTTTGCCAATATGTGGTTTGCCATTTTCGCCGATGTAGGCGTAATGGTACTGGCTGTTCTGAACGCCATCCGGGCGCTGAATACAAGAGAATAGCAAATAAAAAACCTCCGGAAAATCCGGAGGTTTTTTATTTGTGGATTAATTGGGGGCTTTGATCTTGTTCAGCTTCTCGTTCAGATCCAGCAGCTCTTCCTTGGTGAAGGAGACATTCATCATGCCCATCATACCGCTCAGCCGCAGGAGGGTGAAGCCGCCCATCATCTGCATAATGCCGTCGGTCATCTCGAAGCTGCTGCCGCCTTCGCCGCCCTTCATAGCGCCCTTGATCTTCAGGAACAGGCCACCCAGAAGCATCTTGCCGCGAAGGGTTGCCATGATGTCGCTCATCTTACTGTTCAAAGACAGGTAGCCCTCGGGCTCAGTGATGTCGAACCAGTTGAGGACAGCGCCCTTCTCTCTCAGGCGGTAGCTCTCATCGGGGGTATCCACCTTGCAAATGACGCTCTCGTCCTTCAGCTCGCCAGCGACGGCAACCAGATGGCTGGTGCCAACATTGGGAACATTAAAGTAGAAGAAGGGCAGGCCGTTGTTCTGCTGCACGCCCACGGAGACACCATTGGCAAACAGCTCAACGCTCTGGCAGTTGGAGTAGACAGTCACCTTGGTGACATCCTCCACGCGGTTTACATAACGCTTGCCGCACAGGTGGACCATAGGCTCAGGGTTCAGCCATGCCTTGTAGGCATAGAAGGAGTCCTTCTTGTACTTACGATCGAAGGTCATCAGACCCTTATGGTTCTGGCCATTCTCGCCGCCCTCTGCTCTTGCGTCAGCGCCAAAGTCGTACATATTCCACACATGGGTTGCCCACAGGTAGGGGCGTGCATCAATGCACTTGATCAGTTCCTCATGATAGAAGGCCTGATACTCCTCGGTGTAGTCACCCTGGGTGGGCTTGGAGGTGTGCCAGTTCAGAGCCTCGCAGCCGTACGCGGAAATGCCGATGGGCAGGCTGGGGTGCATCTTGTGAAACTTGTCGAACCAAGGACCGTTCATAGAGGTGTCGCCGCCGTACCAGCCGAAGTAGTGGTTGTAGGACACGGTGTCAGGGATATCCAGGTACTCTGCGTCCATGGGGCACATAGACACAACTGCCATAGTGGTCAGTCTGGTCTTGTCCATCTCGTGGCACAGATCGTTCAGAATGTGGTGATTCTCCAGCAGGTCGGGATCCTTCTCACCCTTCATGGTGATCTCATTGGACAGACCCCAAACCACGATACAGGGGTGGTTGTAGTTCTGGGTGATCAGTTCCTTCATCTGGCTGATGGTATTCTCACGGCCGGTAGCCATGTGCTGGGAGATATAGGGAATCTCCGCCCAGATCACCAGTCCCTTCTCGTCACACAGATCGTAGAAGAACTGATCGTGCTGATAGTGGGCAAGTCTGATGGTGGTTGCGCCCATCTCGCAGATGTACTCGATGTCCTCAATATGGTCCTCGTGGCTCAGAGCGTTGCCCTTGCCCCAGCGGTCCTGATGGCGGGATACGCCACGCAGGGGATATGCTTCCCCGTTGAGGATAAAGCCCTTATCGGGATCGATTGCGAAGCTGCGGCAGCCGAAACGGGCGGAAACGGCATCGATCACTGCGCCGTCTTCCAGCAGCTCAGCCTTAGCGGTGTACAGGTAGGGGTCCTTGCGGCCGTTCCACTTATGGACGTTTTCCAGCACGAAGTTTGCCTTGGTATCAGCAGTGACGGTCTCGGCAACTACATTGCCTTCCTTGTCGGTAAGGGTGTAGCGTACCTGCTGGCCGATCTTGGAATCGGTGACGAACACTTCCACTTCCACATTGGCATTGTCGCCATCCATCACAGGTGTGACCTTGATGCCGGGGCCGCCGTAGTAGTCCAGATCAAAGTGGGAAGCGGATACTGCGATCAGGTTCACATCCCGGTACAGACCGCCGTAGAAGGTGAAGTCTGCCATCTGGGGATACACCCGGTCGTTGGCAGCGTTGTCCACTGCAACCACCAGCAGATTGTTGATGGTCAGATGGTCGGTCACATCCACACGCCAGGTGGAGTAGCCGCCGTCGTGGTGAGCAAGATGCTGACCGTTCATGTACACATCCGCAGAGGAGTTTGCGCCCTGCAGCTCCAGATAATACCGGTCTGCCACAGGCAGGTCAGCCTTCTCGATCTGCTTTGCATAGTAAGCAGTGCCGCGGAAGTAGTCATTGCCGCCGTCCTGGCCGTCAATGGCGTTCCAGGAATGAGGCAGATTTACAAAGTCCCATTTCTTGTCGATCTCAGTAGGGACGGCAGTGGCTGCCTTAGAGAAGACCCACTTGCGGTTCAGGTTAATGATTTGTCTCAAAGGAATACCTCCTAAAAATGGTATGGATATAGTATAACAGGTATTTCCTGTTTTTCCTAAACAAGTTGTAAACTTACAAAAAACTGCCGCATCTGCTTCGGCAGATGCGGCAGCAGATAAACTTACTTTGCCTCGCGACGAGCAGCCAGATCAGTATTCATCTGTTCCAGCGTCTTCTTGTCAATGTTGTAGATCAGCGCGATGCCAACGAACTGCATCACAGCGCTGAAGCAGTACAGGCCGGCAACCAGCCAGCACATATTGTGAGAGGTCTGCAGGCTCTGACCGATGGTGCCCAGCTTGGAATCGTAGCCCAGCAGGCCCATCAGCACCAGCACCAGAGAAGGTCCAATACCCTGCGCAAGCTTACGGAAGAAGGAGTGGATAGAGTAGACCGTGCCTTCTTCGCGAGTGCCGAACTTCCACTCGTTGTACTCGATGGCATCACTCATCATTGCCCAGGAGACACAGGTGTAAACGCCCATGCCAACACCAAACACAACGAGGCCCAACAGGTAAATCACCAATGCCAGCTTCACATTGGAAACCAAGGGGAACACCAGCATAATCGCAGCGCCAAACAGAGAAACCACAGTTCCGATCACAGATGCTTCCTTCTTGCCAATTTTCTTTACGATCTTGGTAATGAAGGGCATGAAGATAAACATGGGTACAAAACCGATCAGCATGACCAAACCGGACAGTTTTGCCATATTGAAATAGGTGGCAAACATAATGGTATTGGCAGTATTTGCAGACTGCATACCCAGGAACATACCCATAGCGGCAACGGTGGCACCCACAGCAGGACGGTTCTTCATAAAGTTGCCGAAGGACTTGAGAACATTGAACTTGCCGCCTTCGTTGGTCTTTACGGAGTTCTCGTCAACACGGATGGTGATATTCTTCAGCATAAACAGGAATGCGATAAAGCCAAGCACACCCATCACGAGTGCTGCCCAGAATACCCGGTCACCCAGCAGGATCTCCACCTGCTCACCTGTCTCGGGACTCAGAACCTCAGCACCAATCTGGTACGGCTCCTTGGTGTAGGGGTCAACCAGAAACTGGGACTTATCGAAACCCTCGGGAATGTAAATCTTATCCAAGAAGTCAGTTGTGCCGTCAAAGAAAACCTTCTCCCAAATCAAGAAAGGCAGAAGAACCATAGGAACTATATTGCCGATCATAGAACCTACGGAACGCCAGGTGGACAGCTGTGCGCGCTCACCGGTGTCCTCAGTGACCAGGCTCAGCATGGAGCCGTAAGGCACGTTGGCCACGGTATAGAAAGCATCCCAAATGATGTATCCAAACACGAACAGAATGGACTTCAAAACGACAGATGCATTGGGGAAAGGCAGGAATACTGCCGCGCCGCCAATCAGCAGGCCGCATGCGCCAATAAAGATGTACTGCTTAAACTTGCCGCGTCTGTAGTTTCTCTTATCGTTATCGATCAGAGAACCGATCAGGGGATCGTTGATGGCATCCCAGATCTGCACCAGCAGAAGCAGGATTGCCAGCAGACCGGTCTCCATTGCCATGTACACCAGCCAGAATGTCTGGACAGTACCCTTCAGTGCAAAGCTCATATTGCAGCCGAAGTCACCGGCAGCGTATGCGATCTTATCGCGCATACCGAAGGGACGAAGTTGTTTTGTTCCTTTCACGGGAAGAACCTCCTCAACATTTTTACCAAAGAAACCCAAAGACACAGTTTCTTTTTTTACATTTTACCATATATTCGCCCTTGCTGAAACAATAAATCTCTGCTATTATAATACATATCTCAGGTATGTTAAGGGGTGTCCATGTGGAAAAAACAACTATCTTTCTGCAGAGATTATTAGAAACTACCATAGGTGCTTCGTTCGTCCGTATTGCCTTTTCGGATACCGCTCTGCGGGAGCATTTGCAAAGCAGCACCGACCATCTTTTTGACGAATTGCTCCTGCAAAACAGCGTATTTTGGCATCGCATCTCCCAAACCCAATCCCAAAATAACACAGCTTATGAATGCACTGCGCCGGGCGGCATCACTTTTTTGATTCATGTAGACAAAGCGCTGGCTTCTATCTTTCTTGTGGGGCCGGTTTTGACCCAGCCTTTTTCCCGCAAGGACGCGCTGTACGCATTGGAGGGCTACCGTTTGCCTCAGCCGAAAAAGTCAGCGATCCTGCAATTTTGCAGCAACCTTCCCATCGTGCCGAGCCACAATCTTTACCGCATCTGCAATCTTGTCTTCGGGCAGCTCACAGGCGAGGAGCGATCGATGAACATCGCGCAGGTCAATATACTCCCGGCCGCGGATCGGCATTTCACCCAGCCGCCGCTTCCTTCCGGAGGAGACATTGTGCAGATGCGGCAGGTGGAGATGCGCTATGAGTACAGCGCTGCCCTCACAGACGCCATTAAGCAGGGAAATCTTCCACTGGCTATGCATATGGTCGGCAATTATGATCCTGGTCTGCAAACCACAGTCCGCAACGCAAATCCCCTGCGCAACGCCCAAAACTACTGCATTGTTCTCAACACTCAGCTGCGTCACGCATTGGAGGAATCCGGCATTCACCCCTACTGGGTGGACAAGCTTTCCAACGAGATCGGTCTGGAAATCGAGCAGTTGAAAAATGTCGGCCAGCTGCCCGCCTTTTTCGGTCAGATCATTCGTCGGTACTGCCGTCTGGTGCAGGAGCATACCTATCCCAATCTGAAGCCGCTGACCAACCTGGCTGTCACCTACATTAAAGAGCATCTGGCGGACAACCTGACGGTAAAGGATACGGCAAAGGCGCTGACCGTAAATGCCAACTACTTGTCCTCCCTGTTTCATCAGGAAATGGGCATGACATTCATTGATTTTGTAAACCGGGAACGCACCAACCAGGCCGCCGCCCTGCTAAAGCACACCAACCTGCAGATCCAGCAGATCGCCTCCAACGTGGGATACAATAACACCAGTTATTTTGCCAAGCAATTTCTAAAGTTCCAGGGCGTGACACCCAGTCATTACCGGCGGAACGCCGTTATATAAAAACCGGAGGCCAATGGCCTCCGGTTTTTAGTATAGTTTGAATATCTCCACCGCTTTCCGGGCGATCCTGTAGAGTGGGCCTTCCAGCGCCTTTTCCACATTTTTCAGCTCCTGTCGGATGGGAATCCGCTGGGGGCAGTGGCTTTCGCATTTGCCGCAGCCGACGCATTTGGAGACGGCAGTGGAATCCTGCCGGGCGGCGCTGCACATAAAATGCTCCTTCAGTCCCGCAAACTTTCCCTCCGATGCCAGCCGGTTATAGGACGCAAACGCGCCGGGAATATCCACGCCCTTGGGGCAGGGCATACAGTATCCGCAGCCGGTGCAGCCGACCTTCATATTGGCGTTGATGGCCTGCACCACCTGAGTAAGCATCTGCTCCTCTTCCCTGCTCATATCCCCCACCTCTGTGGTGGAAGCCGTGCGGATATTCTCAGCAAGCATTTCCATAGAGTTCATACCGGACAGGACACAGGTGACCTCCGGCTGATTCCACAGCCACCGGAATGCCCACTGGGCAGGCGTCCGCTGCACAGGATACTTCTCAAATATGTCCAGCGCCTTTTGAGGCAGGCGGTTTGCCAGCTTGCCGCCACGGAGCGGCTCCATAATGATCACTGGCAGCCCCTTAGACGCAGCATACTGCAAACCTTTTCGGCCCGCCTGGGTATGTTCGTCCATATAGTTGTACTGAATCTGGCAGAAATCCCAGTCGTAGGCATCCACCAGCTTGCAGAACATATCCGAATTGCCGTGGTAGGAAAAGCCGATCTGCCGGATAGCGCCGGAGCGCTTCTTCTCCTCCAAAAACTCCAGGATTCCCAGCTTTTTCAGTTTCTCCCAGGTCTGCACATCAGTGAGCATATGCATCAGGTAGTAGTCGATGTAATCGGTCTTCAGCCGCTTCAGGTGCTCTGCAAACAGCCGCTCCATGCCTTCTCGGGATTTGATGAGATAGTGGGGCAGTTTTGTGGCAATATAGATCTTATCGCGCACTTGATTTCTGGCAAAGATCTCGCCGATGGCAGCTTCACTGCCGGGGTAAATGTAGGCAGTATCAAAGTAGTTCACGCCTGCGTCAATGGCTGCCAGCAGTTCCCTTTCCGCTTCGGCCATATCAATACTGCCACCGCTGCGCTGGAAGCGCATGCAGCCAAAGCCCAGTACAGAGATATCGTTTCCGTATCTGTCCTTACGATACTTCATGCTTTTACCCTCCGATTCCTTGCGTAATACTTACCGTACACCAAGATCTCCGCCAACAGGCATACGGGCAAAGCGGCAACGATGTCCACCACAGAGTGCTGCTTGGTAAAGGCCACTGACAGGCAAACCATGATCACAAATACCACAACGATCACCTTTACATACCAGGCGGCAGATTTTTCTTTCAACCAGGCAGAGGCGATTCCCAAGGAATAGGCCACATGCAGAGACGGACAGACGCCGGTATTGGTATCCGCGCTGTAAATGATCCCCATGACCCATGTAAGCACATTTTCCCGGGGAAACACTTCCGGACGCAGATCCTGACGGGTGGGAAACGCGATATAACACACCATGGCGACCGCCTGGGTGATCATAATGTAGGTCTGCAAGCCCTTAAAGTTCTCCACATTGTACAGCAAAAAGTACCCAAGGGAAATTACGATCAGTACATACCAGCCCACATAAAAAATGACAAACCACTCGTTGAAGGGGATCATGTCGTCCAGTTTGCACCACACCGGATAGCAGTTCTCAACGGGAATGAGATTCTCTGTCAGAAAATACAGAAGAAAGTATGCCACCCACCCCAGCAGCAGAAGCAAATGGCGGAATTGAGGGCTTGTCAGATTGCTAAGTCGCAAAGCGCGATAATCAACAACGGGTCTTCTCATATGTAGTCACCTTGTTTTCCAAGTTTATAGGGTAATCCTTCCTGGGAATATTGGGATAGGGCACAACCACATGCCGGGGCAGATCCACCGCGATCCGGGTGATCTCCTCCATCAGATAGCGGCATATCCGCTGCCGCTCCTGCTCAATGGGCGCGTCAGGACAAAACCGGATGGATTTTCCCAGGTACATCTTCTTAAGAGCAGGCGCAATGTACATCGGGACAAAGGCCAGCGCCTTACCGGTGCGCTTGTGGTAGAGCTTGGCAATGTCGACAAAGTGATCCTGAAAGCGGTAGACAATATGATTATACGGCTCATAGCACTCCGGGAATATGATCACATTGGCATTGCCCTCCAACGCTGCAATGGTCTTTTTGAAGGTCGTCACAAGACGGTTGTCGTGGTAAACGGGAATGGTGTTGGCATTTGTGAACACGCAGGCCGAAACCGGTGCGATCAGATAGGAAAGAAGCCTGTAAAACCAACGAATCCATTTAGGCTTCCCGCTCCAAAAATCCTGAAATGCATAATCCGGTACTTCTTTTCGCTGCATCATTTGATAGGCGCACCAGATCCGGCGGTCTCCCGGAAAATACAGTTCCCCGCAGATCGGGCCGTTCATCTGGGTATGATTGCCCACAACAATGCACGGCTCCTCCGGAAGATTCTCCAGCCCCTCTACGGTAATGCGGGGATAGAATACCTGCACCAGCCACCGGACGACCCGAAAGCATACATAGGAAACACTTTTTTTGCTCTCTTTCATTTTTCTGTTTCACTTCCAATAAACTAACAGTAGCATTCATTATACCACAAAATGCCTGGCATTGTATTTGAATAATTTGTAAACTTACAGACAAATAAAACACATCCACCGGGTTATCCGGTGGATGTGTTCTTTATCAAGCCTGTTCTTCCGCTTCCGGCGCCTGTACCTTCCGGATCTCGGCGGTCTCCACAAAGTAGTTGTGGATCTCTTTCACCGAAATCTCCAGGCCCTCCACTTCTACCAGAGAGCCCACCTCCGGAGAGGTCTCCAGGTAATGGAAAATAAGGCCGTTCAGCGTGTCATATTCCTCAGATTCCAGGGAAACGCCCAGCACTTCCGTCAGTTCCTCCAACAGAACACCACCCTGCACCTGCCAGACATTTTCCTCCAGCTGGACGATCTCCTCGGCGGTCTCCTCCGGAAGCTCATCGTCCTCCAGATCGCCCACCAGTTCCTCGATCAGGTCCTTGATGGTGACGATACCGCTCATGCCGCCGTATTCATCCAGCACCACGGCAAACTGCTCGTGCTCCTT
Organism: Faecousia sp.; assembly: GCA_045586485.1. Classification (GTDB taxonomy): domain Bacteria; phylum Bacillota; class Clostridia; order Oscillospirales; family Oscillospiraceae; genus Faecousia. Next base: position 11,921 of record JAZNAK010000064.1, on the reverse strand, counting down.
CTTCATATTCCGGAACAGCACATCCGCCTTCAGGGATTCCGGCACCACATAGGCATCCGTCACCGCCTGCTCCATAACCGTTTCCTTAGTCTTATCCTTCATACGGAAATAGATCTTGGTATTCAGAACGCCCACGATCTGGTCGGGGGTTTCGTTGCAAATGGGATAATAGGTGTACCGGGTTTCGCCGATGGTCTGATCCCAGGTTTCAAGACTATCCTCTAAGTACAGCAGAGTGATGTCCGTTCTGTGAGTAATGATCTCCTCAACGGGGAGGTTGTCAAACTCAAACACATTTTGAATGAACTCCCGCTCCTCGTTGTCGATGGTGCCCTTTTCGTTGCCCACATCCACCATCAGCCGGATCTCCTCTTCGCTGACCTCTTCCTCCTGGGCGTTGGGGTCAATGCCCAGCAGCCGCAGGATGCCGTTGGTGGACACCGTCAGCAGCCACACCAGGGGGGCAAAGGCCTTGGAAATAAAGCCAATGAGAGAAGACATACCCAGCGCCAGCTTTTCGGCATTCCGCATAGCCACCTGCTTGGGTACCAGCTCTCCGAATACCAGGGTGAAGTAAGACAGCACGACGGTGATAACCACCAGCGCAACAGACTCCAGCACCGCCAGATCCAGAGGTATAAAGGTCTTCAGCCACTGTGCCAGCACATCGGAAAAATTATCTGCAGCAAAGGCAGAGCCCAGGAAGCCGGACAGTGTGATGGCAACCTGAATGGTAGCCAAAAACCGGGCGGGCTGGCTGGTAAGACGGGCCAGGCGGACGGCGCGCTTGTCGCCCTCTGCCGCCATCTTGGCAAGTTTATTGTCATTCATGGAAATCACTGCGATTTCCGCACAGGCAAACACTGCGTTCAGTGCGATCAGCACCAACTGCAGGCCTATTGTTAAAAGAATGGAATTATCCATAATTATCTCTTTTTCCTCCACATTTCAGTCACATATTCCGTAAAAAACGCGCAAAAAGGCAAAGCCTATGTCCTACACTCTGATGTAGAGACTACGCTTCGCCTGTACCAAACTATGAAAGAAAAAAGGATTCGCGGGATTACTGTCGCCGTCGTCCATAGCTATCAAAGGAGCTCCTTTCAAGAATATCATTGCCAATTATACCATAGTGGCAAGAAAATGCAAGCACTTTTTATGTTTTTTGTTCCTTATGGGCCGTCAAACCGGTATTTCCGGCCTGTATGCGCCCAAGAAACCCCCTCCCCGCCGGGTGGCGGGGAGGAATTGGGGGGGTTAATAGTACAGGCTCCGTATAACCTCTTCGCATTGCTGAGCGTTCATTCCCGGCTTAATGTCCGGGTGATACAGCAGTCGCAGAATCAGCTCATCCACACTCGTCAGCGCTTGGGGCTGGGAGAACTGCTGATAGATAATGCTGTCCGGCCGCAGCTGAGTGTCCTGCACCGGACCAAGGCCATTGTAGATCTCTTCAAGGATCACGGAATTGCGCAGATACTGATCAATGTCCGCACGATAGCAAATGGTGGCGTCGTAGATTTCATTGTCCATATACCAGAAAGTGACGCCCCCGTCCATGTAGGAGAAGTTGTCGCCCAGGATGTTAACCATGTCTTCGGCGCTACCAAAGTGGATCCGCAGATTCATTGCGCCGACATCCTCGGTGGCAGAGATCCCCGGGAAGCCTTCGATGGTATTCAGCCACGCCTCAAATCCTTGCAAAACCAAAAGGTCCGCCGCGGTATATGTCCCTTCCAGCATATAAATAATGGGTTCTGTCCATTTCTGGATCACGCTGGGGTCCCCGCCGTTAACAAACTCGCTGTCAAGGCATACCTCATTGAAATAGGTAATGACATCCTCCACTGGGACATCCGGCAGGAACAGAGCAGAGTGCTCCGGTCGGGTCTCTTCCGGCTCTGTAGCTTCCGTTTCTGTGGCTTCCGTTTCTGTGGCCTCCGTCTGTGTGGTTGCCGGAGTCTGGGTTTCTGTCGGCTCAGCAGGCAGATCTCCCCCTCTGCAGGCCGTCAGGGAGATCACGAATAATACCGCAAGCAATCGTATTAAACTTTTTTTCATATAGCCACCCCTTTTGGTTTTCCGTCAGCCGTTCCGAAACGGCTTACCTCTGAATGAAACTGTATCACACCTTAGGTCAAAAAGAAACGCTCTTTTACCTGCCTCTGTATTCCTGCTTCAGAACCTCTGCCATATCTTCCGGAGATCCCTGGCAGCCCTCTGCAAGCCACAATTTGATTATGGCATTCAGGCCATTTCTGAAAAACTCAATATGGTACTTAATATTGCTGTCAATATTCTCCTTTGCGGCGCGGTTTGTGTCATATATGGAGATAAGATGCTTTTCATCATAGCACAATTTGAAATAGGTTTTATAGAAAAGCTGATTCTCCTTAATATGCGTAAACATCTTCACCGCGCCGGTGCGCTCGTTGAAATAATCGTAGTCGGCAAATAATTTACTGAAATCATTCTCCAGTATCTCTCTTGTCTTGTCGGCAAGATCAAATATATCAGCATAATTGGCATAGAACGTACTGCGGTTGAGACCTGTATGCTTGACAATATCTGAAACGGATATCTCATTGATCTCACGGGTTTGCAGGAGTTCCACAAACGCCTTTTCAATCTTCCTTTGGGACTCCCTGCGTCGCTTATTGTTTTTTACATTCATTGTTTTCTTCCATTATTCCAACACTTGTCGTAAGATTGATGATTGTTTTTTCCTGTATCGGAATTATACTACATTTGCATTAAGAACACAAGTGTTGGTTTAATGAAAGGAGTTTTTTAGTATGAAGAAAAGCAGTTTTGTGGCATTACTCTTGGGCACTGTGAGCGGCGTTTTGTTCGCCCTCGGTATGTGCATGGCGCTTCTTCCCCAGTGGAACGCTTTTACCGAGGGAATCATCTTCGGCGGTATTGGCTTGGTCCTTGGTATTGTCACAGTTCTCGTATGGTGCAAGATGGAGCGCAAGGTTTTGCCGAAGTTGAACGGCAGAAATGTTTTCCGCGTAGTATATGGCATTGTCGCCCTTTTGGTGCTTGGCGTCGGTATGTGCATGTGCCTTGTTTGGCAGCAAATCATATGGGGAACCCTTGTGGGTCTTCTTGGCATCATTATGCTGATCGCCTTGATCCCGATGATTAAGGGCATCAAATGAGAGCTCTCACTGTTGCGAGGAATCCTTATACAAGCCTGGTTGTTAATTTTGCTTACGCAGCAGGAAACATTGCTATCGGCTTTATCACCCATTCCTGGTGGTTCATCACGGTAGGCGCGTACTACGCCGTGCTTGCCACTACCCGCTTTTCCGTTCTGCAAATCAAGCGCAGGGCAAAAGGCAATTCTGATATAGCGGTCTTCGCCAAACGAATCACGGGTATTTTATTGCTGGTGTTATCCTTCTGCCTGATAGGGATCAATATCCTGTCTGCCATGAAAGAGCGCGGCACAAAGTACCACGAGATCATAATGATCACGATCGCAGCCTACACCTTTACAAAGATAACCATGGCCATCATCGGACTGGTCAAATCAAAGGATCACGCTTCGCCGGTCACAAAGACTTTGCGAAATATAGCGTTTGCAGATGCCGTTGTTTCCATTTATACCCTGCAACGCTCTATGCTTGTATCCTTCCCCGGGATGAATCCGGCAGATATTTTAATTTTCAACATTTTAACAGGGACGGCTGCCTGGATCGTTGTGTTGTTCCTGGGAATCAGTTTAATAGGAGGAAAATACGTAGATATGGCAAAATCCAAAATTGTAAATGCGAACAAAAAAATTGCAGAGGCAGTAAGCGACGGCTACAAAAAGATTGAAAAGGGCGTCACCGACGGCTATAAAAAGATCGAGCAAGGCGTTGTGGGCGGCTACACAAAAATCGAAGATAAGTTTATAGATGCTTATCTCACAAAGGATGGCGAAACGGTGGAAGAAGCCAAAACCAGACTGAAAGGAAACAGCAAATCATAAGCATCGGCCTGACGGTCGGCTGACAAAAAGTCCAGCACCGAAGGGTGTTGGACTTTTGGCTTTTCTTCTCGATTATGACGCTTCTTTCACGCAGGCTTCTGCGCCTTCACACTTCTTAAAACAAGCAGTCCCACGACCAGTACGGCAGGAAACACTGTTGCTGCAAGCAGTCCTGTTTTCAGATTACCGCCTGCCATTTCGGAGAGCCTTCCCACCATAGTAGGGCTTGTCATAGCGCCCAAATCGCCGGCCAGCGCCAAAAATGCGAACATTGCCGTTCCGCCTTTGGGGCATTTCTGAGAAGATATGCTGATCGATCCCGGCCACATGATACCCACCGCCAGACCGCAAAGGGCGCAGCCTGCAAGACCAAGGATCGGTGACGGAGACAAGGCTGCCAGCAGATAGCAGCCGGCACACATCGCACCGCAGATAAGCATAATCTTGGTCAAATCAATTCTCTGGCTGTATTTGCCGTGGAGCATGCGGGATATGCCCATAAACATTGCAAACATACACGGGCCTGCCAAATCGCCAACGGTTTTGGATACTCCGAGGGCAGACTCCGTAAACGCCGATGTCCATTGTGTCATAGTCGCTTCCGATGCGCCCGCACATACCATAAGCAGTATCATCAGCCAGAAAACGGGGGTTTTCAGCAATTTTCCGACACCCATGCTCTTGCCTTCCGCCAGCCGCTCTATGGGGCAGCTTAAGAAGTTGAAGGTATTATACAGCGGCACCAGCGCCCAAATAAGCGCAAGAATCTTCCAGTTTTCTACGCCAAACACCGCGAAAAAGAGCGTGGAACCCAAAATAACACCCACGGAACCCCAGCAAAAGAAGGAATGCAGCAAGCTCATCATTCCGTCCTTATTCCCGAAGGGACAAGCTTCAATGATGGGGCTTACCAAAACCTCAACCAGTCCGCTTCCCATGGCATAAAGCACGACCGCAATCAAAATGCCTATAAACGGCACGGGAAGCACATCCGGCAGGGTCGCCAGCAGCACAAAGCCTGCTGTCGACACCACTTGAGATGCGACAATGCAGGTGCGATACCCTATTTTATCAGCAAATTTGGTAGCCGCAAGATCAATAAGCAATTGTGTTAAATAGAACACCAAAGGAATAATCGCGATCTTTTCCAGGGTGATTCCATAGGTGCTTTTGAATGTCAAAAACAACAGGGGCGTAAAATTAGACGATATGGCCTGTGTGACATAACCAAGATAACAGGCTATGCGTGTTTTTTCGTAATTCTTTTCTTTGATCATAACAATTCCCTTCAAGATGTTAGCAATTGTTTCTCAATCTGTATTATACTTTCAAAAAACAAAAAAGCAAGCATTCGTCAAGGGAAATCGCCACGTGTTTCCTTTTGGGTGTTCATCGGTTCAGATCCGTCCTCCGAATGCCCATACCAAACAAAAACACCAGCCTTAAAGGCTGGTGTTTTGGTTTGTCTATGGGCTACAAAAAAGATATTTTTGGCAGATCTGCGTATGGGATTTGAACTTCCCAATTTTATATAAAATTTAATTGTTTAATTTTAGTCACAGAGCTTATTTCTAATGCTTTCATATAAGCTGACATATACGCATAATCAATGTTGCCTTTATCATCAACGGGTAACTTGATTTTTTCTTTTTTTAACAAATCAGGAAACAGACCAAAATTATAAGAATATTTTGTAGCGATTGGCTGCAAACAAGCAGTAATAAAAAGACAAGCATATTTATCTATTTGAGTTGTATCTATGTAGTACATATCACGGCCAGAAATCCATTCTTTTTCTTGATAGAAGAATGTTGCGTTTTCGGCGCCAAAAGAAATAACTTTAGCTGGGTTTATCTCACCGTTTGGCTTGTCAACTAAATATTTGATACCATTATTAAATTTGCTACGTACTACATATGGTATTCCGTTATCATTTTGTGTTACTTCCCTTGTATGATAAACAGCTGGTTTTACAATTTTGGGGAAAATCTGCTCGATAACAAAAGGTTTCCACTGCGAAATATCAATCTTATTCATCTTCGGATGCTCCTTTCAACGTAATAATTACATTGTTTTCTGAAGAAGAAACTTCACTGTTATACATTACCTTTGTTACAAGTTTTTCGCTAAACTCTTTAACATCTATTTGTTGCTGGAACATCAAATAATCCATCATGGTTTTTGTGAAATTCTCTTCAAAAACCTCAAATTCTTTTTCAGGCATTTGATAACTCAGATGCTCACTCGGTTTTATCCATTGAATTGTTTCGTGACCAGATTGCTTGCGAACAAGCTCAACCCATTCGTCCTCAATAGCCTGCCATCTATCTCGGATATCTTGCCTTCCTTGATTTTTTACAGTTTCAAGACCATCATCCTCAATATAACAAGCAAAAATATCTTTCGTTCCATGTGGCACTCCGGCTTGGAATATAAAAATAGATGTAGTTACGCCTTCGGAAAAGACCTTTTCGGGCAACTTTATAATCCTTTTAAGTGTGCTATGCTTAAGAAGCTTGGGGCCACGGCTATCTTTTTCTAATTTTTTGTCAGGTAAAATGAAAGCACATGCCGTGCCTTTGGGGACGTTTTTTAATACATTGTCAACAATAGTCAAACACCCATACTTAGACTCAAAAGGTGGATTCATCAGCACCTTCGTAATGCTTTTTGATTTTATCCAATCACAAGCTTCTTGCGTTCTACTGTCTAACTGCTCTAAATTTGTTTTTCCATCTTTGTGTATTAGCATATTCGCACATGCTAACGCAAAAATTTCACGATCAAATTCAATTCCGTAAAGCTGAATGTCTTTGATAGTAGTTGCTTTCTTGGTTTTTACACCGCCTGCTTCTTTAATCATGTTACACATAGCCTTTACAAGAAAGGCACCGGAACCGCAGGCTGCATCCAAAACTCGATCATCTTTATCGACATCAATTAAACGATACATAAAAGATGTAATGTGATCGGGAGTAAAAACTTGTCCACTATCAGATTTCTTCTTATAGCGATTAAATTCGTTAAAGAAGATACCCATAACATCTTCACCATTCCAATAATCAGAATTTACGCAATCTGAAATCTCCGAAATCCAAGCGATAAAATTATCAATGGCATCCTGATTGGTGGTATTATTCATTTTGATTTCAGAATAAACCTCAATCAATAAATCAAGTTTAAGATTTTGTTTTCTGCTTTCTTCCAAAGATTTTGAAAGAGTGCTCAAAATCGAATTCTTCATCAATGTGAAGTTCATTCCTTTAACCAGCAAAGCGCCATAGCGTTTACCGACCAAAGCACAGGCCGTAAAAATCATTCGATGATATAAGTTTTTAATTCCAAAGTCAATATGAAGACAATCGTTAATACGTTTGGTAAGTGCATATATCTGTTGCTTATCAATCGTATTTTTAGTGAACAAAGATAAATAATATGACTTGTCTTGTAGCGTGGGAGCTGTGGCATCCGCTTCAATATTATCAAGAAATACTCTTACATCATTTCCGTTATATAAAATGCCAACAACGTGTTTATATTGTGTTAATGCAATTTTGCAGTTTTTAAATATTTCCTTCTCCCATTTTTTTAGCGAAATATCCTCGGACTCAGATTTGGTTTCCAAAATAATAGCAGGTATCCCTGTATCATCGGGAAGATACCATCCATCAGGCTTATCAATAACACCCTTGAAACCTAATTGGTTAAATGTTGTTATTTGCCCTGTTCCTTGCTTTACCTTTGGCTCTGATTTGTCAAACCCAAGAATAATTTTGGCACTATCGCGAACCTCATCCTCTGTTCTATGTGTCAAATTTTTAGCCATTTCCTTTTCCCTCCAAATCTTTTGTCAGTATGTCAGTCAAATACTGATTGACGCTATAACCGCGTTCGTCCTTTTTCTTTTTTTGTACCTCATCCATCATCCGGCTGTAAATTTCCGGTGGCAGGCGCAGAGGGATCATTATTTTCTCGTATGTCGGGGTCGTCGTTTTGTTCACAATCCCACCTCCATTTTGATATCATAATATCTTGATATAATGATATCAAAGGTCAAGAAGAAAGTCAATCATTTTCAAAAAGAAAAAGAAGCATAGGTAGTTCTATGCTCCTTAAATATGACAACTTTGTGAGGGTTCGAGTCTGTTCTGTGAAAAAATCTTTTTTGTTGGTTTAAACCGATAACTAAAATTTGCCCATAAAAACAGAAAAACCCTGATAAAATCAGAGTTTTTCTGTGGCTATATCTTTTTTGTAGCCCTTTGATGGTGGGGGAGGACGGATTCGAACGCCTGCGGGCGAGCCACGGCGGTTGGGACATGCCACCGGCATGTCGCTAAGAGCCGCCTTTCGAATCTGTCCTCCAAATGCTCATACCAAACCAAAAACACCAGCCGTTAAGGCTGGTGTTTTTGTTTGGTGGGGGAGGACGGATTCGAACCATCGAAGCGATACGCAGCAGATTTACAGTCTGTCCCCTTTGGCCACTCGGGAACTCCCCCATATTCCATTGTTCTCTACCGTCTGCTTGGAGCCGGTAGACGGACTCGAACCCCCGACCTGCTGATTACAAATCAGCTGCTCTACCAACTGAGCTATACCGGCGGCTCAAATAGAACACGCTTATTATATCCACCTGCCCCCCGTTTGTCAAGCACTTTTTCCCTACTTTAACAAAGAAAATCGGCGCATTTATTAATTCTTCGTAAAGGTTCGTTGGATATGGTTGTTTTTCGTTCCGCAATATGCTACACTTAATGCAATCTTCTTCCTTTCAGGAGGTTTTATTTATGGACAAGCAGACCGCATCCCCGAATGCGCCCCTTTGGCGGCGCATGGCGGGTGCCTTCTTTATTTTTATATCCTTTCTGCTGATTGAGGGTCTGGCCTTTCTCCTGCTGAAACCGGCAGACTTCTCGGGCCTTATTTTTGGCGCCTTGTGGGCGGCCATGCTCACCGGTTTTGTGCTGGCCCTCCCCAGAAAGGCCGCCCGGATCATCTATGGCATTCTTTACTTCGTCCTTCTGTTGTGGACTGTTGCCCAAGTTGGCTATTACCAGGTCTTCGGCAAGATGATGTGGGTATCCACCATCGGCTACGCCGGCGAAGGCGCAGCATTTTTGGGCGATGTGTTGTCCGGATTCTCTCCCCTTTGGTGGATCGGCGCTGCGGTGATGCTGACGCTGGGCGTTTTGCTGGTGTGGAAGTTCCCTCGTATGAGTGACAAGTTCCTTTTCCGGCTGCCGGGTCTCGTGTGCAGCGTTGCCTGCATCATCGGCCTGTGCTTCCTGCCGGAGCTGGTTTTTCTGCGGGACAAAGATGTGTGGGGCACCCACTCCGAATACGGCCAGTCCTCCTCTTACCGCGCCACCTACAATACCATGTACGATGCCAAAAAGGTCTATGACATCACCGGCATTTATCAGCTGACCATGCGGGACATCTGGGTCAACGAGATCCATCCCCTCACGCCTGCCTACCGGGCAGAGGTAGAGGCGCAGAAACAGGTGATCGACGAGTACTTTGCAAAGCGCGGAGAACACCAGGATAATGATATGACCGGTCTTTTTGCCGGCAAGAATGTCATTCTGGTGCTGATGGAGTCTATGGACGACTGGATGATCACGCCCCAGGACACCCCCAACATCTACGCCATGATGAATCAGGGCATCCGCTTCACCAATTTCTACACCCCGGGCTTCGGCAGCGCCCGTACGCTGAACTCCGAGTTCTGTATGAACACCGGCATCTACCTGCCCACCACCGGCCATTATGTTTTCGATTATGTGACCAACGGTTTCAGCCAATCCTTTGCCTCCCAAATGAACGCCAACGGCTACTCCAGCCTGGTATTCCACTACAACGACCCGGCGTTTTACAGTCGCGGCGTGTTTGAACCGGCAATGGGTTATGGCGAATATGTTTGCTACGAGGATTATGTGGAGGACGAAAAGCGGCTTTACGAAGAGACTCTGCTCTTCGACCTGCCGGAGGTGAAAGACCTCTTCTTCCGGGAGGGTCCCACTTTCAATACCATTATCACCCGCTCCGCGCACTTGAGCTATAAGTACAATGAAGTCCTCAGCCACTATGCCCTGAAGCAGTACCCCCAGTACAAGAAGCTCTACGGCAGCGAAGAAGAGGACTGCGCCCGGGTAAAGGCCAAGCTGGTGGACGACCTGTTCGCCCGTCTGTTCCAGGAGCTTGTTGACCAGGGGCAGCTGCAAAACACAGTGATCATTGCCATGACTGACCACTACACCTATGGCTACAAAAATATGGACGAGCTTTATGCCCACTCCGGCGTATCCAGCGAATTGCTGCTGGAGAAGACCCCCTGCTTTGTATGGTCGGCAGACACCGTTAACATCCAGTGCGATAAAACCCTGAGTACAGCGGATTTCCTGCCCACCATGCTGAATCTGCTGGGCATTGATTCTCCCTACTCCTATCTGGGACAGGATGCCTTTGACCCCCAGTATCCGGGCTACGCTCTCTTCCCCGATGGCAGTTGGATCTCCGGCGGCGTTGCCTATCAAGACGGCAAGATCTTGATGAACAAAAACGGCCGGGAGGTCACCCAGGCTGAGATCGAGCAGATGGCAATACTCTCCCAGGAGTTCCGCCAGATTAGTAATCTCTTGCTGACAAGCAACTACTACAAATAAAAATCACCCGGTTCTTTTTGGAACCGGGTGTTCTTTTTTGTCGTTCAGCGATCCACGCAGATCCGCTCCCCGATCTCAAGGATCCACAGCTTTTCCGGGGTGGTTTCCCCTACTGTATGTTCCACGCTTTCCCACAGGTGATACGGGTCATTTTCTCTGTCGGGCAAATGGAGCACAACCACCTTGTCCGCGAGACTCCGGGTCAGTTCCCAACTGGTTTTCGTATTGCAATACGCATAGGGAACAATGAGAAGATCCGGCTTGGGAAGATCCCTTCTGTCCTTCCACTGCATAGGGGCGGCGTCTCCCAAAAACCACACACACCGGCTGCCCTGAATGATATAACTCCCATGCTGAAGGCCCGGCTCCACCTTTCCCAGGTGGCGGCTGGGGACCTGCGTGACGGTCACCTTCCCTACCCGCACAGCGCCTGAATACAGGGACTCCGGCCCAAGAATGGGCCGGAGATTCTGTTTGCGGTATGGGAGAAGCAACGCCTCGCTGCAATGGTCAGCATGGCTGTGTGTGAACGCCAGCAGATCCGGAGGATTGTCCAAAAGCTGTTGGACGATATGAGGCGGTGTAGGCAGATACCCTTCCACGCCTTCACACAAGCCGTCCAGCAGAATGGACACACCGTCCAGTTTCAGCAGTACGCCGGCATTGGCTGTGCGTTGTATCTCCATGGTTTTTTACACGCCTTCCTTAGCGCGGCGGATGTGCTCAGCCTCAGTGCAGCCGGTGGTGGACACATGACCAGCCAGGGGAACCAGCTTGTCGTTGATGGCGTCGATGATCCAGCTTGCCTGGGGGAAGAAGTACTCGTCGAACTCGAAGGGAGGAGTGATCCAGTTCTTGGCGCCGATCACAACGGGAGGTGCATCCAGATCGTCGAAGCACAGTTCGGTGATGTTGCGGGCCACATCGTTCATGAAGCTGCCACGGGCGCAGGCATCGGATACCAGAACCACACGACCGGTCTTGCGGACGGACTCAACGATCTTGGTGTAGTCCAGAGGTGCCAAGGAGTGCAGGTTGATCACATCAGCCTCCATGCCGTACTTCTCGGACAGGGTCTTCACGGCATCCATAGCCCGGTACAGAACTGCGCCCAGGGTCAGGATGGTGATGTCCTTACCGTCGCGGACCTTGTTCACATCACCGATGGTGATCTCATAGCGCTCTGCGGGAACGCCGCCCTCGTGGAACTGCTCGCCCACGTCGTAGATTCTCTGGCTCTCGAAGAAGACCACGGGGTCAGTGCCCTTCAG
>JAZNAK010000063.1:0-5454 GCA_045586485.1 Faecousia sp. | reverse complement strand
CCCTCCTCCCGCCACCGGCGGCGGTCGGGTCGCTTACCCAACGAGCTGCGGTCGCCGGACTCATAACCCAGCAAGCGCCACACCAAGTCTGCCAGCACAAATAAAAAAGACAGCCAGCCGAAAAGGCTGACTGTCTTTTTTGGTTGCGGAGGCAGGACTCGAACCTACGACCTCCGGGTTATGAGCCCGACGAGCTTCCAACTGCTCTACTCCGCGATATTTAAGCGGCACTCTTGAGTGCTTGGATATTGTAGCATAGCAGCTTTGCCTTGTCAAGGGTTATTTTCCGTCGGTTCTGAAAAACCTTTGTCGAAAACGCCCTCGATTCAGGGCAATTTATTGGACCGGAAATAGTTTATTCTTAAGTTGTCCAACAAAGATATGGCCACAATCTCTTGGCAAGAGCTATGCTTTCAGGATTTCCTCCAACCTATGATAGCAGAAAAGACTTTCGACTTTTTTCGACAATTACCATTGACAAGTACTTTTTCGTGTACTAAAATGTAAGCACGCCCAACATTTAATACGCGGTTGCGTACTTTTCGCAACCGGGAACACGACACACAGCAGCAGGAATATCCTGCTTTGCCGGAGGTAATTATGGAAAATCTGTATGAGCGCATCCAGTCCCTTTGCAAGGAGAAGAACATCCGTCCCGGTCGCCTTTGTGACGAGCTGAATCTCAGCCGCAGTCTGATCACCGACCTGAAGATGGGGCGGAAGAAGTCGGTAAATGCCGAGACCGCCCAAAAGATCGCCGGTTTCTTCGGCGTATCTGTGGGATTCCTGCTGGGTCAGGAGGAAAGCGCCCTGCCGCAGAGCAGCGATATCCTTGACGATGTAGATGTGGCTTTTTACGGTGATTTCAAGGAACTGAACGAGGAAGAGAAAGAGACTGTCCGGGATATGGTCCGGCTGATGCGGGAAAGGCGGGCAGCAAGACAGAGGGAATAAGTGTGTTTGAACTATCTGATTTTTACGGCTACTGCAAAGACCACCAGGTAGATGTGATTGCCTATGACGGCTGCCCGCAACCGGGCGCCACGGTGCGGGATGATGGCTGCTATGCAGTGTTTTTAGACTTCACGAAGATTCAGTCCACCCGACTTTTAAGGGGTGTGTGTTTCCACGAGCTGGGCCACGTTGCCACCGGCGCTCTCCATAAGGTAGACAGTCCCTATGAGCTGGTAGAACGCAGCGAGTACCGGGCGGCCAAGTGGGCCACGGAGAACTACTTGACGGAGGATGCCTTCCGCGGAGCCTTTGCCGACGGCTATACGGAACTGTGGCAGCTGGCGGAGTATTTCGACCTGCCGGAGCGCTGCATTGAAGATGCCCTCACCTACTGGCGGGAGCGAAAAGGCGTTGATTTTACAAACTAAATCCCACCTCAAGGAGGTGGGATTTTTCTTACATATTTGCCTTGATGGTGGAGATCAGAATATCGCCGGCGACCACACGGTCCTCAGCGGCAAAGCCCTCTGCGAAATTATCGGAGTAGATCACCTGGGCATTGGGGGGAAACTCCTCATCCCCTGCCCACACCAAAATCTGCATCCGGTAGCCGCCCACCAGTTCAAACAGGTAGCCTGCATCTCCGTGGGGCACGGCAGTAGCGCCCATTTTCTCCGCCGCCTTGCGGAAGGCATCCAGCCGTGTTCCCAAGGTAAAGGCAGCGCGGGTCAGCACCCGGCCGGTATAGGGTTTGATATACATCTCTCCCCAGGGCATCTCCCGAAAGGTCTTCCACTCCCCTTTCCAGGCCACATCCTTACATTCCAGCAGATACCGCAGCAAGAAGGTCTGGGTTGCCAAAGGCGGCACAGCGCCACCGTCTGCAGCAGTGATGGAATACGCCGGATGGGTAATGGCAAATGCCCGGCCCAGCAGTTTCAATGCAAATGCCCCACCGTTCCATGCCACATCGGACAGTCTGGCAGTCACATCTGCAGGGTCCAATGCGCGGAACTTCTCCTCATAATAGGCAAAAGGCACTTCTTCTTTATGATTTTCGATCTGCATATTACATCTCCTGAACAGAATTGGGGAACAGTCTTGCATCTGTATGGGGCAGGAAACAGGCCGCCACAAAGGCATCCATATAACCGGGGTGGGTGGACAGTTCCAGGTAGGTCATATTGGCGCCCAGCTCGGTGCACTTGGCCTCCGCCTGATCGCTCATCACCATGGCATAGGCGCCGGTGAGAGAGGAATTGCCGATATAGCGGTACTTTTCCAGCTCCACATCCGGCAGCATACCGATGTTAACGGAGTTTTTCATATTGATGCCGGAGCCGATGCCGCCTGCCACATAGACGGTGTCGATGCAGTCAGCGGTCATATCCACCGCATTCAGAAGGGTGTCGATAGCAGAGAAAATAGCGCCCTTGGCCCGGATAAAGTTGTCGATATCCACCTCGTTCAGGTAGATCTCCCGGCCCGTTTCGGACTCCTGGGCCCTTGCCAGCAGGTATCTGCCCATACCGTGGGCGTCCCGCAGAACTCTGCCGCACTCCCGGACAAAAAGGCCCTTGGCATTGATAATGCCGCAGCGGAACAGTTCAGAAATGATATCAATGATGCCGGAGCCGCAGATGCCAACAGGCTTCTGACCCGGATCGCCCACGATGGTCAGCTTAGGCTCCATGGTGACCTTATCGATCTGGCAGGCCTCGATAGCGCCGTCAGTAGCCCGCATACCGCAGGCAATGTCGCCGCCCTCAAAGGCAGGGCCTGCAGAGCACGCGCAGGACATCATAAAGTCCCGGTTGCCAAATACGATCTCGCCGTTGGTGCCAAGGTCAATAAACAGGCTCATTTCATCCCGGTCCCACAGGCCTGTAGCCAGTGTGCCGGCAGTGATATCGCCGCCCACATAAGAACCGATATTGGGTGCGATCTGCACCCTTGCCAGGGGATTTGCCGGCAGCTTCAGATCTCCGGCAGTCAGACCCTCCCAGGCAAAGAAGCTGGGGATGTACGGCTCCATACGAACGCTTTCTGCGTCCACACCCACAAACAGGTGGTTCATCGTGGTGTTCGCTGCCACGCACAGCCGGAGAATGCTTCTGGCAGAGATATCCGCTGCTCTGCACAGATTGGCAATAATGGGCGTAAGGGTCTCCTTGACAATGGCGTCCTGCAGCTTTTTCTTGCCGCCGGGTCTTCCCTGCTCGATGATCCTGTTGATCACATCCGCGCCGTAGCGGATCTGGCCGTTGCCGGAAGAGCCCTTGGCCAAAAGCTTGCCGGAGGTCAGGTCGGCAAGTACCATAGTGACTGTGGTGGTACCGATATCGATGGCGCAGCCAACGATGGCGGTATCCGCGGGATCGCAAACTTCCATGCACAGGAAGGTATCGCCCTGCACCTCGCCCTTGACGCAGACGCGGAAGTTGTGCTGTCGAAGAGTGGCGGCCAGTTTCGCCATCACGACAAAGGGGATCTTGACTTTCTCCACGCCCAGCGCTTCGCTGACGGCCCAACACAGCCGCTCGTTATCCGGCATTGTGTCGTCCAAAGTCGGCTCTGCCATCTCCACCACCACGGAACGGAAATTATTTGTAAATACGATTCCGCTCTCCCGCAGCTGAGCCTGGCAGTCCTCAAAAATGGCGACCTCCTTGGGGCTGCTCAAGTCGGCGGTCTTCATCCGGCTCTGATAAGCGGAGGCGATATCCGGCACGAATACAGTACAGTCGCCCACCACCTTGCAGTTGCAGGACAGCCGCCAGCCGGCGTCGAACTCCTCCTGGGTAATGTGTCGGGAGGGTATGGTCTCAACCTCGCCCTCCACCAGCTTTACACGGCACTTACCGCAAGAGCCGTTGCCGGAGCAGGGGGCGTCAATGGCCACATTGGCCCGGCGGGCCAGTTCCAGCAGATTATCGCCGGCGTTGCAGGCGATCTCAATAGGATTTGCTCCCTCAATTTGAAATATTACTTTCGGCATGGTGTTTTCACCTTTCCTTGGTTTCTTTCCGGTAATTGTAGCATATTTTTCAGTTCCTGTCTACCGGAACACCGCAAAAACCTCCCCTTTGCTTACTTGTCAAACCAATAAGCAGTTGTTATAATAGCAAAAAACATAAGGAGCGATTCCTATGAAACTGATGATCATCCGCCACGCAGACCCTGACTATTCCATCGATTCCCTCACCCCTACCGGGTGGGAAGAGGCGCGGCTCCTGGCAGACAGAATGTGCAAGCTGGATGTTAAGGCTTTCTATGTGTCCCCCCTGGGACGGGCGCAGGACACAGCAAATTGCACTCTTGAGCGTATTGGACGGACTGCGGAAACACTTCCCTGGTTGGAGGAGTTTCGTTGCAACATTGTAAAGCCGGGTAGTGAAAATCACTCCATCGCCTGGGACTGGCTCCCGGCAGACTGGACGAACGAGCCGGCTTATTTCTCCCGGGAAACTTGGGCCGAAACAGATATTATGATCCGGGGCGGCGCCACAGACCGGTACCGTTATGTGACAGGAGAGCTGGACAAACTTCTTGCACAGCACGGCTATGTCCGGGAAGGAAATCTCTACCGGGCGGAAAAGGCTAACGAAGACACTATCGTTCTATTCTGCCATTTCGGCGTGGAATGTGTGCTTCTGAGCCATCTGCTGAACGTCTCACCGATGATTTTGTGGCACGGCACTTGCGCTGCCCCCTCCTCAGTGACGGTCTTAAACACCGAGGAGCGCCGCGAGGGCATCGCTTATTTCCGTATGGCTTCTTTTGGTGACATTTCTCATCTCTACGCTGCAGGTCGCGAGCCGTCCTTTGCCGCCCGCTTCTGCGAAACTTATCATACCGTCGGTCAAAGACGAGATTAAAACAAAAATAAGGGGTGCTAAGCACCCCTTATTTTTATTGGTTTCATTACATCAGAGGATCCAGGCCCAGAACCGGGTGACCCTTCTCAGTCAGCCAGGAGATCAGTTCCTCGGCGTCGCAGGTGACGGTCTCGTCAGCCACCATATCAGAGAAGTTCTCAATGCCGTACAGTTCCATAGCGGTCTTGTTCAGACGCTCTGCCACATCGTCCTTCAGCTCCTTGGGCATCCAAACGATACGCTCGATGCCGCCCTCGGCAGCCAGGAACTTCTTGGAAGCGATGAAGTGGCGGCCGTGGCCCATAAAGGCGGGAGTCTGCACGCCGCCGCCGGTGCAGGAGGCCAGCTCGCCAAATGTCATACCGGCGGGAGTCATACCCTTGTACTCACGGTTGACAACGATGACACCGTTGGAAACAGCTTCAATGCCGCAGATGCACTCGAAGCAGCCGCAGGAGGTCATAGGATCTTCCAGGATGGAGTACAGTGTCACATTCTCAACTGCGCCGTGGGTGGCTTCCTTGATCATGCGGTTGACTTCCTCGTAGCGGCCGGTACGCTCGTCCAGCAGGCCCTTCTTCTCGATGGGCTGGCAGGGACCGTTGGGATCCAGCTCGTTGGT
>JAZNAK010000062.1:0-20363 GCA_045586485.1 Faecousia sp. | reverse complement strand
AAGAGGAAGGTAGTAGTTCATCATAGAGAACATACCCTTCTTCATTTCGCCGCCGTACCAGGTGTTGAGGATAACCTGCTCACGGGAGGTGATGTTGAAGATGGCAGCGGTCTCGGAGTTGAGGCCCAGCTCCTTATAGTTCTCGACCTTGGCCTTGGAAGCGTTGTAGGAGATGAAATCGGGCTCGAAATTTTCAAGCTCTTCTGCGGTGGGGTTGATGAACATATTCTTTACGAAGTGCGCCTGCCATGCCACCTCCACGATGAAGCGGATCGCCATACGGGAGTCGGGGTTGGTGCCGCAGAACAGGTCCATAACATACAGCTTCTTGTTGCTCAGCTGCTTCAGAGCCAGTTCCTTGCAGGCGTTCCATGCTTCCATGGAAGCGGGCTTGTTGTCGTTCTTGAACTCGTCAGAGGTCCACCACACGGTGTCCTTGGAGTTTTCGTCCATAACGATGAACTTGTCTTTGGGGGAGCGGCCGGTGTAGATGCCGGTCATAACATTGACGGCGCCCAGTTCGGTGAGCTGACCCTTGTCGTAGCCTTCCAGAGTGGGGTCCATCTCAGCCTCGAACAGCTGCTCGTAAGTAGGATTGTAGACAATCTCGGTAGTACCGGTAATGCCATATTTTTCAAGGTTGATCTGCATGTTTTGTTTCCTCCTGATAATAGTATGCGGCGGTGCCGCTAATTTAATGGATTCGCTTCCGGCAGAAAGGCCTGCTGTTCGCTCTGAACAAGGCCGGTTCCTACCGTCGGCAGGGGCAGAAATCTTATTAAAGTCCAATTTCCACCACATACATCTTATCACATTAAAAAGGAAAAGTCTATCTTTTTTTACGGAGTTTTTCAGGAAAAAGCGCCTATGACCGGCCTTTGACGATTTATTTCTTCCCGAAAAGAAAAATCGGCGGCCTGCTTGGCCGCCGGGTGAGAAAATAACGGGAGGATAAGCGACGGAATATCGGTTTACATAAACAAAAAAGCGCCGGTGAAAAATGGCGTTATGTAAACACGAGTTATCCCCACTATCCACAGAGTTTTCCACAGTAAAAGGGAAATGAGCCCCCTGCAAGCCTTGATTTTGCAGGGGGCTGTTGAAAAAATGGCTTTTTTGAGGGAAAATGGCGGCGGAAAAAATTGGTTTACAGAAAACTGTCAAAATAACAGCTGAGCGGAGAAGATCCGGTCTCTGCCGGCGTCCCCGTCCCGGTGGGCGTCCACCGTAAGGGTCGGGCCGTCGGAAAGGCTGTAGCCCACCTGGATTTCGTCCCCTTCCCGGGCCTCGTTCAGGTAGCAGACCGTAAACTCCTGCACAGGATGGTCCTGGTGGAAGGCGCTGGGGAGCAGGTCAATCACCCAGTCCAGGTAGCGGGTGTTGTTCATATGGCCGTTCTGGTCCAGCAGGGAGTAGCCCACGGTGCGGCTCACGGTGTGTTCCATGGGCCGGGTGGCGATGGCGTGGGGCGCGGCCAGCTCCGTACCGGTGAGCGTGCCGTCCACCACAACGCCGCTCTTGCCCGGCAGGATCATAGCCCGGGTGCGGCTGTCCATCAGCACCCAAAGGCTGATGGAGCGGAAGAGCTCCTTGCCGTCTTCGTCGTAAGCCACCACCGAACGGGGGTAGGCCACTTTTGTGGTGGGCATGGGCCAGGTCTCCACGGTGATGGTTTCGTGGAGGCGGGGCAGACGGGTGATCTGCACCCGGTTGCGGGTCACCGCCCAGAACAGGTGCTTGTGGGACAGGGTCTCCCGGTCCACCGCCAAAAGGTCGCAGTGGGCGCCGGCGGCCTCCTGCACCAGATACAGCAGCACCGACGGCTTGGCTCGGCCGTAGGGATCGGTGTGGATATGAGAGATTTCAAACTGTTGTCTGTAGATAGGTTCCATAGAAACTCCTTCTAGCTTTCCCCCAGGGAGAAAGGATAGGTGTTTTCCTGTCCGGCGCGGTAAAAGGTCAGCTCTGCCCACTGGGTAAGGGGCTGCAGTTCCTGCAAAGAGGAAACGCGCCCGCCGTTGACCGCCACCAGCAGGTCTCCCGCTGCGACCCCCAAACGGTCAGCCTGAGAGCCGGGGGATACATAGGAAACATAAAGACCCTGGGGCAGCTGGTACAGATTCCGGTACTGGTTGGAGACCTCCAGCAGGGTCATACCCCCCAGCTCCGTGCTGGCGGGCGTCAGCGCCGCCGCGGTCTCAGCCGGAGAGGCGTCTGCCTGGTGGAAGGACACATTGGCAGAGCGTTCCGCCTGGTCCAGTCTCCGGAACAGCTGCACATTCATAAAGCCAAGGACACTGACCAAGCCGCCGAGAAAGATCACGCAGATCAGCAGGAAGGCCACAAGACCGTTGTGCTCTTTTTTGGGGCGGGTGCTGCCGGTGGAATATTGGTGATTGTTTTGATCCATGGGGATAACCTCGATTTTGGGGGATTAGTTGGTAAGGGGCAGGGTGAAGGTAAACTCTGTTTTTCCGTCTTCGCTGGTGACGGAGATATCCTCTCCGTGACGGCAGATGAGGGTTTTGACGATGTAAAGGCCCAAACCCCAGCCGTCCCGGTTCCTGGCGCGGCTCTTGTCCAGCTTATGGAAGCGGTCAAAGACAAGAGGCAGCTCCTCCGGGGGAATGGTGTCGCCGGTATTGCCCACGGTCACATAGAGCTTGTCGCTGCCGACGCGGATAGCAACCGTCAGCGTGCCGCCGTCTGCGCAGAACTTTACAGCGTTGTCCACAAGATTGTAGACTACCTGGGTGATGGCGTCCTGGCTGGCCCAGGTATATACGGCGTGTTCCGGGAAGGATATGTTCACCACAAGGCCCTTTTGGGTGATTTTCTGTTCAAAGGCGATGAGCACCTGCCCCACGCACTCGGCAAGGTCAAACCGGCTCAGCTTCTCGGGGGGGATGCCCTCCTGATCCTGCATCCGGGAGATCTCCAGCATACTTTTCACCAGCCGGTTGAGGCGCTTGGTTTCGTCGGACACAAGGCGCATATAATGTTCGTGGCGCTCCGGGGGGATGGTGCCGTCCAGCATGCCGTCCAGATAGCCGGAGATGGTGGTCATGGGGGTCTTCAGCTCGTGGGATACATTGGCCACGAACTCCTGGCGCTGATACTCGCTTTTTTGCAGGGAGGAGGCCATATTGTTAAAGGCCAGCGCCAGAGATTGGATCTCTTTGGGATAGTGCTCATCCACAGCCACCCGGGAATCCAGCTGGCCGTGACCGAAATCACGGGCGGCCTTCGCCATCTCCTGCAGAGGCGACGAGTGTTTCCGGGCCATAAAGGTGATCACTGCCACGCCCGCCACGATCACCAGTACGCTTACCAGCATATAGGTGTCGGCCAGGGAGTCCAGCAGAGCCATGGATTTGGATTCGGGGGTGGACAGGATCACAAGACCCACCGGCGCGCCGGTGGCGCTGTCCAAAATGGGCATACCCACCACATACCGCTGCTCCTCATAAAGACCCTTTACAAGGCCCTTGTCGGATATAATGCCCTCCCGGAAGACAGCCTTCAGATAGCTCTCCTCCACCACCATTCCCTGATGGGCGCAGCCCATAGGGGAATCGGAGCACAGCACCAGACGGCCCTGGGCGTTGCAGATCACCGCGTCGGCGCCGCCCACCCGGGTGGCCACCGAGAGATTTACGAAAAAGTCGTCATCGGACATTTTTCCGTCCGTATAATAGGCAGAGGCCAGTTGGGAAATGGTGGCGCAGTTGGTGCGAAGGGTGGTGATGCTCTGCTGGGTCAGCATATTCCGCAGGAGCATCTGCAGTGACGCGCCCACCATCAAAAGGGCTGCCAGCAAAATGATGGCGGCCGGAAAGAAGGTGCGGCTGAATGTTGTTTTCATGGGTTAATTACCTCAAACTTGTAGCCGACGCCCCAGACGGTCTTGACGCTCCATTTGTCGGAAACGCCCTCCAGCTTTTCCCGCAGGCGCTTCACATGGACATCCACCGTACGGGAGTCGCCGAAGTAGTCAAAGCCCCACACCTCGTCCAGCAGCTGATTGCGGGTGTAGACCCGGTTGGGAGAGGAGGCTAGGAAGAACAGCAGCTCCATCTCCTTGGGAGGGGTATCTACCTTTTTGCCGTCCACGGTCAGCTCAAAGGCGTCCATATCAATGACCAGCCGGTCAAACACCAGCCGCCGGGCCTTGGGGCTTTCGGCGCTGCGGTCTGTGCGGCGGAGAACGGCCTCGATTCGGGCAAGAAGCTCCTTCATTTCAAAGGGCTTGGTCACATAGTCGTCGGCGCCGGCCTTCAGACCGGTCACTTTGTCGTCGGTCTCGCCCTTGGCGGTGAGCATGATCACCGGGGTGCTGCCCTCGGCCCGGATGGCCTTGCACACGGCCCAGCCGTCCATCACCGGCATCATCACATCCAGCAGCACAAGGTCCGGCCGGATGGCCCGGAACTTATCCAGACCCTGCCCGCCGTCGGAAGCCAAAGTGACGGCATAGCCGTCCTTCTCCAGATACATCTGCAGCAGCTCCCGGATATTGGCATCGTCTTCCACAATCAAAACGGAAATCGCCATAGCAAATCCTCCTAAAGTTTCCTTTTTTCTTATTATACCGCAAAAACAGGATTTGCGGTGAACAATTTGTGAATAGTTCCGGGGTAAAATGTGAACGAAGGAAAAATCCGGTTGCGCCGGACAGGGTTTGATGGTATGATGGAAACACAATCACGCAAGGAGGCGCGTATGACAACTGTTATCGAACTGTTGAAAGCGGTGCTGTTCGGCATCGTAGAGGGCATCACCGAGTGGCTGCCCATCTCCTCTACGGGGCATATGATCCTGCTGGACGAGTTTATCAATCTGAAGGTGACCAAGGATTTCTACGAGGTGTTCCAGGTGGTGATCCAGCTGGGCGCCATCGCCGCGGTGGTGGTGCTGTTCTTCCAAAAGCTGAATCCCTTCTCTTTCAAAAAGGACACGCAGGCCAAGAAAAACACCTGGCAGCTGTGGTTCAAGGTGATCGTGGCAGTGCTGCCGTCGGCGGTGATCGGCTTCGCTCTGGACGATTGGATGGACGAACACTTCTATAACTATGTGGTGGTGGCCATCGCGCTGATCGTCTACGGCGTGGCGTTCCTGTTCCTGGAAAAGGGCAACAACGCCCGGGGCAACAAAATCGAGAATGTCTTTGATATCGACTACAAAACGGCGCTTCTCATCGGCGCGTTCCAGTGCCTGGCACTGATCCCCGGCACATCCCGCTCCGGCTCTACCATTTTGGGCGCGATCCTGCTGGGCGTGGGCAGGGCTGCCGGCGCGGAGTTTTCCTTCTTCCTGGCCATTCCCACCATGCTGGGCGCCAGCGCGCTGAAAGCGGCAGGCTATTGCCTGGACATTGTGCAGGGAGAGGCGTTGATGCCCACCGGCTCTGAGATCGCCATTTTGGCGGTGGGCCTGGCGGTGAGCTTTGTTGTGAGCCTGCTGGTGATCAGGAGCCTGATGGAATATGTGCGCAAGCACAGCTTTGCATCCTTTGGCGTTTACCGAATCGCCTTGGGCGCCGTAGTGCTGGGGTATTTCATCCTCCGCTCCCTGTAATATGGAGAAACGATTTCCTAAAAGAAAACATCCCCGGCTGAAGCAATTTGATTACAGTTCACCTGGCGGATACTTCATCACCATCTGCACCCAAAACAAACGGTGTTTGTTATCGCACGTCGTAGGGCGGGGGCTTGCTCCCGCCGAGATCCGGCATACACCCTACGGAAAGGTCGCAGAAGAACAATTGCTCCTGTTGGAGAAACGATTTCCCGGATTGAAAATTGATCAGCATGTGATCATGCCCAACCACATTCACGCGATCTTTATGATAGAAGAGAATGCGGCGGGAGCAAGCCCCCGCCCTACGGTGATGGATATGGTCAGCGTATATAAATCCCTGACGACAAGAGAATGTAAAAAGATCAGCCCCATTGAAAAGGTTTTTCAGACATCTTTTTATGAGCATGTGATACGGTCTCGGGAGGATTACGAGGAAATCGCGAAATACATTTCCGAAAACCCCATAGCCTGGCAAACAGATTCGTTATACGTAAAAGAATAAAGGAGGGTCGTGTGACCCTCCTTTTTCTTATTCCTGCCGGAGCAGGTATTTGTTAACCGGTGTTTTCTTCAAAAGCAGGCCTGCAACCAGCACCATGACGGTACACGGCACCATATAGCAGCCGTTGTACAGCGCTGAGTACACCCAGGGGGTGGTCATGGTCATACCGAAAAATGTCTCCGGCATATACTCCGCCCAAATGGTTGCGCCCACCACATAGTGGACCAGGAAACGGACCAGGCAGGCGATGAGCGTAGCGGGTACGAATCTGCCCCGGTACAGTCCGGCAACACCCACCACCGCATAGGCGATGAGATAATCACCCAAAAAGCTCTGCCAGCCGACGAAGCCGCCCGAGCTGCCCAACAGCGCCTGCAAAATGCCGTGGGTGAAGCTCACCAGCAGACCCGGCCCGAAGCCGTACCGGACGCAGAACACGATGATGGGCAGCATACCCAAGTCCACCGAGCCGCCCCAGGGGAACTTGTACAGGGGCAGAAGACTTAAAATCTCTGCCAGTGCGATGAGGATGGCGCCTTCCGTCAAGACGCGCAGGGGTTTCTTTTTCATAATGAGTACCTCCTTCGTAGGCAGGACAACCCGAAATTAGGATTGCCCAAAAGTAAAATATCGCATTGCAACCCGTCCAGGTGCAATGCGATACGAAAGGTATCTCATTTGTGCATCTTTTCCTACGACGGTACTGACCGTATCAGGTTCGCGGGTCAAGGCCACAAAGCCTAATCTCAGCCGGATGCGTCCGGCTCCCCGAAGACGAAAGCTACTATGCGATTAAGGTTATTATAGCGAATGACGGGGATTTGTCAAGCCATTTCCAGGGAAAGGGTCTTGCCGCCCAGAATATGGAAGTGGAGGTGATGCACCGTCTGACCGGCATCGCTTCCGCAATTGGACACCACCCGGTAGCCGCCAGTCAAGCCTTCCTCCGCGGCGATCCTGGGGATCACCTCAAAAATGTGGCTGACAACGGCGCTGTTTTCACAGGTGATGTGGTTGACGCTGGCGATATGGGCCTTGGGGATCACCAGAATGTGGGTAGGCGCCTGGGGATTGATGTCCCGGAAAGCGTACACCAGTTCATCCTCATACACTTTGGCGGAGGGAATATCCCCGGCGATGATTTTACAGAAAATGCAGTCCATTTTTTCTCCTCCTTAAAAACCGAAAATGGCAAATACGCCGGTGCTGGCAAGGGCCATAATGACGCCGGCGATGATGACGCCCAGAGAAACGGACGCCACGGTGGATTTGAAGCCCATATCCAAAAAGCTTGCGCCCAGCGCGCCGGTCCACGCCCCTGTTCCGGGAATGGGAATGCCCACGAAGAGCATCAGCGCGATAAACATACCGCCCCGGCCGGCGACTTTGGCCAGCTTCCGGCCGGCTTTTTCACCCTTTTCCAGGCAGAAGGTGAAAAACCTGCCGATGTATTTCTTGTCCCGGCCCCACAAAAGGACTTTTCGGGCAAAGAAGTAGATAAAGGGAACGGGCAGCATATTTCCCAGAGCGCAGACGATCAGCGCCTGGTAAAAGGGAATGTCCATTCCCATGGCGATGGGCATGGCGCCCCGCAGCTCCACAATGGGCACCATGGACACCAGGAAAATGAGGATATATTTCTTCATAAATCAGGCTTCCATCTGACGGGTGAAGGCCTTTTTGTCAGATGCGCCAAAGTAGGCAGAGCCGGCCACGAACACATCGGCGCCGTTGTCCTTGCAGGTGACCACGGTGTTCAGATCCACACCGCCGTCCACCTCCAGGTGGCAGGCGGGATTGACCTTGTCCAGCATAGCGCGCAGCTGCTTGACCTTGGGCATCATATGGGCCATAAACTTCTGACCGCCGAACCCGGGCTCCACAGTCATCACCAGCACCATATCCACCAAAGTTAAGTACTCCTCAATGGCCTCGGCCGGGGTGTTGGGCTTGACAACGATGCCGGGCTTGACGCCCAATTCTCTGATTTTCAGCAGAGCCGCCCGGGTATTCTCGGGGGTGTCGGCCTCCACATGAATGGTCAGATAGTCCGCGCCGGCGGCGCAGAACTGCTCCACATACCGCAGGGGCCGGTCGATCATCAGATGTACATCCAGCACCAGATCCGTCACCTTCCGCATGGATTTCACAAGACCCATACCGAAGGAGATATTAGGCACGAAAATGCCGTCCATCACATCCACATGGAGCCACTTGACGCCGTTTTCCTTGCAGGCGGCAAAGTCCCGCTCCATATTCATATAGTCGCAGGAGAGGATCGAGGGAGCTAAAATAGCCATAGTATTACCTCACAATTTCTCGTTATTCTCCAGCAGATCCGCCAGAGTGATGTCTTCAAAAAACTTGTCGATCATAGCGTCCAGCCTGTCCCACATAGGTTTGGTTTGGCAGCAGGTGGACCGGGAGCAGGCGGCAGGGCCCTGGGCCGTGCAGCTGACGGCGGCAAGAGAGCCTTCCGTGAGCTTCAAAATACTGCCCACGGTGTAGTCCTCCGGTTTCCGGTTCAGGCGGTAGCCGCCGCCCTTGCCGTGGAGGGCGTCCACAAACCCGGCCTTGCTCAGCACCGTCATAATAGACTCCAGATATTTCTGGGAAATGTTCTCCGCCTCGGCGATCTCCTTCAGCGGAATGTAGTTTTCTGCCCCTTTCATAGCGAAATGCACCATCACCCGCAGGGCATAGCGGCCCTTCGTCGATACGATCATAGGCTTAGTGGCAGTGAGCGCAGTGCCCGCAGTCGGGGAAGTGCTTGGGGTCGTAGGCGATGCCGTTGCGGCCGTAATAGTCCTTCAGAGCGGACTTGATTGCCTCTTCCGCCAGCACGGAGCAGTGGAGCTTGTGGGCGGGCAGGCCGTGGAGGGCTTCCGCCACCGCATCATTGGTCAGCTTCAGCGCCTCGCTGATGGGCTTGCCCTTGATCATCTCCGTAGCCATAGAGGAAGACGCGATGGCAGAGCCACAGCCGAAGGTCTCAAACTTTACATCGGCAATGATGTCGCCTTCAATCTTTAGGTAGATCTTCATAATGTCGCCGCACTTGGCGTTGCCTACCTCGCCAACGCCGTCGGCGTTTTCAATCACACCCACATTTCTCGTGTGCATAAAAGGGTCCATGACCACTTCGCTGTATAATGCCATAACTGTTCTCCTATTATAAAATATAATCCCGCTTGCCGGTGAGCAGATCCCGCCACACCGGGCTCATATTCCGCAGCAGCTGCACCACTTCCGGCACAACGGTGAGGATATGGTCGATCTCTTCTTCTGTGTTCTCGTGGCACAGGGAAAGGCGCAGAGAGCCGTGGGCCACATCGTGCACCCGGCCGATGGCCAGCAGCACATGGCTGGGGTCCAGACTGCCGGAGGTGCAGGCAGAGCCGGAGGAGGCGGAGATGCCCTGGGCGTCCAGCAGGAGCAGCAGGCTCTCGCCCTCAATGCCCTCGAAGCAGAAGCTTACATTGCCGGGCAGGCGGTTGCTGCCGTCGCCGTTGAGGGCGCAGTGGGGGATCTCGCCAAGACCGGCGATCAGCTTATCCCGCAGGGCAATTACCTTTTCATTCCGGGCGTCCATATTGGCGCAGGCGTCTTCCAGAGCCGCCGCCATACCCACGATGGCGGGCAGATTCTCCGTGCCGCCCCGTTTGCCCCGCTCCTGAGCGCCGCCCTCGATCACATTCACCATGGGAATGCCCCGGCGGACATACAGAGCGCCCACGCCCTTGGGGCCGTGGAACTTGTGGCCGGACAGGCTGAGCATATCGATGTTCTGGGCTTTCACATCAATGTGCAGGTGACCTGCCGCCTGCACCGCGTCCGTGTGGAAGGGTACGCCGGCAGCCTTGCAGACTGCGCCGATCTCGGCAATGGGAAGCACCGAGCCGATCTCGTTGTTGGCGTACATGCAGGTGACCAGGCAGGTATCCGGACGGATGGCGTCTTTGACCTGCTGGGCGGTGACATTGTGATTTTCCTTCACATCCAGAAGGGTGATTTCAAACCCCTCTTTTTCCAGCGCCTTCAAGGTGTGCAGCACCGCGTGGTGCTCAAAGGCGGTTGAGAGGATGTGCTTTTTGCCCTTCCGGGCGCCGTAATGGGCGGCGGAACGGATGGCCTGGTTGTCAGCCTCACTGCCGCCGGAGGTGAAGTAAACTTCCCGCGGCTCGCAGCCAAGGCAGGCCGCTACCCGGGCCCGGGCGTTTTCCAGCATCTCCTTGGCCTCCTGGCCTACCGTGTGCAGGCTGGAGGGGTTGCCGTAATAGGTTTCAAAGCAGGGCATCATCGCCTGCAGGGCGTGCTGACTGATCTTAGTCGTCGCCGCGTTATCAACATAAACTTGCATAATTTTCCTCATTTACCTAGTTATTGTATAGGTAATATAGCATCACTTACCTACATTGTCAATAGGTAAATAGACCTTGCTCCAAAATATTTACAAATGCTTCCAGCCCTTTTTGATCTGCCTCCGTAAACCGGCCGAAAAGGGGGCTGTCTATATCCAGCACGCCCCAGACTTCCCCATCCTTATAAATAGGCACTACGATCTCGGAGTTGGAGGCGCAGTCGCAGGCAATGTGGCCGGGGAACTGATGGACATCCGCCACCAATTGGGTCTTCCGCTCCGCCACCGCCGTGCCGCACACGCCCTTGCCCACGGGGATCTCAATGCAGGCCGGCTTTCCCTGGAACGGCCCAAGGACCAGCTTTCCGTCTTCCATAATATAAAATCCCGCCCAATTCAGTTGGGGCAGCTCCTGCCACAAAAGGGCCGAAGCGTTGGCGAGGTTGGCGATCCGGTGAGGAACGCCTTGAATCAAAGCGTTTAATTGCGCGCATAACACGGTATAGTCCATAGTCTTCCCTCCTGTTTTCATTATATCCCGCAATGGCTTTCTACACAATGGCTTTTTTCCGATTTTTGCCTTATTTTTCGGGTTTTGCATAGGTTAGTTTCGCCCCGTCGAGGAATATTAACAAAGCAGACGACGAGGAGGGAAAACGGATGGGAAAACTTTTGAAACGAACGGGATTCATTATAATATGTGCGTATGTGCTGACAGTGACGGCCAATGCCGCCCGAATGCTGATCCCCGGCGGACAGGTGGTGGGGCTGGAGCTGGGGGACAACACGGTGACCGTGGCGGCCTTTGACGAAACCTTGGGCGGTCTGGCGGAAAAAGCCGGACTGAAAGTGGGAGACAAGATATTAAAGGTAAACGGTAGCGCCGTCCATACGGCCTCGGATGTGCGGTCTGCCCTGAATAAGTCTGACGGCACTGTGGAGATGACGGTGCAGCGGGATCAGAAAACAGACACCGTTGTTTTAGAGCCGGCTATCACCCCGGAAGGGCCGCGGCTGGGGATCTACCTGAAGCAGGGCGTCACCGGGGTGGGAACGGTCACCTGGTACGATCCGGATACCAAGCGCTTCGGCACGCTGGGCCATGGTGTCAACAACAGCAAGGGAGAACTGCTGGAAATGACCTCCGGAAATGCCTATCAGGCGGCGGTGGTGTCTGTGCGGAAAGGGCAGTGCGGCGCGCCGGGTCAGCTGATGGGTACGCTGAAGGACGCAAATCCCATCGGCACGCTTTATAAAAATACCCAGCGGGGCCTGTTCGGCACGGCTTTTGCCGGCTGGTCCGGTGAGCCGCTGCCCACGGCAGATGCCAAGCAGGTAAAGGTTGGGCCTGCGGTGATCCGCTCCACGGTGGCGGGGGATACGGTACGGGAATATTCTGTGGAGATATTGAAAGTTTATGCTGGAACGGCTTCAGGGCGGAATCTGCTGCTGCGGATCACCGATCCTGCGCTGCTGGATACCACCGGCGGCATCGTCCAGGGTATGTCCGGCAGTCCCATCATCCAGAACGGTCACCTCATCGGCGCAGTCACGCACGTCCTGGTAAACGATCCCACAATGGGCTACGGTATCTTCATTGAGAATATGTTGGAAGCCGCGGCATAACAAAAGCGCACACCGGTTTGGTGTGCGCTTTAAGATTAAAAAGGAGCGTTCATTATTTCGATGAACCGCTTTACATCTAGATAGGCTTGATAATATACCGAGGTTGGCGGCAATTCAGCATTCTTCATGGGACGGTAAGTAAGTAGATGCAGTTCAGTTTCTTCGATTTGGTAAAAATCGTTCAAATATCTCCACTCATCTATAACAGAGTGGTGGCTGGTTGATAACTGCCACTGCTCCGTTTCTTCCCAAATATGAAACTGGACAAATTCCATTGTTTCAGCATACAGCATTTCGTAAAGTGTACACATTCCTTTGCTTGGTATTTCTTTACTGGAGGAACGTACTGAATTATCAAGCTGAACTTTTACTGTTTTTCTAATCTCTTGCTGACGCAAGATTTCTTTATCGATTTTTTCTTTCAGCTCATAAAAATCTTTGTAGTATTCAGATTTTGCTGCCAACTCCAAAGACGTGTACTCTTCAATAACCTTAGCAGGATCAATTTCTCCCAATCTCCAATGCAGGGACAAGGATTGCCTGCCATCAGTCACATAAAAATGGTATTCCGGGATAAATGCGTATTTGCCGGGAATACGAAAATTATAGTGTACACATAAGTTTATCTCGTGACGCTTATCCACATAATAGTTTCTTTCGGCATCGCCTATGTAAATATCTCCGTGTAATCGTTGTACAACACAATGTTCATAGGATACATCACCTTTTGCCTTTGCGATGAGATTAAATTGTGTTTCTCCCATTTTCACATCAACTCCGAATGAAGATTCTAGGGTAAAAAGAGTATATCATACAATCTGTCCAATTAAAAGTACGGTAAGCAAATAAACCGACGGTTCGGTATTGTTCGGAATTTGTCGAAAAAGAAAGAGAAATTAAAAGTCCTATTTTTCGACAATTCATCTATGTCAAGTTAAGGATTGCGGGTGAGGTGTGCCAAAACCTGCCTTT
Source organism: Faecousia sp. (assembly GCA_045586485.1). Lineage (GTDB taxonomy): Bacteria > Bacillota > Clostridia > Oscillospirales > Oscillospiraceae > Faecousia. Next base: position 7,323 of record JAZNAK010000062.1, on the reverse strand, counting down.
TGCCTGCAAAAACGCATAAAAACTGCAGAAAAACTGCAGAAAAACGCAAAATATTTTTGTCCCCTACTTGACATCCGCGTGAGCGGCTCACCGATCATTCAGGACGGGGAGCGATGCGACCGCCGCCGGTGGCGGAGTAAGGGAGCTGAGCGAGTGGCAGCGGTCGATAAAATCGAGGATCAGCGTAAGCCCGAAGATTTTATCGGGCACCGCAACAGGAAAACTGGTAGGTGCAGTCACCCATGTGCTTGTGAACGACCCCACCACCGGCTATGGCATCTTCATCGAAAATATGTTAGACGCAGCTGCCTAAAGCCTCCCTTGTGCAAAGGGAGGTGGCTGCCCGAAGGGCAGACGGAGGGATTAAGGCTCCCTTGTGTAAAGGGAGCTGTCATATTGCCGGGTTTAGGCAATATGACTGAGGGATTGTAAAGCATTGATACGCAACAATCCCCCAGTCAAAAATCAAAGATTTTTGCCAGCCCCCTTTACACAAGGGGGCCTTTTACCGCCCGCTTTTTGTTGCCAATTTAACTGCCTTGTGATATGATAAAAGAAAAGGCGGTGATACGATGATTCTATATCGACCTGTAGGACAAGCAGAATACGATTTGATTGCACAATCCGGCTTTACTGCATACCCTCCCCGTTTGCCGGAACAACCAATCTTTTACCCTGTACTCAACGAACGCTATGCCCGGGAGATTGCCGAAAAATGGAACAAAAGATACCCCGACTCACAATACGCCGGATATGTTACCTCCTTTGAAATCGATGATGGATATATCTCTCAATTCCCGGTGCAAACTGTCGGAGCAGGTTATCACCAAGAACTGTGGATTCCTGCGGAAGAACTGGAAAACTTCAATCGTCATATTATCGGAACAATTGCTATCTTATAACATAAAACGCAAGCTGTTTGTTGCAGCTTGCGTTTTTTAATACCTTTGTGAGGGCAGACACTTGCCTTCCCCCAAAAATCAGAATTTGTCGAAAAAGCAAGGAAAACTAAAAGTCTCCTTTTTCGATATTTCATCCATGTCAAGTTAAGGATTGCGGGTGAGGTGTGTAAAAACCTGCCTTTTACCTGCAAAAACGCATAAAATCTGCAGAAAAGCACAAAACTCTTTTGTCCCCTACTTGACACAGAAGTGTCCGGCTCGCCGATCATCCAGGACGGGGAGCGATGCGACCGCCGCCGGTGGCGGAGAAAGGGAGCTGAGCGAGTGGCAGCGGTCGATAAAATCGAGGATCAGCGTAAGCCCGAAGATTTTATCGGGCACCGCAACAGGAAAACTGGTTGGCGCAGTCACCCATGTGCTGGTGAATGACCCCACCACCGGCTACGGCATATTTATTGAAAACATGTTAGATGCTGCGGCATAATGTCCGGGCGGCTGACAGCCGCTCGGACTTATCGTTTTTCGATAAATAGTTATTGACTTTCAAAATGTAAGAAACTATAATAACGGCATTGGAACAATAATGGAATGCACGCAAGGAGGAAATTATGCAGCACACAACGTTAAGAAGGTGGCTAAGGTTCGTTATCATTGGTATGGGTATCTGCGGACTCTTTGTATATGGTTGGGTTTTCCCCACTATAAGCAGCAAGCTGTGTCAGATGTATCCCGAATATACCTCACAGTATCATATATGGCTGGTCTTTTTGCTGATCACGGCGATCCCCTGCTACGGGGTATTGCTCTTTGCCTGGCGAATTGCAAATAACATAGGAAAAGGAGATGCCTTTACTTACAGTAACGGAAAAGCATTTCGCGGTATCTTTTGGATGGCAGCAGCGGATACCCTGTTTTTCTTTGGTGGAAATGTACTCTTCCTGCTTTGCAATTTTAGCCGGCCGGCTATTTTCTTGATCTCCCTGGTTTTGGTGTTCTTTGGAATCGCTATCGCTGTATGTGCCAAGGCAATGTCCCATTTGGTGGATAATGCCGCTGCACTGCAGGAAGAAAACAACGGAACAATATAGGAGATGGCTATGACGCAGGAAAATCTTAACGGAGAGATCGTTTTTAATATCGATGTGATGCTGGCAAAGCGGAAAATGAGCGTGACCGATCTCGCGGAAAAAGTAGGCATCACATTGGCAAATATGTCTGTCTTAAAAAACGGAAAAGCAAAAGCGGTGCGAATATCCACCTTGATAAAGCTTTGCGATGCATTGGATTGCCAGCCGGGGGATCTGTTGGAATACAGGTCTTATGAGGGGAGATAAGGAAGGACACCGAAATGTATATCAAGCTGATTCAACCCAAAATGAAAAAGCGGCCGATGGATACGGACATCAAAACGCATATGTCGCCGCCCCTGGGGCTTCTCACAGTCGTCAATATGCTCCGCGGCGAACATACCGTTGTTTTGGAAAACGAAAATATAGAGCCGATTCATTATGATAAGCCTGATCTGGTGGGAATCTCCATCACGGTTGACGTGCTTCCCAGAGCAATCGAGATTGCAAAGAGATTCCGGGAGCAAGGCTGCACTGTCGTTGCGGGTGGAATCCATATCACTACAGCAGCGGACACGATCCCGGAAAACTGTTTTGACGTGCTGTGTGTCGGTGCAGCAGAGGGTACGTGGCCTGATATCATAAAGGATTATCAGAACGGCACCCTGAAACCCATCTATCACTGCAACAAAAAACTAACAGGACGGGACCTTGTTCCTCCGGCATACGATTTTATCGATAAGAAAAAGTATCTGTACTGCAATGTGATCCACACCAGCAGAGGCTGCCCCTTCCGGTGTGATTTTTGCTATAACAGTGGTGCAGGCCAGCAATTTGTGAATCGTGAAATTGCAGATGTGATACAGGAAATCAAAGACATCGGCACAAAGCACGTTATGATCATTGACGATAATTTTATCGGAAACAAGCCGTGGACATATGCCTTTTTGGAAGAACTGAAACCGCTGAAGATCAAGTGGAATGCTGCTGTTTCCATCAATGTGGCATCGGATGAAAAGCTCCTTGATTTGATGAAGGAAAGCGGATGTCAGGGACTGTTTATCGGGTTTGAAAGCATCAATCCCGATTCTATTGCAGATGTACACAAGGTGCAAAATCAAAGGGATTCCTATGAGTACGCCGTCCACCAAATCCATAAGCGTGGAATTATGATCAATGCAAGTTTTGTGTTTGGGTTGGATGGGGACACGAAGGAAACCTTTCAAAGGACGCTGGATTGGATCGTAAAAAACAAAATTGAAACCGTCACATCCCATATTCTCACACCATACCCCGGAACAGCTTTATATCGCAAACTCAAAGCAGAAAACCGGATCGACGAAGAGGATCTATCCCTCTATAATACGGCGCACGTGGTATTTCAGCCCCAAAATATGACAAAACAGGAACTGCAGGAAGGCTACTTGTGGATTTACCGCAAGGTATACAGTTTCAGGAACATCCTAAAGCGTCTGCCCGAGGACAAATCTCAAAGAGCAGCTTATTTGATGTTCAATCTCTTTTACAGAAAATGGGGTAAGTTCACGGATCGTCTTTGTAAAATGATTACTTATAAGCGAATCGGTATTTGGGGAGAAAAGCTGTCCCGCTATTTATGATCATTGGGATCATAAGAAAAGCACAACATAACAGCAGGGCGGGGTTGGGCGGACTCACCCTTTTTATTGCAATTGCTGTGCCTCTTTGCTATGATAAAAGAAAAGGCGGTGCAAAAATGGAAAAGTTGTTTTCTCTGACGTTTTATACGCAGCCCAACGGCACTTACCGGGATGGCTTTCATATTGGCTTCTTTCGCAATTACGATGAGGCAAAAATGGTGGAAATTGTCTATCGCAAAGAGGTGCTTGGATTTAAAGACTATCCGTGCGATGCAGAAATAACGGAAGTGCCCATCATTGGGCCAACCAATGCTAACTTTGATAGTGTATATCGTTATGTGGGTTGGAATATAAACGAAGATTATGATGAAATAGACATCATAGAGAGCCATTGCTATACAGATCGCGCGCAAGCAGAAAGCGACTACAAGAAAACACAGCTCCAGTTTTCCAGAGATGAGTGGGCGTTGGATCTATATAAGATAGGTGAACGGCATTGGCAGGAAGGATTTGTTCGGGAAACTTATTGATCAATCACAGTATAAACCGGAAGCAACAAACAGCTTCCGGTTTGTTCATTTGGGGTACGGTACACTTGCGCACCCCCCAAAATCAGAATTTGTCGAAAGTGATAGATAATTTAAAAGCGACTGGTTTCGACATTTCATCTATGTCAACTTAAGGATTGTGGTTGCAGTATGTAAAAACCTGCCTTTTACCTGTAAAAACGCATAAAAACTGCAGAAAAACACAAAATATTTTTGTCCCCTACTTGACATCAGCGTGTCCGGCTCACCGATCATTCAGGACGGGGAGCGATGCGACCGCCGCCGGTGGCGGAGAAAGGGAGCTGAGCGAGTGGCAGCGGTCGATAAAATCGAGGATCAGCGTAAGCCCGAAGATTTTATCGGGCACCGCAACAGGAAAACTGGTAGGCGCCGTCACCCATGTTCTTGTCAACGACCCCACAACGGGATACGGTATCTTTATTGAAAATATGTTAGATGCTGCGGCATAATCGTAGGGCGGGGGCTTGCTCCCGCCGCCATTATCCTACCCATTTCAAACGGCGGGAGCAAGCCCCCGCCCTACAATAAAGGAGGTAATTTGATGGATTTCTACAAAGTACCCATTGGCTTTGGTATGGCGCTGGCCCAAAGCGAAGCGGCCATGCTCCGCTATTCCCGCCTGTCAGAAGCCCAAAAGCAGGACATCTTGAGCAAAGCGCGCAATGTCACTAGCGAACAGGAAATGCACGACCTTGTGGCAAGCCTTACTCACCCTGCAATTTAATAAAAAGCGGGCAGCTACCAGTCGCCCGCTTTTTATTGCCAATTACGCTGCCTTGTGATATCATAAACAAAAAGGAGGCGGTTGTTATGTTTGAACGGATTTTGATGATGTCAAATTGTTTATTAAGAAAGGATTATGTGCATGACAACTGCAAACAATAAATCTATGCCTGTTTATGATCTTGTCGGACAAACGATGAGTGATTTGGGCGCTCACTATGAGATGCTGATCCTTCGGTTTGGGGACTATGAGATTCATGTGAGCTGTTTTGCCCGGATCATTCATAACGGGAAAATACTACTTACAACACAGGATTATCAAAGCTGGGATGAAAAAGACCATAAGCACAACGATATGTACCTCAATATTGCAAAATATGGGGAAACGCTGATTGGACAAACGGTTCGTTCTGTTGAAGCATCTAAAACAAATGACCTGTTTATCGTCTTAGGTAATGATGTCCGAATTGAAATATATAGTAGCGAAGGGAGCCATCAGTTATCAGAAGAAAGTGAACAGTGGTTCTTTTACAAACCTAGAGACAAAGCTTATCCATATCTAAGTGTAAACAACAATGGCACAGAAATAGAAGGCGAAGAATGACAAATGAGCACAGGCCGCGAACAGCGGCCTGTGCTTTTTAACACCTCTAAAAGAAGCCGCTTGCGCAGCCGTGCGCGGCAAAAAGATCGTACGCCACGAACGGACAGATGTTTTCCAGGGACAAAACAGCCTCGGCCGGCCTCACGATTTCATTCATTTATACACGCTGAATACAACATATAGTGTCCATTCAAAAGAGTATGCCCTATTTATGCAGTGGCAATGCATTAATTGTTAAAAATTGTTGACAGGCAAAGGCAGTTATGATATAATCATCGCGTCTTTATATCCGTGTGGCTATTTTGCATAATAATGCAGGTTCTGGTGCAAATGTTGCAAAAAAGCCCTGCGGATAATGAGAAAAAATCATTTAGGAAAAGGAGAAACCAAAATGAAGAAACTTATCGCATTGCTTCTGGCAATGGTCCTGGTTCTCGGCATGGCTGCTTGTACCAAGCCTCCCGTTGAGAATCCTGACCCCACCAAGGGCACTGAAAATCAGGGCGGTGAGGTTGTGACCGGTCCTAAGCAGGCTGAGTACAACACCACTACCTCCGTTATGCCCAGCAACTGGAATGAGTTCACCTATGCTGACAACAATGACACTCAGATCATGAACTACATCGGCTCTGCATTCTTCGAGTACGACTACAAGTTCGAGAATGACGAGAAGTACAACGCTGATGGCACTGTCAACAAGGACGCAGTTGTTCCCGGCGCTTACACCACCAACTACTCAGCAGCTACCAAGCTGGAAGACGTCACCGCTTCCGTGGACGCTAAGTGGGGCTACACCGACGAGCAGAAGGCCGAAGGCGGCTTCGCTTGGAAGATCACCCTGCGTGACGACCTGAAGTGGGATGACGGCACAGCTATCACCGCTGCTGACTTTGAATGGTCCATGCAGCAGCTGCTGGATCCCAAATTCATGAACTACCGCGCCAATACTTACTACGACACCCTGATGATCAAGAACTCCAAGGCTTACTTCTTCTCTGGAGCTCCTGTCTATGCTCCCATTGTTCCTGCTTATGGAACAGGTGAGACCCCCGATTACTCCTTTGATATGAACGGTGCCGAGGTCTATTTGAACATCACAACCACCGGCATGACTCTCGCCGGCTATTCTCTGAACACACTGATCAATGAGTATGTTGGCTCTGCAGAGGCTAAGGCCGCCCTGAAGGTCATCGCTGACGCAGCCAATGAATATGGCTACACCCTGATCACTGAGGACAACATGGAGGCAGCTAAGGAGCTGATCGCCTATGCCCTGCAACCCTTCGGTATCGACTGGAGCGCTGAGAGCGAGGCTACCCAGAATGAGCTGTTCATGGAAACCCTGTTCTACGTGTCCGGCTACGGCGATGAAGTGGCATGGGATACCGTTGGTATCTATGCTGTTGAAGGCGAGAACGCTATCGTTCTGTGCCTGGATAAGGCTTACTCCTTCCTGAAGGAAGATGGCAGCCTGTCTGTTTGGGCTCCCTACTACTTCTCCAGCCTGCCCGTTGTTCACAAGGCTAAGTACGAGGCTTCCAAGAAGGCTCCTGCTGAAGGCGCAACTCTGTGGACCTCCAACTACAACTCCTCTCTGGCTACCACCGCTAGCTGGGGCCCCTACAAGCTCGTTGAGTTTGAGGCTGGCTCTCACTACAAGCTGGTCAAGAACGAGAACTGGTACGGCTGGAACATGGAACAGTACAAGAATCAGTACAACATCACCGCGGTCAACTGCCGCAAGGTCGAAGATCCCAACACGCAGTGGATGGGCTTCCTGAACGGCAGCTATGACGATTCTGCTCTGCAGGACTTCAACGTTGGCGAGTATCTGGATTC
>JAZNAK010000061.1:0-17185 GCA_045586485.1 Faecousia sp. | reverse complement strand
GTTTGTCAAGACCTGCAAGGATTTGTCTTTGTACGATACGGGCATTACCCCGCAGTATGGAGAGAAGCTGATTACCCTGTCCACCTGCGACAAGTCCATCGAGGACGGTCGCTTTGTGGTTGTGGCAAGAAGAATTATGTAAACCAAAGGGCGTGCTGATGCACGCCCTTTTTATTGCCGCGTGCCATAAACGATAATTTATACGGCGTACAGCAAGATGCATAAGAATTGGAGCAGGCTGCCCAGCACCACGAAGATGTGGAACACCGAGTGCATCCACCGCATCTTTGATCCAATGCCATACAGCACCGCTCCAACAGTATAGGCGATGCCCCCAAGGAGGAGCAGCAGAAAACCGGGCTTTGTCAGCACGGCCATTGCCTGCGGCAGGAAGAATATGATGCCCCAGCCCATGGTAATGTAGCATATCATAGAAAAGACATTGTACTTCTTCAGATCAATGGCGGTGAGGGTTGCGGCCAGAATCGCCAACGCCCATTCCGCGCCCAAAAGCCCCCAGCCCAGCACCGGATATTTTGGCACGAAGGCCGACGAAAGCAAGGGCGTGTAAGTGCCGCAAATGAGAAAGTATATCGTGCAGTGGTCAATGATCTGCATGACCTTTTTTCCTGTTCCCGGCCTGAGGCCGTGGTAGACACTGGACACACTGTATAGAGCCACCATGGTGCCGCCGTATATAGCTGAGCCGACGATGCCCAGGGTGTTTTTGTGCAGCGCCGCCTGCAGGATACATGCGATCAGTATCAGGACCCCAAGACCACCACCCACAATATGAGTGACCATATTCATAATTTCCTCGCCCCGGGTGTAGTCGGGAAGAAGCCGATCCCGGAGCTTAATTCGTTTTGCCATAGCGCTGCCGCCTTTCTGATTTATGATGTATTTATAACACCTTTCTGCAGAACGACACCCTACTGTCGCTTTTTGCACCGCCCCTTCCGGGAGAGAGCGTGTTCTACCGGCGGTAGAGAATTGTAAAAATAACAGGGAATCCCTATACTAGCCCCTGGACGTTGTGCAAAGTGCACAAAATAGCATCGCGTTTTTCTGCATGGGAACAGACTGTTTGCAAAATATTTACATCCTTATTTCCAAAATGTATGCTATAATAATAGTGGCAGCAGATGAGCCGCCCAACCCTTGCAGTAAAGGAGCAACCATGAATAACGTTCTCTTCTTCTTAACACCGAAGGCTATGTGCGCCTTCTTATATGATGACTACACCATTCGCCAGGCACTGGAAAAAATGGAGGCGGCAGGCTTTGCAGCTTTGCCCATTCTTAACAAGCGGGGTGAGTACCGGGGTACACTTACCGAGGGCGACCTGCTTTGGGCAGTGAAGAATATCTGTTATATGGATATGCGGCAGGCGGAAGCCAGACGGATCATGGAGATCAATCACAGGCGGGATTATGTTCCCGTTCGGGTGACCACGGATATGCATGATCTGGTACAGAGAGCCAGCAATCAGAACTTTGTGCCCGTGGTGGATGACAAGGACACTTTCATCGGTCTGGTGACAAGAGGCGCCATCATCAAGTACTGTTCCCAGAAACTGTTTACCCAGGACTAAATACATAACGGCAGCACCCGTTCAGGGTGCTGCCGTTTGCTGTTTAGACCGGTTTTTTCTCCATGGATTGAATGTCCGTTTTTTGTATCTCCCGGGATCGCTGGATTTCCAGCAGGCTTTCCTCTGCTTTTCTTCGGAGATTTTCCTGTTGGGCAGGCAAATTGGCTATGCGATATTTTAAGTTTGCCTGCTTTGTTTGCTTGATGGAGTAATGCAGGGGTGCGAAGTGCAAAAAGCTGCCCTTTTCCCCAAAGGTGGAATACTGCTCTACCTGGAAATAGAAGAGATTCTTGCAGATGTACGCATTGGTGTCCAGATGTTTATCCCGCAGCTTTTGCAGATCCTTCAGGGGGTCCGTAGAATGGACAAAGGTGGCAAACTGCGCGTTTGCAAAACGATCACGCATTTCCAGCAGCGACAGGGGCGTTTTGGTTTCGTCAATAAAATATCCGTCTGTTGTGGGGTCCAGCATGATCCACTTTTCAAGATCTCTGTCATAGATCTCCGCGACCACATGGTTATCGAAGTCGTAAGGGGAGAAGGGCAGGATGCGGACACGCCGGGCATAAATACCCAGCGCCAGGCAGCACTCCACCAGAATCTTGGATTTGTTCAAACAGTTGATCCCCTGCTCCGGATTGTCAAGGCTATATTCCAGAAGGCGCAAGGCGTTGCATTCGATGTGATTGTCATACCAGGACGAATGGGTCAGCCTGGGAGCTAAATAATGGAGCAGCCGTTTAGCTCTGACAAAGTCGCTGCCGCTTCCCGCAATGTTGACCAGGTCATACTTATTTCGCAATTCTTCAAACTGGGGGCAATCAAAATCATAAACGATTTCGTCTGCATTTCCAGTTTCGAACGCCTGATTGTGGAACAGCGCGCCGCTGTAAACATCCAGCATCCGCCGGGCAATTTCACCCATTTCCTTTTTTGTCATAAGGACACCTCTTCGTCAAGTTCTTATAAACTGTTTACCAAATTGGAATTGGCTTACTCAATCTCTGTGCGGATGGTAAACACATCAGGAAGATTGAAAATATCCTTCTTCAAGAACAACGGGTAGAAATACTCGTCCTTTAGTCTTTCAAACTCCAGCCATTCAAAAGTATGTATGCGGCGGCCTTCGTTTGCAGTAAAGCTTTTTCCCCTCGAAAGCAAATCAGTATCGGTTATGTCCATTAAGAAGTAAATACAGAGTTCGTGATAGTGCAAATTATCGACATCTTCTGTGAAAAAAGCCTGATTGAGCCAAAGAGGACGAGCAATCTTAGGTGTAACACCCAATTCTTCTTGAACCTCTCTGATAACCGCACTTTCTGCCGTTTCACCTATCGCAACTCTCCCACCAGGCAAATAGTAATACGGTGACCGCTCATCGTGCATTGCCAAGATTTTACCGTCAGAAATCATCATAGCACACACTCTGTAATTAAATTTCTCATTGCCATTTTTGAAAGAAATATCCATCCCTAATCACCTCGTTAAATTCAAGTTTGTTTAACTGGCGCGGGAGCGCCCAAGGCTCCCTTGTGTAAAGGGAGCTGTCAAAAATCTTTTGATTTTTGACTGAGGGATTGTTTTACCGCAGCATCGATATACTCACAAACACCACGAAAATTACACATAACCTCATTATTCGGAATGCGAATTACGGTTAAACCATAACCTTCCAGAAAAGCAGAGCGCTCTGCATCCTTCTCTGTGTTGACATCTTCACAGTGTTGAGAGCCGTCCAGTTCAATGACCAATTTTGCTTCTGCACTATAAAAATCCGCTATGTATTTCCCCAACACCTTTTGGCGGGAAAAACGAACAGGATAGGTACGCAGAAAATCATACCATAACTGCCGTTCTTCTTTTGTCATTGCTTTTCGCAGTTGTTTTGCAAAAGGCACTAACTGCTTATTATGCTTCGACTGCATTACAATCCCTCCGTCACGGCTTCGCCGTGCCACCTCCCTTTACACAAGGGAGGCTTTGGCGCGGTGCGAATCTGTTAGACCTATTCAAGTTTGTCGAATTCCATGCGCCCAGCGGAAGCTAGCGACCGGTCGAGAAATAGTCTTATTTGGCCGTCGCAGTTCGTGACGCATTGTCAGCAGCGACTCGCCGCCAAATTTAAGTTTGTAATAGTATCCTATCACAATTCGCCAAGGAAGACAAGGGCAGGGGCGTTCCCGGCGGCGTTTTTCTATGGTTGAAAAACGCCGGGTTTTCTGTTAAAATAAAAAAAACTATGTCCTGGAGGAAAACCATGAGTGATGAACGACTGAAGGCCATACTGGGCGCCAATATCGTATCCTACCGCAAGCGGCAGCGCCTTACCCAGGCCGGCCTTGCCGAGAAACTGAATTATTCCGATAAGGCTGTGTCCAAGTGGGAGCGGGGAGAGTCTATGCCCGATGTGCTGACACTGGTGCAGCTGGCGGAGCTGTTCGGCATCACTGTGAACGATCTGCTGGCAGATCCTGATGCGCTGCCGAAGCATAACAGCGTCGTGGTGGAGAAGATGGAAAAGGCCGTGGAAAAGACTCTGAAACGAAAGGCAAACAAGCAGAGCATTTTGGGACTCAGCTCCCTGCTGGTGTGGTTTGTGGCCACACTAATCTTTGTGATCGTGTCGTCCCTGGATGTGCCCAAAAGCTGGATGGCTTTCGTCTATGCCATTCCGGCCAATGCCATCGTTCTGCTGAGTCTGCGGTCTGCATGGCACGACTTTCGATGGAATCAGACGCTGGTGTCTGTTATTATGTGGGGCGTACTGCTGAGCCTGTACCTGTCTCTGCTGATGTTTGTCAATCTGAATATTTGGAAACTGTTTTTGCTGGGCTTGCCCGGACAGCTGGCGATTTTCTTCTGGTTCCGGATGTTCCGGAAAGGACCTAAGGAGGAGCAAAATGGATAAGAGCGCGTTGCGCCGTGAGATCCGGGAGCAGAAACGGGCCATGACCGGGGAGGAGATCCTATCCCGGAGCGAAAAGCTGGCGCAGCTGTTTCTTGCTACGGAGGCCTACCGGAAAGCGGAAACCATCTACGGCTACCTGCCTTACAACCAGGAGGTGCGTACGGTGCCCATTCTGCAGCAGGCTCTGGGGGATGGCAAACGGGTAGCGGTCCCCAAGGTCTTAGGGGAGACGATGAAGTTTATCTATATGGAAGATCTGTCCCAGGTGGAGACCGGGTATGCCGGCATTCCCGAGCCGGTGGCAGACGGCCCTGTGGCGGAGGACAAGAACGCCCTGGTGCTGATGCCAGGCCTTGCCTTCACGGAAAAGGGCCAGCGGATGGGCTATGGCGGCGGATTCTATGACCGCTTTCTGGCAGAAGAGCCGGAGCATCCCACTGTGGCGCTGTGCTACGAGTTCCAAATGCGGGACACCCTTCCCACAGAGGATTACGATGTTCCCGTGGATCTGGTTTTGTGGGCATAAGGAGGAGCGGCTATGCATATTCCTTCTGTGACCACAGACAAGCTGGAGCTGGTCACCTTCCGGCAGGCCCTGGAGGCGGCCAACACGCCCAGCGACGATTACGACATTACCAAATGGCTCTACGCTCCTAATTTCTATTCCGAGTATCGGTACATATTGGGCACCCGGGGCAAAAATCCCCTGATCTGCATCGGCATCAACCCGTCCACCGCTCAGCCGGGCAATCTGGACAATACCCTTAAGTCCGTGGAACGAATCGCCCTGGGCAACGGGTTTGACAGCTTCATTATGTTCAATGTCTACGCCCAGCGGGCCACCTGCCCTGATGCCATGGAGAAACAGTGCAATCTGCAGCTCCACCGGGAGAACCTGGAGGCGTTTCGCTATGTGCTGTCCATTTCAGAAAAACCTGCCGTGTGGGCGGCCTGGGGCACAATTATTGAGAAACGGGAGTATTTGCCCCAGTGCCTGCGGGATATGCTGGCGGTGGGCCAGGAATATGGCGCTGTCTGGTACTGCGCCGGACAGGTCAGCAAGAAGGGCCATCCCCACCATCCGCTGTACCTGCGAAAGGACGAGAAGGTCAAACCCTTTGATGTGGAAGATTACTTACGGAGACTGTAATTATGGAAAATGAGTGCGAGACCTGCTGGTATTACGATTACGACGAAGAGTACGATGAGTATTACTGCAAAATGGACTTGGATGAGGACGAGGTCTACCGCCTGTACACCAATCCCAAAGCCCACTGCCCGTACTACCGGCAGGGGGATGACTACACCCTTGCAAGGAGGCAATAAATGAAACGATTGATTTTGCTTATCCTGGTGGCGCTGCTGCTGACAGGCTGCACCAGAACGTCGTTGCCCACAGATCCCACAGTCCCGGAGACGACGGCGGATTTGGGCCTTTACGAGCCGGACAGTGCGGTGGAGCAGCAAACCGGTGGCGCAGTGCGGGCGTACCCCCTGGCCGGGGGTACCTATTGCGCGCTGTACACCATGGGAAGTAATCTGCTGGTGGTGGGAGATGAACTGCTGGCCCTCTCCGGCGAACGGGGAGAGGAGACTGCTGTCGCAGACCTCAATGGCCCTGTCGTCCAGGTGAGCACGGCAACAACCGGCGCTGCCTATTATGTGAGCGAAAGCCGGCGGGTAGTGGTACTTAATCCCCAGCTGCAAAGCACAGCGCATCTGCAGCTGCCGGAGAATATTGCAGGCGAGCCTGTGATCAGCCTCCAGCGGGATGAGGTCTATTTCTCCACCGGTTTGGAACTGCGGGCGCTGCATATGAGTACAGGCGTGTCCCGCCTGCTGCGGAAACAGTCTGCCAGCGAGCAGATCCTGTTGGGCAACTGCTTTGACGGCGCGGTGCTGATCTGTCAGACCACCGATTCCGCCGGCACAACGCACATTTCCTATATCTCTTCTGAAACCGGACAGACCCTCAGCCAGGAGAGTGTTCTCTCAGTGGAAACCTTTGGCGAGCAATATTTGGTCAACCGGATGGACGGTGTTGTCCATCAGATGCTTTACGGCCAGCGGGATGGTGAGAGCAAGCTCTTCCTTGCCCCGGAGGGTTATACCTGGCAGGCAGCCCTGGAGCGCAGCGGCGTGGTGGGTTATGCCGTGACGGAGGTAGGCCTGGAATTGGTGTTCTTTGACCTGAACACCGGTAAGCGTACCGGCGAAGTGAAGCTGCCGGGGGCTCACGAGCCTGCTGCCATTCACAGTGACGGAAAATACATATGGATTCTGACGGCCTTTGAAGAGGAGGCCCATCAGACCCTGTGCCGCTGGGATGTGAGCAAGTCTTCCGTAAGTGATGAAGAAAACTATCTTGCGGAACTGACCACCCCCGACAACCCCGATACCCAGGGCCTTGCCCAGTGCCGGGAGTTGGCAGACAGCTTTGAAGCCCGGTACGGTGTGAAGCTGAACATCTGGCAGGATGCGGTTGTCACTACCGGCGGTCACGCCCTCACGGCGGAGTTCCATCCTCAGGTGATTACTACGATGCTGGAAGCAATGCAGCCGGTGCTGGAGCAGTTCCCGGAAGGCTTCCTGCGGAACACCATTGAGGGCGGTTGGATCCGGATCAATCTGGTGCGGAGCATTGAAGGCGAGGACACCTGGACTCAGTTCTGGTCCGGAAAGGATTGCTGGATCGTTCTGTCTGCAGAGGGAGACGCAGCGGCAGATCTTCTTCAGGGTATTGCCTATGGCGTTGACAGCCATGTGCTGGGCAACAGCCGGGACTTTGATGACTGGAGCGATCTGAATCCCGATGGCTTCGAATATGCTTACAGCTATCAGGTGGAGGAGAAGCCGGAGCTGCTGGAGGGAGAGGGCAGGGCCTTTGCCGACCTGCTGGCCATGACCTATCCCCATGTGGACCGCTGCCGTGTATTCTACAACGCTATGCTGCCGGACAACGCAGAGGTCTTCCAGTCGGAGATCATGCAGGCAAAGCTTCTGCGGCTGTGCGAGGGTATTCGGGAGGCCTACGGTATCGAAAAGACCGACGCCACCTATCCCTGGGAGCAGTATTTGAATATCTCATTGGCGTATAGCGAGTGATACAATCCCCGGGGGAGTCTCCCCGGGGACTTTTTACTTGACGAAAAGGGAGATTGTGGTATGATAATTCCGTGGAGATATGCATAAAATATGTGCAAAGACATAATTCTTTCACATTTATGTAATAGTATGGTGAAAAAGAGTAAAACAGGAG
This sequence comes from Faecousia sp., assembly GCA_045586485.1. GTDB lineage: Bacteria > Bacillota > Clostridia > Oscillospirales > Oscillospiraceae > Faecousia. Next base: position 9,424 of record JAZNAK010000061.1, on the reverse strand, counting down.
TGATCTTATGGATACATATAAAAATGAACAACTCCCCAAACTGAAAAAGAGATCCCCCTATGCCGATTCTCCCTACGAGTGCGCCTACACAGAGCCTGCGCCTCGGGCGGAAAAGCCCTCCGGAAAAGGCGGCAGGCGCAAAGGCAGAGTCTGGCTTGCTCTGCTGATTATGGTGGCCTGCTGCGTGGGCACTGCCATCGGCGTCAGCAGCATCTGGCAGGGGAGAATGGACCGCATGGAAGCAGCTATGGAAGACCGCTTCGATGCGCTACAGGAGATCTACAACGAAAGTAAAAAACCGCTCGTTCCCGACTCAGCCAGCCAGGGACAGCTGACCCCCAGCCAGGTGTACGCAAAGAATGTGGATGCCGTGGTGGCGATCACCTGCTGGGCCTCTGACGAATGGGGCTACTATGAGAGCCGGGGCTCCGGCTTCATCATCTCCGCCGACGGCTACATCGTCACTAACCATCACGTGATCGACGGTGCCCAGGAAGTGGAGGTCACCATGCATTCCGGCGTAGTGATGCCGGCAGAGATTGTAGGCAGCGAACCCAGCAATGATGTCGCGCTGCTGAAAGTGGACGGCAAGAGCCTTCCCTCTGTGACGATCGGCAAGAGCAATCTCACTATGGTGGGTGAGCAGGTCGTGGTGATAGGCAATACCCTGGGTGAGTTCCAATCCTCTTTGAGAGTGGGTTATATCAGCGCCAAGGACCGGCTGGTGGACACCGAAGGGGTGGTCATCAACATGTTCCAGACGGATGCCATCGTCAATTCCGGCGACTCCGGCGGCCCGCTGTTTAATATGCGGGGCGAGGTGATCGGCATTATCACCGCCAAGTATTCCGGCGATACCGAGAACGGCGTTTCCATCGAGGGCCTCGGTTTTGCTGTTCCCACCGATGATGTGAAGGGCATTCTGGACGACCTGCGGGAGTTCGGCTATGTGACCGGCGCGTATATGGGCGTGTATGTGCTGGATGTGGATGCCAACGCCCAGTATTTCGGCCTGCCTGCAGGCGCATTTGTGGACGGCACGGAGCCCGGTATGGCCGCGTCCCGCGCAGGTATGTGCAGGGGTGATATTATCATCAGCGTGGGCGGTTATGATGTGGACTCTGTCTCCTCCCTTACCCGCGTGCTCCGCCGCTTCAAGGCCGGCGACACCACCTCTGTTGTGGTTTACCGGGGTGGCGGACTGAAGTATCTCACCATCAAGTTTGACGAAAAGCCTGTGGAGACAGCAGCGCCTATGCCGGAAGACGGCGACTATGACGAGTGGTATGACTATTTCTTCAATGAGGGCTGACAGAAAAATACTGTGACAGCGGCAGACCGTATTTGCAGGAGGAATCACTGTGAAAGAGAGAAAATCCGCAGGAAAGGCCAGGAGGACGGTTTTAACGATCGTGGGTATCCTGCTGGCGCTTCTTCTGGTGGTGCTGATCATGAGCATTGCCTATATGGATAAGCTCCTGAATCTCATGGACAGGACACCGGACGACAGCACCATGTCCCCTGAGGAATACCAGGACTTTCTTAATAGCAGTACAGAGGAGACTCTGAGCCAGGAGCAGGGAGAAAACGCCATCGACCCGGACGATGTGATCTGGGAAATCGATACCCGGCCGGTGGAGCGGCAGGAGCATATCATCAATATTTTGCTGATCGGTCAGGACCGCCGCCGTGGCGAGACCCGTTCCCGGTCTGACGCGATGATCCTCTGCACCCTGAACACGGCTACCCACGAACTGACTCTGACCTCTTTTATGCGGGATATGTATGTGCCTATCCCCGGCTACGGCAACGAGCGGATCAATGTGTGCTACAGAGTGGGCGGCATGAAGCTGCTGGATAAGTGCCTGGAGCAGAACTTCGGCGTTGAAGTGGACGGTAATATCGAGGTGGACTTTGCCGGATTCCAAAAGGTGATCAATCTGATTGGCGGTGTGGATGTCGAGCTCACAGAGGCGGAAGCAAAGTATATGGCCAATCGGGGACACGATGTGGTGCCGGGCATCAACCATTTTAACGGCAATCAGGCCCTTAATTACGCCAGAAACAGATGGGTAGGCAATTCGGATTTTTCCCGTACAGAACGGCAGAGGAAGATCATTGGCGCTGCCATTGAAAAATGCAGAAGTCTGAACTTTTTGCAGATCAAGAATGTTATCGAGCAGGCACTTCCCATGGTCACCACCGATATGACCAACATGGAGCTGATCGATTATGCCCTGGAGGTGCTGCCGCTGCTGAAGGATCTGAAGATCAACACCCAACAGATCCCGGCGGACGGTACATTTACCGATGAGGCGGTAGAAGGCGTTGGTCTTGTGCTGGTACCCAATCTGGGAGCAAACCGGCGAATCTTGGAAAAGTATACCGTGATGGAAACGGAATAAAAAACACCCGGCAGTGTCTGCCGGGTGTTTTTTATATGGATTGCTCTGCCAGCATTCGCTGCAGATCGGCGCAGATATCCGGATCAAGGGAGGAGATTTCCAATGCTTCGGCCATTGCGTCGGTTTCAAACCGGCAGCCAGTCAAAGCCGTCTCCACAGTTTCCGGCAAAACCCAGTCCATGGCGTCGGTGTAGACCTTTGCACCGGTGACCAGACCGTCCCTGGCATCCAGCTGCAGCTGAATGTGCCCCCAGGGGAAATGAGCCTGGCACTGGAAGGTGAAGGCCAGAGGCGCGCCGTAGAGATATTCCCAGGCGCCGTACTCTTTCTGCAGAGCATCAATGGCGGCCATATCCTCATTGCCGAGGATCACATCGGTTGCTTCGAGGCCATAGACCTGGCAGAATGCCTTTGTCATATATTCTTTCAACTTGTTGATGGTCAGGGCAGGGGAGAGCTCCTTCAGATTGACCACCCGGGAGCGGACGGAGGCCACGCCCTTTGCTTCCAGCTTGGCTTTGGGAGGGCTCAGATACCGTCCCAGTTTGTCTCGGTCCACATTCACCATCAGCGTGCCGTGGTGATAGGCGTGGGTGCGGTTTTGATAGAAAGCATTGCCGGAGAACTTCCGCCCGTCAGCCAGCAGATCGTTGCGCCCGGACCGTTCCGCCCGAATGCCGGCATGATTGCAGGCTTGCTGAATGACTGTCAGCTGCCTGTCCAGGTCGTAATCCTCTTTGCACATTATAAATGTGAAGTTCAGATTCCCAAGGTCGTGAAACACCGCGCCGCCGCCGGAGAGTCTCCGGGCCAGTACGCCGCCCTCTTCCTTCAGTAAGGTGGTGCGGCATTCCGCCCAGGCATTCTGATTTTTGCCGATGACCACAGTGTTTTGATTTTGCCACAGGTAGAGAACGCAGGTCCCCGGTTGGGTGATGTCCATCAGATGCTTCTCGGTGGCGAGATTCCTGTGGGGGTCAAAACAGCCGCTTTCGTAGATTCTGAGTTGCGTAATCATAGAAGAACCTCTCTGTGTTAATACTGGGTTATTATAAAATAGGCAGGGCCTGCCCGTCAACAAAAATATTGTTATTTTTCTCTTGACATTTTGTGCAATGGTGTTATATTTGTTATATTATTATCTCGTTATAACATTTGAGGTGTTATTATGAATCAGTTTCGACTGGAAAAGATGCGATCTTACATCGAAGATCAGAATGTGGTGACAATAAAAAAGCTGCAGGAACTGTTTCCCGATGTGTCCCTGATGACCATCCACCGGGATCTGGATATGCTGGTGGAAGCGGGTACGGTGGTGAAGTTCCGGGGCGGCGCCAAGTCTGTGCGCCACAGCGGTGACCCCGAGTTCAATGTGCGCATCGGGGAGAATAACGCCGGTAAGTTTGCCATTGCTCAAAAAGCACTGGAGCTGATCCAGCCCCACAGCGCCGTATTCCTGGACGCCAGCACCACCAATCTGATGTTGGCAAGAAGCCTGCCGGATATCAATCTGAATATCTTTACCACAGGCCCCAGCATTGCTTTGGAGCTGTGCAAGCTCCACAATCCGGTGGTCACATTGTGCTGTGGCACGATCAACCGGAAAAACCTGGCCCTTTCCGGACAAAACACATTGGAAATGCTGGATAAGATCAATATTGACCTTGCCTTTATCGGCGTATCCGGCTGCAGCGTGGAGGCGGGCTTCACCTGCGGCACAGAGGGCGATATGCTGGTCAAGGGCAAGGTGATCCAAAAGGCCCGCACCAGCGTAATCATGTGCGGCCGGGAGAAGCTCAAGTGCCTGATGCCCTATACCTTCGCAAAGCTGTCCGATGTGGACTACCTGATCTCCGATGAGCCTATGCCGGAGGCCTTCCGGGCAGCAGCAAAGGAAGCCGGACTGAAACTCCTATAAACCTATTTGCCGAATCCTGCAAGAACGCGGGGTTCGGCAAATATTCTTTTGTAGTAAATTACTATTGACGAATACTGATAAGTAGTGTTATAATTAACAAGCTATAACAATGGGGGACTTTGGGCGTCCGGAAATCCTGCCGGGCCTCGGAGAAACCTGAAATTAAAGGAGGACATCCCTTTGGCAAATGCAGTCATCATGCCCAAGGCGGGCATCACCGTGGAAAGCTGTATCATCGGTGAGTGGGTCAAGAAGGTTGGCGACAGCGTCAATGTCGGCGACGTTCTGTTTACTTATGAAACCGATAAGGCAAGCTTTGAATGCGAATCCACCGCAGCAGGCACTTTGCTTGAGATCTTCTATGAAGAAGGCGACGAAGTACCCTGCCTCGTTAACGTCTGTGCCGTGGGCAACCCCGGCGAAGACGTATCCGCTCTGAAGGGCGGCTCCGCAGCCGATGCTCCCGCTGAAGCACCTGCTGCCGCTCCCGCCGCTGCTGCTCCTGCCGCTGCTCCCGCAGCCGCCGTGGCCACCAAGGCCCGTGGCGTTCTGATGCCCAAGGCCGGCATCACTGTGGAGAGCTGCATCATTGGCGAGTGGCTGAAGAATGTTGGCGACCAGGTAAAGGTCGGCGATATCCTGTTTACTTACGAAACCGACAAGGCTTCCTTCGAGTGCGAGTCCACCGAGGAAGGCGAGCTGCTGGCAATCTTCTATGAGGCCGGCGACGAAGTTCCCTGCCTGGAGAACGTCTGCGCAGTCGGGCCTCACGGCGAGCCCACCGATTGCCTGAAGGGCATTGGCGGCACTCCCGCTGCCGCTGAGGCTGCTCCCGCTGCTGAAGCTGCACCCGCAGCTGCTGCTCCTGCCGCTGCCGGCGCCCACACCGTGATCATGCCCAAGGCAGGCATCACTGTGGAGAGCTGCATTATCGGCGAATGGCTGAAGAAGGTCGGTGATTCTGTCAAGGAAGGCGACATCCTGTTCACCTACGAGACCGACAAGGCCTCTTTTGAGTGCGAGTCCACCGCTACCGGCACCATTCTGGAGATCCTCCACGAGGCCGGTGACGAAGTTCCCTGCCTGGATGCCGTTTGCACCATCGGTGTTCCCGGCGGCGCAGCTGCCCCCGCAGCCAACTCCGGCGCAGCCGTATCTCCCAGAGCCAAGAAGCTGGCAGCATCCGCCGGTGTGGATGCAACTATGGCTACCGGTACCGGCCCCAACGGCCGCATCATTGAGCGGGATGTCCGCGAGCTGATGGCCAATCCTCCCGTTGCCGCTCAGGCAGCTCCCGCTGTGGCAGCCGCTCCTGCTGTCGCTGCTCCCGCTCCCGCTGCCGCACCTGCTGCACCTGCAGCCGAGGCAGAGGCCGAGTACAAGGATGTGAAGTTCAGTGGCATCCGCCGCGCCATCAGCAAGTCCATGACTACCTCCCTGCACACCATGGCTCAGCTGACCCACAACACCTCCTTCGATGCCACCGCTATCCTGAACTACCGCAAGGCTCTGAAGGCCGCCGGCGGCGAGTACGCAGGCATCACCTTGGGCGATATCGTTCTGTACGCTGTTTCCCGTACCCTGCTGAACTACCCCGATCTGAACGCCAATATGCTGGATGACAACAACATCCGCATTTTCAACCACGTGAACCTGGGCGTCGCTGTGGATACCCCCCGCGGCCTGATGGTTCCCACCATCCGTCATGCTGACGAGATGAGCCTGCTGGAGATCTCCAAGGCCGTCAAGGAGCTGGCAGCTGAGTGCCGTGACGGTGCAATCAGCCCCGACAAGCTCTCCGGTGGTTCCTTCACCGTTTCCAACCTGGGCAATATGGGCGTGGAATCCTTCACTCCCGTTATCAATCCTCCCCAGACCGGTATCCTGGGCGTCTGCGGTACCATTGACCGCGTGCGCAAGGGCAAGGACGGCAACATTGAGCTGTATCCCGCTATGGGCCTGAGCCTGACCTACGACCACCGCGCTGTGGACGGCACTCCCGCTGCTAAGTTCCAGAAGGAGCTGGGCTTCAACCTGGAGAACTTCACCGTTCTGCTGTCCAAGTAAGGAGAAATCCCTATGGAAATGTTTGATTTACTGGTTGTGGGCGGCGGTCCCGGCGGCTATCTGTGCGCCGAGCGCGCTGCCCAGGGCGGTATGAAGGTTGCACTGTTTGAGAAGAGAGCGCTGGGCGGCACCTGTCTGAATGAAGGCTGCATCCCCACCAAGACCCTGCTGAACTCCTCCAAGATGTACCGTCATGCCACCGAGAGCGAGGCCTATGGCGTTTCCGCCACCGGCGTCACTTACGACCATGCAAAGGTCGTCGCCCGGAAGAACAAGGTGGTCAACACCCTGGTCTCCGGCGTAGGCGCGACTATGAGCGCAAACAAAGTCACCGTCATCACCGGCGATGCCGTGATTTCCGGCCGCAGTGAGGCAGGCTTTGCTGTGAGCGCAAACGGCACAACCTATCAGGGCCGCCGCCTGGCAATCGCCAGCGGCTCTGAGACGGTCGTCCCTCCCGTGCCCGGTCTGAAAGAGGGCCTGGCTGCCGGGTTTGTGGTCACCAACCGGGAAGTGCTGGATCTGACCGAGCTGCCCAAGAACCTGGTGGTCATCGGCGGCGGCGTCATCGGTCTGGAGATGGCTTACTACTTCGCCTCTGTGGGCGTTGCGGTGACCGTCATCGAGATGATGCCCAAGATCGCTGGCGCTACCGATCCCGAGATCTGCAAGGTGCTGACCGACGCTTTTGAAAAGCGCGGTATGACCTTCAAGCTCTCCAGCAAGGTGCTGGAGGTCAAGGCTTCCACCGTTGTCTACGAGGAAAACGGTGAGAAGAAGGAGATTTCCTGCGACAAGGTCCTGCTTTCTGCAGGCCGCCGTCCTGCCACCGCAGGCATCGGTTTGGAGACGCTGGGTCTGCAGATGGATCGTGCCGCCATCGTCACCGACCGCCACATGTGCACCACCGTGCAGAATGTGTATGCTGTAGGTGACTGCAACGGCAAGTCCATGCTGGCCCATACCGCTTACCGTGAGGCCGAGGTTGCCGTTAATCACATGCTGGGCAAGACTGACGAAATGCGTTATGATGTGATCCCCGCAGTTATCTACACCGATCCCGAGGTGGCCAGCGTGGGCCATAGCAAGGAAGGCGCAGAGAAGCTGGGCATGCATGTGAAGGAAGTGAAGCTTCCCATGTCCTACGCAGGCCGTTATCTTGCCGAGACCAACGGCGGCAAGGGCTTCATCAAGCTGGTGGTGGACACCGACAGAAACCGTCTGGTGGGCTGCCATATGGTAGGCTCTTATGCCTCTGAGATCATTATGACTGCAACCATGATGGTGGATACAGAACTGAATCCCGAGCGGCTGAAGAAGCTGGTCTTCCCTCATCCCACCGTTGCAGAAATCATTCGTGAAGCAATATTCCACATTTAAGGAGGAAATACAATATGCCTAAGAGTTTATATGTCGATCCTGCCGTCGTCCGTGCGCCCGGTAAGGTCACCTTCAACGAGATCCCCGTAAACCAGTACAACAAGACCGTCAAGGAAGAGCTGGAGTCCGGCCGCTACACCAAGGAAGACCTGATCCGCATTTTCCGCGACATGACCGTTCTGCGCGAGTTCGAGACTATGCTGAACTCCATCAAGACCCAGGGCGGCTACAACGGTATCGACCACACCTATCCCGGCCCCGCTCACCTGTCCGTCGGTCAGGAAGCAGCCTGTGTCGGTCAGGCTTACCTGCTGGACGAGAATGACTTCGCTTTCGGCAGCCACCGTTCTCACTCCGAGATCCTGGCTAAGGCTCTGTCCACCATCAACAAGATGAGCGACGAGCAGCTGATGAATGTTATGGAGAACTTCCTGGAAGGCAAGTGCCTGCGTTCCACTCAGAAGCTGGGTGAGACCAAGGATGTGAAGGAGCTGGCGATCCGCTTCATTCTGTACGGCACACTGTCCGAGATCTTTGCCCGTGAAACCGGCTTCCACCTGGGCATGGGCGGTTCCATGCACGCCTTCTTCCTGCCCTTCGGCGTTTACCCCAACAACGCCATCGTTGGCGGCAGCGGCACCATCTCCACCGGCGCTGCTCTGTTTAAGAAGGTCAACAACAAGAAGGGTATCTGCGTCTGCAACGTCGGTGACGCTGCTATGTCCCGCGGCCCTGTTTGGGAAGCACTGAACTTCGCAGCAATGGACCAGTACAAGAACCTGTGGGAGTCCCACAATGACGGTATGCCCATTCTGTACAACATCTTCAACAACTCCTACGGTATGGGCGACCAGACCCGCGGCGAGACCATGGGTCAGGGCAATATGTCCCGTATCGCTTCCGGCGTCAGCCCCACCCAGTTCCATGCAGAGACCGTTGACGGCTTCAACCCCCTGGCAGTGATCGACGCCATGGAGCGCAAGCTGGAGCTGCTGCGCAACGGCAAGGGCCCCGTTATGCTGGAGACCATTACTTACCGCTTCTCCGGCCACTCTGTCTCCGACCAGAACGCATACCGCACCAAGGAAGAGATGGACGCATGGAAGGAAGTTGATCCTCTGACCACCTATCCCGCAGCTCTGATCGAGGCAGGTGTCATGACTCAGGCTGACGTTGACGCTATCCTGGCTGAGACCAAGGAGCGTATGACCACCATCTGCCGTGCAGCTGCTGATCCCGAGATCAGCCCCTACTGCGACTTCGACAAGGATCCCGCTGTTGTTGAGCGCCTGATGTTCTCCAACCAGCAGGTCGAGGCTTTCGAAGCACACCGCGCTCCCGAGTTCACCGTTCCCAAGGAAGAGGCTGAGGGCTACAAGAAGATCAAGAGCAAGGTTCGTAACTCCGTCGATGCCAACGGCAAGCCCGTGTCCAAGATGAAGATGTTCAACCTGCGTGATGCTATCTCCGAAGTTATCTGGGACCGCTTCTACGAGGATCCCACTCTGATCGCTTACGGCGAAGACTGCCGTGACTGGGGCGGCGCATTTGCTACCTACCGCGGCATGATGGACGCTCTGCCTCACTGCCGTCTGTTCAACTCCAACCTGGCTGAAGGCGCTATCGTCGGCACCGCTGTCGGTTACGCTCTGTC
>JAZNAK010000060.1:0-39652 GCA_045586485.1 Faecousia sp. | reverse complement strand
ACTCCTGCATCCCTGTTCATGACCCAGGCCAAGAGCATCCTGAAGGCAGATGCTACTTACTACGGCTGCGACGGCTTTGTCGGTATCGACAGCGCAGATGGCTTCGACATCAACTCCATTCCCCAGTAGGTCACTATGCTGTCCCACTTCAACTCCAAGGCCACCGAAGGCCCCGCAAAGGAGTTCATCGACAAGTATGTTGCCAAGTTCGGCAAGGAGACCCTCAACCAGTTCGGTGCTTCCGCATATGACTGCGTATACGCAATCTACGGCGCTATGAAGAAGGCCATCGACGAGGGCAAGGATATTCCCGTTACCATCAGTGCTTCCGATCTCTGCGAGATCCTGAAGGAGCAGTTTGAGGGCGGCTACACCTACGCTAACGGTGTCACCGGCGACAGCATCTCCTGGGACAATAGCGGCTATGTTAACAAGACCGCTATCCAGTATGTGATCAAGGAAGCATCTGCTCCCAGCGCTGCTGAGTAATAATTAGAGTATACCTTGGTATAACACCAATGACACATGCACATACCGGCCTTCGCGCCGGTATGTGCAGTTGTGCTACTTATGAAGTTTTCCCCAAGCAGTAATTTAAAGAATTGAGAATTGTTATGGAAGTAATTTTGTCTACCCTAATTAACGGCCTGAGTCTGGGCGGTATCTATGCAATGATCGCCTTGGGATACACCATGGTCTACGGTATTGCAAAGCTGTTGAACTTTGCCCACGGCGATATCATTATGGTCGGCGGCTATGTGATCTTTGTGGTGATGGCGATCAACAATCCGCTTCTTGCGGTGGTTGCGGCAGTCATTGCCTGTGTGGTTTTGGGTGTTGTGATCGAACGGGTGGCCTACCGACCTCTCCGGGGCGCATCTCCGCTGGCAGTCCTGATCACCGCCATCGGTGTCAGCTACCTGCTTCAGAGCCTTGCCCAGATCGTATTCGGCTCCGCCCCCAAGATGGTCACAGTATATGAGTTTGGCTCTGTGAGCTTCCTGGGTGTCACTGTGCAGGTCTCTGCGCTGGTCACCCTGGCAGTCACTGTTGCCGTTATGATCGTGCTTACCCTGTTCGTAAAGTGCACCCGCCTGGGCCGCGCCATGATCGCCGTGTCGGAAGACCGGGATGCTGCCCAGCTGATGGGCATCAATGTGAACGCCATTATCACGGTCACCTTTGCCATCGGCTCCTCTCTGGCAGCGTTGGCAGGTCTTTTCTACCTGCTGAAAGCACCCAATGTATCCTTCACCATGGGCGCTATGCCCGGTATCAAGGCTTTTACTGCCGCGGTTATCGGCGGTATCGGTTCTATCCCCGGCGCTATGCTGGGCGGTATTCTGCTGGGCGTGGTGGAGAGCATTTCCTATAAAATTACGGCAATTGCGCCTTACACGGATGCCATAGAGTTTTCGATTCTGATCGTGATCCTTCTGGTCAGACCCACCGGCTTCCTTGGAAAGAAACGGAGGGAAAAGGTATGACACTGAAGAAAATCAAGGTCAATCATTACATCAACTATGTTGTCATCGGCCTGCTCACTGTGGTGCTGGGCGCTATGTCTGTCACCGGTGTTCGGTTTGATAACTCTCTGCTGTTCCTGCTGGAGAAGGTCGCTATCAGCATCATTCTGGCTGTGTCCCTCTCCCTGGTAGTAGGCTTCCTGGGCGAACTGTCTTTGGGCCACGCCGGCTTCATGTGCGTCGGCGCCTATCTGGGCGGCAAGGTATCTGCACTGCTGGTTCCCACCATGGGCAACGGTATCGGAGCATTTCTGATCGCCCTGGTAGTTGGCTGCGCCGCTGCTGCGCTCTGCGGTATCATCGTGGGCATTCCCGCTCTGAGACTGCGGGGTGATTATCTTGCTATCGTCACGCTGGCATTTGGCGAGATCGTGAAGTCTCTGTTCCAGAACACCTCCGATGAATCCTTCGGCGGCACACTGGGATTGGACACTCCCCGGTACAACAAGAGTTATCTGTTTATCATCGCCTTTGTTTTGGTGCTGATCACCCTGGCGGTGGTGCAGAATTACATTCGCTCCAAGCACGGCAGAGCCGTGACGGCTATCCGTGACAACGAGATCGCTGCCCGGGCTACGGGCATCAATGTGACCAAGTATAAGCTGCTGACCTTTACCTTGTCAGCCGCGCTGGCCGGTATGGCAGGCGTTCTGTTCAGCTACAGCAACTATAAGATCCAGAGCATCAAGTTTGGCTATAACTACTCCATCGAGATCCTGGTTATGGTGGTTTTGGGCGGTATGGGCAATATCAACGGCTCTATCATCGCTGCCGCGCTGATCACTTGGCTCAATTCCTGGCTACCCACTAAGCTCACCGGCGACCTAGCTGTCCTGCAGAATCTGCTGTACGCTCTGGTGCTGATTGTGATCGTTATCTATAACAACGCTCCCAAGCTGAAGTGGTTCCGGGATACCTACAATCTGGGTAATCTGCTGGCCAAGTTCAGAAAGCCTCACGATGCCAGCCATATCAAGGATGACAAGGCCAAGTGGGATGTTGTGCCCACCAAGATCAGCATGGACGAAGTGCTGTCTGTGGACTTCGCCCCTCAGAACCTTGATCCTGACAAAAAGGGAGGGCAGAAGTAATGGCAGAATATATGCTGGAAACCAAAAACCTCGGCATCTCCTTTGGCGGTCTTCATGCGGCTCAGGATGTGAATATCCGCATTAAGAAGAACCAGCTGTACGGCCTCATTGGCCCCAACGGCGCAGGCAAGACCACTATCTTCAACCTGCTGACCTGCATTTACAAGCCCACCACGGGTACTTTCTACCTGGACGGTGAGGAGATGGTGGGTCTGACTCCCCATAAGATCAATCAGAAGGGCATTGCCCGTACCTTCCAGAACATCCGCCTTTTCAACAACATGACCGTAGTGCGTAATGTTATGGTGGGTATGCACAACCTGCCGGAATACAAGTGCAGCGTGGTGGAATCCATTTTCCGCCTGCCCCGCCATTTCAAGATGGAAAAGCAGATGCGCGAGAAGGCAAAAGAGCTTCTGCGTATTTTCGGTCTGGAAGAAGAGCGGAACAATCTGGCCTGCAATCTGCCCTACGGCAAGCAGCGGAAGCTGGAAATCGCAAGAGCCCTTGCCACCAACCCCAAGATCCTGCTGCTGGATGAGCCGGCTGCAGGTATGAATCCCCACGAAACAGAGGATCTTGCCAATACGATCCGTTTCATCCGGGACAACTTTGATATGACCATTTTGCTGATCGAGCACGATATGCGGTTTGTGTCCGAACTGTGTGACGAGCTGACCGTTCTCAGCTTCGGTACTGTGCTGGCCCAGGGTGAGACCAAGGCTGTGCTTCAGGATCCCCAGGTCATTAAAGCCTATATCGGAGGATAAGACGATGGCATTGTTGGAAGTAAAGAACCTGGAAGTGTACTACGGCGTGATCCGTGCGCTGAAGGGCATCAGTTTTGAAGTCAACGAGGGTGAGATCGTCTCGCTGATCGGCGCTAACGGCGCCGGTAAGACCACCATGATGCAAAGCGTGGTGGGAATTATCCCCAAGAAGAGCGGCTCTGTGGTCTTTGACGGCCACGATATCACCAAGACCACCTGCCATAAGATCGTGCAGCTGGGTATGACCCAGGTCCCTGAGGGCCGGCGGATCTTCCAGGAGCTGACAGTCTATGAGAACCTGCTGATGGGCGCTTATAACACCAAGGACCAGCAGCAGTTCAAGGCGGACCTGGACGCTGCCTTTGAGCGCTTCCCCAGACTGGCGGAGCGCCGCAAGCAGATCGCAGGCACCCTCTCCGGCGGTGAGCAGCAGATGCTGGCCATGTCCCGCGCGCTGATGAGCCATCCCAAACTGCTGATGCTGGATGAGCCCTCCATGGGTCTGGCGCCCATTTTGGTGGATCAGATCTTTGAGATCATCAAGGAACTCAACAAGGCCGGTACCACCATTTTGCTGGTGGAGCAGAATGCCAGCAAGGCGCTGGAGATCGCAGACCGTGCCTATGTGCTGGAGACCGGCAATATCATCCTCAGTGGCACGGGCAAAGAGCTGATGAACAGCAGCGATGTGCAAAAGGCCTATTTGGGCGGATAAATCAGAACACCCCTTGCATAGAGTAATGCAGGGGGTGTTTTTATGTGCCGACGCAATCAGTTGTGGGGGTGTGTATTGCTTTCCTTGGGAGTCGGTGTGCTGATCGGCACCTGGCTGGAGAGCGGGTTCTTTTGCCTTTTGGTGGGCCTTTTGATGATCTTCCTGGGCATTGGCACATGCCGGAAAAAATAGCGGTCATAAACTTGTCCTTATGGGAATATGCTTTGGTATCTGAAGTTCCATAAGGAGTGATTTGCGTGGAGATGCAATTTGACAAGAATCCCTTGGCATATCTGCAAAAACTGTCAGGTGGCCTTCGCTCCCAGGAGCAGACCCAGGAGATCCGCCTGCCGGACGGCATGCCGGATATCGACCGGGTCTTAGGCGCCTGGGGGCAGGTGATCGTCCGCGGTAAGGAGTGGAACAGCGATGCCATGGCCGTGTCCTGCGGAGTAATGGTGTGGGTCCTGTATGCGCCGGAGGAAGAAGATACCGTCCGCAGCGTGGAGGCCTGGCTGCCCTTTTCCGTGAAGTGGGATCTGCCGGACACCCGCCGTGACGGTAAGATCCTGGTATCGTGCCTGCTGAAGGGGGTGGATGCCAGAAGCACATCCGCCAGAAAGCTGTTGGTGCGTGCGGATATGGATGTGTTGGGTCAGGCTTGGCAGCCGGCTCAGGTGCAGGTGGCATTCCCCGGAGATCTGCCGGAGGATGTACAGATTCTGAAGGCTACATATCCCGTACTGCTGCCCCGGGAGGCGGGGGAGAAGGCGTTTGTGCTGGAAGATCAGATCAATCCCCCCGCCACCGGACCGAAACCGGAGAAACTGATCTACTACACCATGCACCCGGAGGTGCTGGACAAAAAAGTAATGGCTGGCAAGGTGGTGTTCCGTGGCAACGGAATGCTCCATGTGCTTTATCGCGGCGACGACGGCAAACTCTACACCTGGGATTTTGATCTGCCTTTTTCCCAGTATGCAGACTTGGATGAGGAGTACGAGCAGGATGCCACAGTTTCCGTGCAGCCCTGTGTGACCAGCTTGGATGTAGCAATTAATGAGGATGGCTCACTGCAGATAAAGGCCGGCATTCTTGGCCAGTTCATCCTGTGCGACCGCTCGGTGATCACCACAGCCGAGGATGCCTACAGTCCCCGCAGAAAAGTGGAAACCATGCGGGAGCAGCTGGAGCCGCCTGCAATTCTGGAGCAGAATACCCAGTCCGTCAGCGCTGAGCAAACCCTTTCTATGGATGTCCGGCAAATTGCGGATATTAGCTTTTGCCCTGCTTATGGGCAGGCGGAGCGTACGGATACCGGTATGCGGCTGCCACTGCCGGGCCAGTTCCAGACGCTTTACTACGATGAAAATGACGAGCTCCGCAGCGCCGTCACGCCGTGGACAGGGGAGTGGAGCGCCAATATGGCCGATGACAGCCGCCTGGATACCTGGATTGCGCCTGTGGGAAAACCCCAGGCAAGTCTTGGCGCAGGGAGCGTAAACCTGCGGGGAGAAGTGCAGCTGGATACGGTGGTTTCTGCCGGGCAGGGGATCCCGATGTTGACGGGACTGGAGCTGGGAGAAACAGAAAAACCCGATCCAAACCGTCCCAGCCTGATCCTGTGCAGGAAAGGTGAGCGGAGACTATGGGATGTGGCCAAGGAAACCGGCTCGACGGTGGATGCCATTTGGGAGGCAAACCACCTGGAATCTGAGCCGGAGGATAGCAGCATCCTGCTGATACCGGTGGTGTAAAAACAAGAAAACCGCCACTGCGTGGGAGATCCGCAGTGGCGGTGGCGGGTGTCGCATTCGGGGAGAATGTCCGCCTGCTAATACACTAGCGCAGCGCCTTCACTGATGCAAGGGAATCCTGTCGAAGGGGTTGGCAAAGAGCAAAAAAGGGTGTTGCTTTCTGTTTTGCCGT
This sequence comes from Faecousia sp., assembly GCA_045586485.1. Taxonomy (GTDB): domain Bacteria; phylum Bacillota; class Clostridia; order Oscillospirales; family Oscillospiraceae; genus Faecousia. Next base: position 33,621 of record JAZNAK010000060.1, on the reverse strand, counting down.
GGTGTAAAATAAGGGCAAGCTTTATTACAAAGGGGAAACCGTATGAGCAAGTGGTTTAATCTGGACAGTCCGATTATGGTGGCGCTGTCAAAGGTAGCGGATCTGATCGTGCTGAGCCTTCTGTGGTTTATCTGCTGCATTCCCATCATCACATTTGTGCCGGCTACCGCAGCGATGTACTATGTAGCCCTGAAGCTGGTCAGGGGAGAGGAAGTGAAGATCACAGCTACCTTTTTCCGCGGGTTCAAGATGAACTTTAAGCAGGGTGTCGTAATGTCACTGCTGTTTTTGGTGCTTGGCGTTGTGCTGGTGCTGGACTATTTTATTATGTCCCAGGCCGATACCACCGCCGGCATGATCAGCAGCGCGGCCTTCTTTGCCCTGGGGATTCTGCTGCTTTGCACTATGTTCTATACATTCCCCATCCAGGCCCAGTTCTTCAATCCCATCTTCCGTACCCTCCGCAACGCATTCATTCTCTCTACTCAAAAGGTGTTCAATACCATCGTGGTATTTGTGCTGAATGTGCTGCCTGTTGTGGCGGCGGTAGTACTGCCGCTGGGCGTGACGGTGAGAATGCTGCCCATCTTTGTGCTGCTGTTTCCCGGTGTGATCGCATATGTTTGCGCAAAGCGATTCGCCAAGATTTTTGATCCTATGATCAAACCCGAGGAAAACCAGCCGCAGCCAACAGAAAACTGACTTTTCAAACCGCTTGAGGATGTCCCTCAGGCGGTTTTTTCTCTCTGCTTACGGATTGGGAGCTGCAATACATACGACAACAGGAAAGAAAACTGTGCAACCTGCCAAAATGATATGGAAAATCAACGGGAAAAAAAGTTCAAATATCTATAAAAAGTTGGAAAAGTGACATTGTTTTATTTTAGGTTTTGCAGTATAATCTAAAGTAAGTATACTTAGGCCCACTAGGCCCTTTGGCAAGCGTGAAAATGCAGGGGAGGTGAGAGCGTGTTCAAACTTGTGATCGTGGAAGATGAGGACCATATCCGCCATAGTTTAGAGTGTTTTATCCCATGGGATACATTGGGATTTCAGGTTGTGAATACGTTCGCAGATGGCTCCGATGCCTTGGCGTATCTGAAAGAGAATCCCTGCGATGTTGTGCTTACTGACATTATGATGCGCCGGATGAACGGCCTGGAATTGATCCGCAATCTTCATGAGCTCCGTCCTGAAATCAAAACGGTTATTCTAAGCGGCCACAGCAACTTCGGCTATGCCCAGCAGGCCATCCAGTATCAGGTTGTGCACTACCTGGTAAAGCCTGTGGATGAAGACGAACTGATGGGCGTGTTCAAGGGCATCAAAGAGCAGCTTGATTTTGAGGCGGAAGAACATTTGCTGATGGAGACAGAGAACCGGGACATCCGGTATATGCTACAAAAGAGCTTTTTCCGGGAACTGCTTACCGGCCAGGTGACGACAGAGAGTGAACTGTCTGCGTACATAAAGCTGCTGGGTATGGAAGGTCTGGAAAAGACCAGCCCGCTTGTCGCCTTTGCCGTAGAGGCAAAAGCCTACGAGCGGGAGGAGTTGCCGGATGAAAGCAGCGCCGTATCTCCCGAGGATGTGCTGCGGCAGCTGGAAGTGTCTGCCGGGCAGCACCTGTGCTTTGTGGCGGAGGACAAAGCCGACAGATGGCGCGTTGTCTTTGTGGGCGCGCCTCAGGAAGAGGATGGGACAGACGTTGTCTGCACCCAAAAAGTTCGGGAGTGCGTTGCAAGTTTAAACGAACAGTTCCCTTACACCTTTGCCTTCCGGCAGACCAATTGTGTATCCCAGATTACCGACCTGCTGACCGGCAATCAGGAGCAGTCCGCCGAAACCGAGCAGGATACGGATGAATTGCTCCGCAAGACGGTGGTGGCCGATTACAGACTGCTGATGGTGGAACTGAATCTGGGCAGTCAGGACACGGTGCTTTATATCCTGGACAGAATGCTCCTTGCTCTGCGGAGCACGACCTTGGAGAACGCCAGATTCGTCCTCAAGAATCTGTATTCCGTGGTGGAACTCAACTACAGGAAACGGAAGGTAAATGTTTCAGAGCTTACCGACGGCAGATTTGACCCGGACCGCTTGAGTGATTTGAGAAGCCTGGATGCGATGGCTGACTGTCTGAGAGAAGATTTTGCCGCATTGTGTGAAGGATTGAAAAACAGAAAACCGGAAAATATGCACAGCATTGTGGAGGGCGTTATTCAATACCTCTACGATCATATGGATGAAGACATTGGCCATGAAGTGCTGGCAGCGAAATACCGGGTACACCCGGGCTACTTAAGCCGTTTGTTCAAGCAGGCCATGGGCGAGACGTTGTCGGAGTACCTTCTGCGAATGAAGATCCAGCGGGCCGCGGAATTGCTGAAAGTGGGCAACTACAAGGTCAGTGAGATCGCGGTGATGGTGGGCTACAGCGCATCATCCTATTTCTCCATCATGTTCCGCAAACACACCGGTTATTCGCCGAGAGAATATTGCCAAAGGATATCGTCGTAATGAGTGGACAAAGGACTGTATGGCCTTACATTAAGGGCTACAAGTTTAACGGCCTGCTGCTGAAGAACTTCGCGTATGTGTTTGTTCTGGTCACGGTACCGCTGCTGCTTGTGCTGAGCTTGAACTATAAACGGTTTAACGCCGAGGTCAATAACAGAGTTATGGATATGAACGAAGAACTGCTGCAAAAGAGCGTGGCGGTCACGGACAACACCATGACGAATGTGCTTGATCTGCGAGACAAACTGGCTCGATTGGATTTTGTTGTGGAGATCGTCCAGGAAGAGAATGTGGACAACAAATATATCGAAAAGGCCTACAGAACCCTTGGCGCTGTTAGTATGCGCATCTTGTCAAACGACTTTATCACCTCTGTCAATATCTATTCCGATATCAACGGAATGTATATCAGCGGCAGCGGCGTCAAGCCTATCAACGAGGTTGTTGATAAGGGGAAATGGTACGACGTCTACAAGCAGCTGTCAATGGATGAAAACTGCATCCTGATCAACAATCCCAACAGTATTTTCGCCTGCCAGCCCATTCGCTCCGAATCGGGCAGCCGGATCGGCATTTTGGTCATGGATGTGAATCTGCATAAGATCCGTGATCTGCTGGAAAGCCAGGATGTAGCTCAGCACGGCATCTTCTTCGTGCTGGACGCCTCCGGGCAGATCATGTACTGCAACGACCAGAACTATTGGGACTGGGACAGAGCAGTAAGAAACGAGTATATATCTGACATCGCTCAGGTGCAGATGGGCAAGTCCATGCTGGTGGCGGACCACAATAAACGCATCATCTCGGCTATGGACTCCGTTCACAACACCTGGCACTACGCCTTCGTCACGGAGTTGCCGGACTACAAGAGCGAGATGCAGACCCTTCGCACCTTCCTTATCGCATCCATCTTGGTGGGTCTGGTTTCCAGCCTGGTAGTGGCATATATCATCACATGGCTGACCTACCGGCCCGTGAGAAAGATTCTGAATGTGATTCAGAATCCTCAGCTGCACTGGGATGAGCGGCAGGCCACAAAAGAGTCCAACGAGCTGCTTTTCATCACCAGCAATATGCTGACAACTGTGAATACAGACGAAGAGATATCCGAGGAACTGGAAGAACGGATCCAGGCCCTGCGGCAGGCCCAGTTCAGAGCCCTGCAGTTCCAGATCGATCCCCACTTCCTCTACAACACTCTGGAGACCATCAAGTGGACCGCGGTGGAGGATATGGGCCTGGGCAACCGGACCAGCAAGATGCTCACCAAGGTGGCCCGGCTGTACCGGCTGGGACTGGAAAACGACGATGTGATCGTTTCTCTTCGGGAAGAGCTGGACTTTTTGAAGCTCTACATTGAGGTTGTGGGGATGCGCTTCGGCGATGCTGTCCGGTTCCAGTGGCAAATTGACGAAGAACTGTACGACTGCAGCATCATCAAGATGTGCCTGCAGCCCATTGTGGAAAACGCGATTCACCACGGCCTGCGGCCGAGAAACTACCAGGGCAATATCACCATCTCCGTTTATCGGGAAGGGGAGACGCTCTGTGTACAGGTGGAGAATGACGGACAGAACATCAGCCCCGCGGAGATCGACCGGCTCAACAAAAAGCTGAAGACCGGCTCCGGCTTCGAACAGAGCAAAGTGGGCCTTCGGAATGTAAATGAACGGATCAAACTGATCTACGGACAAAACTACGGCGTGAGCATGAGTTGCTCAGAAATGGAAACAGATGCAGAACATATTCCCGGCGTGCGGGTGGTTCTGACGTTTCCGTGCAGAAAATATTACAGGAGTGAGGAAAAGAAATGATGCACAGAGGCAGAAAATGGATCGTGGCGATTTTGGTGGTCACATTGCTGTTGTCCTCCACCAGCTGGATCGGCGTTTCCGCCACGGAAGGGGAAGGGTACGACGGTGACTGGGTGTACAATCCCGACACCCACGAAAATACCAATACCTACTATTACTACTTGCAGGAAAATGAAGGCGCTGCTAAGCCTGATGTGGAGATTCCCCTGGATGTGACCCAGTTCCGGGTGGACGAGACCACCTTCGACGGCACTGCCTCCGGCACTGGACTGTATGAGAACCGGGAAGGCTCCGAGAAGGGTGTCTATATCGCCGCAAAGGGCGAGAAGGTGACCTTCACCGTGGATGTTCCCGAGACCGGTCTGTACTGCATCGAGATGGATTTCTTCCCTCTGGCTGAGAGCAGCACACAGATCCTCTTTGGCCTGTACCTGGACGGTGAGCTGCCCTTTGTTGAGGCGAACAGCTGCGTGCTGAGCCGTGTTTACAAGAACAATCCCGTGGAGCAGGACAAGTACGGCGATGACCTTCGCCCCCAGTCGGTGCAGACACCTCAGTGGAGAAAGCAGTTCCTGTATGACCAGACCGGTGCTTACGGCACACTGCACTTCTACCTGGAAAAAGGTACTCACGAGATCTCTATCTGCTTCGACGGCACTCCCGTGCTGCTGCAGGGTATCACTCTGAAGCAGGAGCCTTACCTGATGTCCTATCAGGACTACCTGTCCATCTACAAGCAGAAGGGTTACACCAAGGTGGAGAACGTGCTGAAGCTGTTTGAGGCAGAGGACTACTATCAGCAGTCCAGCTCCACATTGTGGCCGGATGCTGATAAGAGCAGCCCTCTGACCCGTCCCTTCTCCTATGACAACATCCGCATCAACTTTGGCGGCGGCGGCCAGTGGAAGCAGCCGGGCCAGTGGATCACCTGGGAAGTGGAAGCTCCCGAGGACGGTTTTTATAACATCGGCCTGAAGTACCGCCAGGGCTACCTGGACGGTCTGTTCAGCTCCCGTAAGATCTACATCGACGGCGAAGTTCCCTTCCGGGAACTGAATGCCGTGCGCTTCGACTACGCCGGTCAGTGGACGAATACTCTCCTGCAGGATGAGTTTGGCCCTTACGATATTTTCCTCACCAAGGGCACACATTACATCACCATGGAGAACGTGGTGGGCGATCTGAGCTCTACCATGGGCGTCCTGCAGACCACCATTGAAGAACTGAACGATCTGTACCTGTCCATCATTATGATCACCAGCAGCGACCCGGACCAGTACAGAGACTATTACCTGGAAAAGCAGCTGCCCAACCTGCCCGATGACCTTCGGAGAAACGCAGAGCGCCTGTTTGAAGAGGCTGCCCGTCTGGAGCAGGTGGTAGGTGAGAAGGGCGCTGAGAACGCCTATCTGGAGGATGTGGCTTACAACCTGGAAAGCTACGCAGATAACATTGTAGATCTGACCTATAAAGACAGACTCACCAACCTGAAAAATGACATTAACGGTTTGAGCGCAAAGCTGTCCCTGTATCAGGAGCAGGCGCTGGACCTGGACTACATCGCGCTGATCTCCGCCGATCAGGAAATGCCCACCACCAAGATGAATGTCGGTCAGTGGATCGTGTATCAGGTGAAGAGCTTCCTGGCTTCCTTCGGGAACGATAAGATCGACGAGGAGGAAAGCATTCGTGTTTGGACAACCTTGGGTATCGATCAGTACGAGATCCTGAAGAACATGATCACCGATGAGTTTACCTCCAAGACCGGTATCCGCGTGGATCTGGAACTGGCGCAAGGCTCTCTGATCAACGCTCTTGCGGCCGGCAATGCGCCGGATGTTATGCTGAACATCAACTCCGAGACTGTCGTGAACCTGGCGCTGCGTGGCGCCGTGATCGATCTGTCTCAATTTGATGGATACTGGGAGATCCTGGATGAGTACGTGGAAGGCGCTGAGATCCCCTTCATGCTGGAGGGCAGATACTACGGCATGCCCAATACCAACGGCTGCTCCGTTATGTTTATCAGAACGGATATTTTCGAGGACATGGGCCTGGAAGTTCCGCAGACCTGGGATGATATGTACGATGTGGCCCAGGTGCTGCAGAGATACAATATGTCTTTGGGCTCTGCCGCAACCTTTGCAAACCTGCTATATCAGAAGGGCGGTTCCTACTTTGACGAAGACTTGACCAAGGTCCTCTTCGACGAGGATGTGGCCGTGGAAGCCCTGATCCAGCACGCTGAGTTCTACACCAAGTACGGTTTCCCCATTACCTTTGACTTTGCAAACCGCTTCAGAACCGGTGAAATGCCCATCGCCATTGCTGACTACTCCAGCTACACCGCCTTGAAGTACACGGCTCCCGAAATCAGCGGTCTGTGGGAGATGTACCCCATGCCCGGCACCCTCCAGGCAGACGGCACCATCAACCGCACCCAGATGGACCAGACCGGTACAGGCGTGGTTATGCTGAGCGGCACTAAAAATGAAGAGGATGCGTGGGAGTTCATTAAGTGGTGGTCTCAGGCAGAGGCACAGACCCGCTACGCCAACGACGTGGAAGCAACTCTGGGCATCTCCGCAAGATACACCACCGCCAATTTGCAGACTCTGCGGGCGCTGGGCTGGACAGCCAAGGAGTTGGCCATCCTGGAAGAGCAGTTTGCAAGCTTGCAGTTTATCCCCATCGTCCCCGGTAACTACTATGTGACCAGAGGTCTGAATAACTCCATCCGCAGTGTTATCGACCATGGTGAAAACGCCCGAGAAATGCTGACAGAGTGGACCATCAAGATCAATGATGAGATTCTCCGTAAGAGAAAGGAGTTTTATCTGAATAACTAAGCGGCCGATAAAACGGAATGCTAAATTATTCAGAAAGGATGAAGAATGATGAGTCGTTTTAGGACAAAATTCGTGCACAACTGCAGACGCCTATACGCTGATCGCTCCAGCTATATGATGATCGCGCCCTTTATGATCGCCTTCCTGATCTTTACGGTGATCCCGGTGATGGCGGCCATTGTGCTGAGCTTTACAGACTTCAATATGCTGCAGACCCCCAACTTTGTTGGCTTTGATAACTACAAAACCCTCTTTTTGAACGATGATGTGTTCATCATCGCCGTTAAGAACACGCTGATCATGGCATTTATCTGCGGCCCTGTGGGCTACATCGCCTGTTTTATCTTCGCGTGGTTCATTAACGAACTGCCCAATAAGATCCGCGCCGTTATGACGCTGATCTTCTATGCGCCTTCCATTTCCGGCAGTATCTACTTCATTTGGACCTACATCCTCAGCGGTGACCGCTACGGTGTGCTGAACGGCGTACTGATGAAGCTGGGCATTCTCGACGCCCCCATCCTGTGGCTGCAGGATACGGACTATATGCTCATCTGCTGTATCGTGGTGCAGCTGTGGCTGAGCTTGGGTACCAGCTTCCTGTCCTTCCTGGCAGGCTTTAAGACTGTGGATACCACACTGTATGAAGCAGGCGCAATCGACGGCGTGCACAACAGATTCCAGGAGATCTGGTATCTGACTCTGCCCCAGATGAAGCCTCAGCTTCTCTTCGGTGCGGTTATGCAGATCTCCAGCTCCTTCGCAGTGGGCGCGGTGCCGGCAGCTCTGTGCGGTATGCCCTCCGTGGACTACGCAACCCATACCATTATCAACCATGTTTCCGACTATGGCGGAATCCGCTATGAGCTGGGCTATGCCTGTGCAATCAGTACGGTGCTGCTGATGGTGATGCTGATCGTCAACAAGGTCATTACCAAGGCCTTGGTCGAGGAATAGGAGAGAGCTTATGAAGAGAATACATATCAGAAAACAGCTCAATCGCTCCCATTTTGGCAACTTCTCCGTCTTCCTCATGCTGGTGCTGGTGGGCATCTTTATGGGCCTTCCTCTGTACTACAACATCATTCAGGCCTTCAAGCCTGTTGAAGAGCGATTCATTTTCCCCCCGCGTTTTTATGTGGTCAACCCCACCTGGACCAACTTTTCGCAGCTGTTCCAGCTGGTGTCTGACTTGACAGTTCCCTTCAGCAGATACCTGTTCAACAGTATCTTTGTCAGTCTTGTGAGCACTTCTGTGAGTGTGGTTATCGGCGCAATGGCCGCATACCCCTTCGCAAAGAAGAAGTTCTTTGGCCGGGAAGTGCTGTGGAAGCTGATTATGCTGACCCTGCTGTTCTCCGGCGGCGTCACAGATCTGCCCTCCTACATTATTAAAGCGAAACTGGGACTGATCAATACCTATTGGGTCTTGATCCTGCCCACATTGGCATCTACACTCCATATGTTCCTGATGCGCCAGTTTATGCTGCAGATCCCGGACTCTCTGCTGGATGCGGCGAAGCTGGACGGCGCGGGAGATATGCGTATCTTTATGAATGTGATTATGCCCAACGTGAAGCCTGCATGGATGACCGTTATGGTTTTGTCCTTCACTGCTATTTGGAACACAGGCTCTGCAGGCGTCATCTTCAAGGAAGAACTGAAGCTTCTGCCCACGGCTCTGAGCCAGATCAGCGCCGGCGGTATCGCAAGATCCGGCGCGGCAGCCGCAGCGGGCGTTCTTCTGATGATCCCGCCCATCGTGTCCTTCGTTTTGACCCAGAGCAAGATGCTCCAGACGATGGCACACTCCGGCATCAAGGATTAAAGGCATTGAGAAGACTATGAGAAGAGGTGTGTACATGCGAAAATCAATAGTATGTCTGATACTGGTCATGGTACTGATGCTGACTTCCTTGGGAACGGTTGTGTTGGCAGATCAGCCGGATAAAGCTTATACATACGACGAAGACCAAGCGGTGCCCTCCACAAACCCCTATCAGGTGAAGCTCATTGTGAACGAGACCGTAATGGGAACTACGCGGATGAACGGCCCCCGGGATGTTTTCGTAGATAAGCAGGACCGTATCTTTATTCTGGACTCCGGCAACAGCCGCGTCCTGATCCTGGATGACGAGTACCACTGCGTGCAGGAGCTGAAGGACTTTACCTATAATGGTGAGGCCATCACCCTGGCACCCGGCGCACAGGGCCTGTTCTACCGGGACGCCAATCAGCTTCTGTATATCGCAGATACGGAGAATGACCGTATTATCGTGTCCGACCTGAATGGCGCAGTCAAAAATATCTACACAAAGCCGGTAGGGGAGCTGCTGGATCCCACCATTCCCTACAAGCCTCAGAAGATCGTTGTGGACAATATGGGCATTATGTATGTCAAGTCCGGCAACATTAACACCGGCGCTCTGCTGGTGGACAGCAACAATAGCTTCCTGGGTTTCTTCGGCACCAACGAGATCAAACAGACGGCAGAAGTGCTGGCTGAGTATGTGTGGCGCAGCATCCTGAACAAGGAGCAGAACGCCCAGTCCTCCATGAGCTTCCAGCCGGTTGAGTTCAACAATCTGTTCTGGTCTGAGGACAGATTCGTTTATGCGGTGTCTCCTGTTAACGATCAGGTCAAGGCTACTGTGGTAAAGCTGAATGCTCTGGGCAAGAACGTCTTTGAGCAGAACATTGATTTCTACCAGTATGAGGTCAACCGGAACGAGTTTGGCTTCCAGCTGGCGGACATCACTGTGGATGACGAGGGTGTCGTCACCGTTCTGGAGATGAACACAGGTTCCTTGTTCCAGTACGACGAAGCCTGCAATCTGCTGGCGGTCTTCGGCGGCATCGGCAATCAGGACGGTCTGTTCACGCTGCCGACTGCTTTGGAATCCGACAGCAAGAACAATCTTCTGGTCCTGGACGCCACAAAATGCACCCTGACGGTGCTGGAGCAGACCTATTACGGCGAGATGATCCGTTCTGCCAACAATCTGTACAACCAGGGCCGCCATCAGGAGTCCATTGAACTGTGGATGGAAGTTATCCGCATGAACTCCAATTACACCCAGGCATATACCGGCTTGGGCAAGGCGTATATGAGCCTTGGCGAATACGAGGCCGCAAAAGAGTATTTCAAGATCGGCAAGGATAAGGACGGCTACGCTGATGCCGAGGCAAAGATCCGTGACGGTGTGGTCCGCGACAACTTTGCCATTGTGGCTGCAGTGATCGTGATCGTAATGGTCGGCTTCCTTGGCAGCGACCAGATCAAGAAATTGGCATGGAAGATGTCCGGTATGTTTAGAAGAAAGTAGAAAGGTGAGTGGCTATGAAACGAACTGGATTTGATACAATGAGCCCGTGGCTGTATCCTTTTTACATTTGCAGACATCCCAGAGACGGATTTCTTGAGCTGAAGGCAAACAAGAAGGCTTCCCCTCTGGTGGTGACGGTCATTCTGGCCGCCTGGCTGTTTGCCGAAGTGCTTTACCGTATGGCTGCTGACTTCGATATGAATACCTTCAACCCCGATGATGTCAGCCTGCTGCGGGTATCTTTGACCACGATCATTATTTATGCAATGGTTTGCCTTGCCAACTGGTGCATTTGCACCCTGATGGACGGCAAAGGCAATATGAAAGAGATTTGTGTGGTGGCAGCCTTTGCATTGGTGCCTTACATCATTGCCCGTCTGCTGTCCACAGGTCTGAGCTGGATCTTTGCAGGCGATGAAGCTGTGTTCATTGAATACGGTGTCACCATCACAAAGATCTGGGGTGCGCTGATCGCATTCAGCGGCCTGCAGGAGATACACGAGTACTCCTTCGTGAAAACGGTATATTCCATTTTGCTCACCATTGTGGGCCTGATCATCATGTTCTTCCTGGCGCTGATGTTGCTGATTCTGTTCCAGCAGCTGTATTATTTCATCGTGACCATCGGCTTCGAGATTCGGTATTAACATGATTTCAGGGAACGGAGAATAAAATGAATATAAAAGAAACACTATTCAAATGGAAACGGGCGATACGGAAAAACCGTGAGACCATCAGCCGTGTGATCAGTATCACCTTGACGGTGGCACTGTTCGTCCTGGTGGGCGTGCTGGCGTACCGGATCTACCAGGCGGATCTGCTGAAGGCCGAGGAAGAGGCCAATTATGTGGATAAGTCTCCCATTGTTGTGGACAAGAACTGGGACTACGGCGAAAGCGGCTTCCAGCAGGTAGCCGAGAACAAGAATCTGATCCTCAGTGCAGATTATACCACCGGCGAGATCCGCATCACGGAAAAGGAAACCGGCAAAGAATGGTTTTCCAATCCCCAGGATAGGGAAGAGGATAAGCTGGTCATTATCAAGAACAGAATCCACGCCCAGATCCATGTAAACTTTATCGATGTAAAAAATAAGAGCACCAAAGAGCAGGACAACTTCGGCGCCAGTATCCAGAAGGGCGGTATGACCCATAAGCTGGTGGAAAACGGCGTGCGGTTTGAGTTCATATTCCCGGCCTACGGTGTCATCATTCCCGTGCAGTACACTCTGTGCGAGGATGGCTTCCTGGCGGAGGTTCTCACCGGCGAGATCCAGGAAGTGTGGCCCGACGGATTCCTGATCGAATCCATCACCCTGCTGCCCTTCTTCGGCGCAGGCGGCCTTGAGGATGAGGGCTACCTGTTTGTGCCCGACGGCACCGGCGCCCTGATCGACTACAACAACAATAAGCAGAAGTTCCAGACCTTCATCACCCAGGTGTATGGCGACAATCTGACCCTGGAAAAGACCGCAGAGAAGGTCATCAAGGAACAGGTCTCCATGCCGGTTTTCGGCGCTAAGTGCAACGACAGCGCGTTCTTCAGCGTGATCACCTCCGGTGAGGCAAGCAGCGTCATCACTGCCACCACCAGCAGAAAGACCAGTTCCTACAACCAGGTCTACTCCAAGGCCATCTTCCGGGAGAGCGCTTCCAAGAAGATCGCATGGGGCGGTGAGAATCACCTGGGCGCTGTCACAGAAGGCAGCACCATGGACTACACGAAGGTACTGTTGGACGACGAGTCCTACGCAGTCAGATACTTCTTCCTCAACGGAGAAGATGCCGACTACACCGGTATGAGCAAGTGCTACCGGGAGTACCTGAAGAGTGAGGGTCTTCTCAACACCACCGATCTGGCAGGCAAGAAATACCTGGTGCTGGATTTGATTGGCGCCGTCAGTATCGAGAAGTATGTTGTGGGCATTAAGATGCCCGTGGTGACCGCACTGACCACCTACAATGATGTGTGCCAGATCGTCAAGGAGCTGAAGGAGCAGGGCGTTGAAAACCTGATCATCAACTACATCGGCGCTCTGGATGGCGGCTTGAGCAATAAGGTCGTTAATGTGCTGGAAAGAGAATCCGTTCTGGGCTCCAAAAAGGAGTTCCGGCAGATGATCGACTACCTGGCGCAGGAAGATGTCCTTCTGTTTATTGAGACGAACCCCATTGACCTGTTCAACAACGGCAACGGCTTCAACATCAACAGAGACTCTGTCCGGGCGTTGTTCGACCAGCATGGCTTCCAGTACAACTACAAACTGGACTCCCACAAGCAGATCGCCGACAGCCGTTGGCATTTGCTGAAACCCGCTTTGGTACCTCAGATTACAGAGAGCTTTGCAGAATCTGCAATGGCCCAGAAGGTGAATCAGATTTCCTTTGACCGTCTGGGTGATAGCCTGTATTCCGACTACGATGAGGATGCCTACACCACCAGAACCAATACGCTGGCCCTGTGGGAGCAGGCGCTGGCAGCAGCAGCCGATAAGGCAGATTATGTGATGGTCCACGGCGGCAATGCATACTGCGCGGCTTACGCTGATGTCATCACCGATACCGCAGTCAGCCACAGTAAGTTCGATATGGAGGACCGGAGCGTACCCTTCTATCAGATGACCTTCCAGAGCGATCTCGTGCTGACCGCCGATGGCGGCAATACCACGGTGGACTACCACCAGACGCTTCTGAAGGCACTGGAGACCGGCTGCAGCGTGAAATACAATCTGATCTACGGTGACATCACCGATCTGGTTGGCACGGAGTATAACAATATGGTGTCTTACTCCTACGCTTATTGGAAGGACGCAGCAGTGTCCCAGTACAAGCAACTGCAGGAGGTAATGGCATCTCTTGCAGGTCAGCGGATCGTGGATCATCAGATCCTGGACACCAATGTCACGCTGACCCAGTACGAATCCGCAAGCGTAATTGTCAACTATGGCACCAGCGCATACAACTACAACGGTAAGACGGTCAACGCCGGCGATTACCTGGTTATTCCGGGAGGCGCGAAATGAAAAGAAATAAACCTTTCAAGTTAATAACGCCCACCGACAAGACCGGCTGGCTGTTCGTCCTGCCCTTTGTTCTCGGTTTTGCATGGCTGTTCTTCAAGCCGGCGCTGGAATCCTTGGCCTATACGGTCAACAAGATCACCGTGGGCGAGAACGGTCTGGTGCTGGAGTACATAGGCTGGTCCAACTTTGACTATCTGTTTAACAGAGACGCGGAGTTCACAAAGGCCCTGATCACCTTGGTGAAGGATATGGCCGTGAAGATCCTCGTGATCATGTTTATCAGTATGTTCCTTGCGGTGCTGCTGAACAACAAGTTCCCCGGCCGGCTGCTGTTCCGTGCGGTCCTGTTCCTGCCGATGATCTTCGGCGCGGACCTGGTTATGGAACTGTTTACCAAGGTAGGCGGCGAAGCCGGATTGCAGGAAAGCAGCAACTCCTTTGTTATGATGGCAGGGGAGGCCACCGGTTTCGTGGAGGAGGTCATCGAAAGCTTCGGCTTCCTGGCGCCGGTGATCAAAAAGTTTACCGAATATTCCGGCGAGCTGTTTAACCTTCTGTGGAGCGTAAGCTTGCAGACTGTTCTGTTTATCATTGGCCTGCAGGCCATCCCCGCTCACCTGTATGAGGTTGCTGAGATGGAGGGCGCAACCAAGTGGGAGACCTTCTGGAAGATCACTTTCCCCCTGCTGATGCCCAGCATTCTGCTGTGCCTGATCTACACCATTATTGATTACTTCAACGCAAGCTCCAATGCGATCGTAAAAATGATCAGCATGAATATGATGAACCGTATTGACTACGCCTGTACTATGAGCTGGGTGTATTCCGTGGTTCTGTTCCTGTTTGTGCTGGTTGTGAACGCAGTGGTGTCCCGGAAGATCATCAGTATGGACTAAAGAAGGAGGTAGATGTCTATGAATCCCAATGCTTCTCTTAGCAAAAAGATACTCGCACCTGCATCCTCCGTCCTGTTTAAGGCCTTCCGGTACTTGCTGCTGCTGGGTGTCAGCTACATCGTGGTGTTCCCCATCATCTCCATGATCTCCAAGTCCTTTATGCCGGCGGAAGAGATCATTTCCGGTACCACTATGTTTGTGCCCGCCGATCCTACCTTTGGCAACTTTAAGCAGTCCCTTGAGTATTTTAATTTCCCCAAGCACTTTGCCTATACAATTTATATGGTAGGCATCAGCACACTGCTGCAGGTTCTGATCTGCTCCCTGGTGGGCTACGGCCTTGGCAGATACAAGTTCAAGGGCAATTCTATCGTATATGCCGCCGTGCTGTTTACCATTATTCTGCCGATGCAGACGGTGTACATCCCCCTGTACTACAATTACCGTTGGTTTGATTTCTTCGGTATCGGTAAACTGGTGGGCCTTGTCACCGGTAAGGATCTGACCATCAACCTGATGCACGACTACTGGAACTACTTTGTTTCCGCTCTGTTTGGCGTGGGTCTGAACTCCGGCATCTATATCTTTATGTTCCGCCAGTTCTTTGCAGGAATGCCTAAGGATATGGAAGAGGCAGCCAAACTGGACGGCTGCGGTCCTTTCAAGATCTACTGGAAGGTCATGATCCCCAACATCAAGCCCGTTATCGTGACGGTAGCTCTGTTGTCCGTGATCTTCTACTGGAACGACACCTTGCTGGCCGGTATGTCCAATATTGATAACACGCCTCCCATCCTGCTGGCGCTGAAGAACTTCTCTTCCACCCAGGACTTCAGCTATGGCGTGGATACCGCGCAGGCGATCGCGGTACATAACGCCTGTATGCTGATGGCTGTGTCGCCTTTGATGATCGTGTTCCTGTTCTGCCAGAGATTCTTTGTGGAATGTATGGACCGTTCCGGTATCAAGGGATAAGGAAATTATGCGAATGGTTGCATTTTGCCGTGTTTTACACGGCAAAATGTCAAAAAAGTGTAATTATCAACCAAATGTTGTAATATTAACATTGCGAAACCTTGGCAGATTTGCTATAATATCCCCAGCGAGATACTGAAAAAGTATCTAATTTAACGAATTCGAAAAAAGGAGCGAGAATACAATGAAAAAGCTGATTGCATTCTTACTGGTTCTGTGCATGGTTTTCAGTATGGTTGCCTGTGGCACTCCTTCTGACAATCCCGACGACACTAAGAACAATGATGTTCAGCAGGGCGAGAAGCCCTTCGCAGGCAAGACCCTGCAGCTGTGGGGCCTGGTGGGCGAGCAGTATGAGAATCCCGACAAGATCAACCCCGCTGTTTTCCTGTGGATGATCAGAGCAGCGGTGGAAGAATGGGCAGAGATGAACGATGTCACCATCGAGTGGGTGCGCAACTATGACCAGGCTGCCATCCTGTCTTCTATGAACGCAGGCGACAAGCCCGACCTGACCTTCTTCATCGCACTGTTCTTCCCCACAGTGGCAAACCTGGGTATTTTCAGACCCTTCACCGCTGAGGAGAAGGCACAGCTGGCAGAGATCGTTGGCGAGACCAACATGAATCTGCTGGGCATCGGTGAGACCTCTTACTCTGTCAACTACCCCTGGACCGGCACCAATATGGTCTACTACAACAAGACCATGCTGGAAGATTACGGCATCACTACCCCCAAGGAGTACTTTGAAGCCGGCGAATGGACCTGGGAGAACTTTGCTAAGATCGCAGAAGAAGCGACCAAGGACGTGGATGCAGACGGTATCATTGATACCTACGGCATTGCCAGAAACCCTGGTATGAACCTGCTGATGCCTGCTTATGACGAAGCGCCCGACGGCACGGTTTCTCATATCTTCGATACCGAGCGTGCCCGTAAGTGGTTCGAGATGGCTTACCATCTGGACGCTGAGGCTGGCGCCATTAAGTCCGGTACTGCTACTGTTGACCAGACTGCATCCCCCCGTGTTGCAATGAGCCTGGGCGATGCTGAGCCCTACAACTATCAGCATATGTTCAAGACTCTGCCCAACGGCGATGTGATCGAGTGTGCTCCCGCACCCTCCATCGACGGCACTGCTGAGAGCGCATATGTGAACCACTCTGTTATCGGCATGGGCATTCCCCGTACCTGTGATGAGGTGGACGCTGTTATGTCCCTGATCACCTACGTTCTGAAGGTTGGCATGAAGTATATGTCCGACTACTCTTTGGGCGTCGTTGAGTGTGATTACGAGGGCATCCAGGGCACTTCCGAGTACAGCGCAGCCTGGAAGGCTAAGTTCGAGGAATACCTGAAGGAGAGACAGGCTGGCACCGCCAATGCTCCCGGCTACGACCCCGAGTATATGGCTGCTATGATCGAGTGGATGAATAAGGGTATCCAGTACTGCGGCAAGAACTATGCCGGCCTGGATGACTGGACCTGGCTGCACACCGCTTATATCACGCCTCCCGCAACTGCTATGGCGGAACTGAAGGGCTCTTATCAGGGTCTGATCGACAAGTATAACGAACTGTACATCAACTACTAATAGCATAGCCGACGAAATCGGGCGGCTGCAAGCAGCGTTTACTGTTTGCAGTCGCCCGTCTTTTATAAGAGAAGAAAGGGGATGTGTCAGTCTTTACGGATATGACACAGACCGTTCCGAAAAGGGGAAAGCCCATGAAAAAGTTATTCTTGCTGCTTCTATTGCTGCTGTGCATGGTCCTTGTGGCCTGCGATGGTCCGGATGTGCCGGATGAGACTGTTCCTGCCGAGATGGCCATAACGAATGCCACAGCGCTCAACTACAAATATGTCTTCGGCACATATTACGGCCATATCGATATTGAGATATCAAGCCCCGTGGAAGGGGAGTTCACCCTGGAATCCCAGGAAGTGGGCGTTGCGACGGTTTCTCTGGAGAAGGGAAGCAACACCGTCACGCTGCCCTGTACTTATGATGTTTTGCCGGAGATCCTTCCCGCAACGACGCTGATCAAGCTGACCAGCAAAGAGACCGGCGAGGTTTACGAGACCAAATGCCCTCTGACGGCGGAATATGACCCCTATGAACTGGAGCTGAGTCTGCCGGAGTACCGGGATAATTTCTATCCCGGCCAGGACCACTCCAAGATCGTCGGCACTGTGACGATGGGGGAGGATGTTGTTCTGATGCTGATGGGCGACGGCATTGAACCCCAGGAGATTCGCCCGGACGCAAACGGCAACTTCTCCTTTGATACGCCCGATTTTATGGAGGGCGGCACAGCGATTCTGACCGCCTACATTGACGGTCTGCCCATCGTCAAGGAGATCCGCCACCTTGCTCCCAGAGAGACGACTATGTCCTGGATCTCCGGCGGCAATCTGATCGTCAACGGTGAGGCGGTGCTGCGGCGCAATGTGTATTCGCCCACCCACCATGTCAGCGGTCCGAATCAGGAAAAGTATTTTGCTGACGATCTTCACGAGACCGATTTGTTTGTACAGCTGGCGCTGCCGGTGGACCGGATCCCAAATCAGGGCTCTTTTGGCCACGAAAGTACCCGGGATGTTTATCCCAGCGCAACGACACTGAAGATCATTGATCAGTATATCGAGGCGAACAGGAATAAAAACTTCGGCTACTATTACCTTTCTGATGAGCCTGAGTTCAGAAACTACTCTGCGGTGTACCTGCAGAACGTTTATGAGTACATCGCAAGAAAAGACCCGTATCATGTGATCCTGCTGGCATCCAACAATCCGGGCGATTATGTGGATTGTGCCGACTGGATCGAGACCGATCCCTATGTGACCATCCGGGAGACCGATAAGGGCCGGGTGTATGCCAGAAACTACTCTGTACTGGGCGATTATGTTGATCAGGTTGCAAGCCTGAATCGCGCTGACAAGTGTATTGGCTTCCTGCCCACCTGTTTCTCCGGCTTCCCCGGTGACGGTGGACGGATCGGATTTGTCTACCCCACCTTCCAGGAGTATCTATGTAATACCTGGGTGGGTCTGACTCACGGCGCAAAATCTATCTGGCCCTATGCCGGCCATGATATCCACGACCGCGCGTCCCTGTATGAAGGCACTCGCTACACCTTTTCCAGCATTGAGGCCTTGGAGGATATTCTCCTTTTTGGTCAGCGCACGGTCCTCAAAGAGACAAAAACAATGGAGGCCGTTCTGTGGGATACCGGCAGCGAGCAGATGTTCGTGGTTATCAATTTCTCAGTAGAGCCTCAGACTTATACCATTGAAGGCCTTACCGGCACCTGGGACAACTTCCGCCGGGAAGGTACCATCACCGGAAACACCTTTGAAATGGAGCCCTTCGAGGTGCTGATCGGCACCAGTGTTCCCAAGGATGCAGGTATTCCCAGCTATGATGAGACGGTAGAATTGATTGACGCGTGGGAGAATGAACGCCTGCAGAACAAGAGCCTTTTCTTCAATATGGTGGAGTATAAGGATTTCTCATTCCTGTCCTCCTTGACCAGTCGCGCCCAGCATGCTGAGCACAAGCTGGTGGACGGCGTCCGGGATAATTACGCCTGGGCCCAAAGCGGCAAGGCAGTGCGGTATGTAGAGCTTTATATGATGCAGGAAGAAAAACCAGTTGTCAGCAAGCTGGTCATCTACGGCACGAATCTGGACTCGGTGAAACTGAAGGTAAAATATGAGGACGAGGTGCTGGTGGATGCGGATGTTGCCAAGATTACCTTCGATGAGAATACCGCAACGATTATTCTCTCTGAGCCCATTGCACCTACTACCTGGCATTTCGAGTTTGACGATGAATACGGCAAAAATGTGATGCTGTACGAGATCGAAGCATATTAAAACAAAAAGGAGACGAAATATGAAAAAAGTACTTCTTTTGCTATTGACGCTCCTGCTGTGCGCGGGCCTGATCGCTTGCAATCAGACAGGAAATCCGGATGAAACTACCATTGATCCCAATTTGGAGCTGGCCATCGTCAATATCCGTGCAATGAGTTATTGCCTGGACAAGGGCGAGTACCGGGGTGTTGTGGTGGCTGAGATCACTACTCCCACCGCCGGTGAGTACACCTTTGCTTCCAAGCTCAATGGCGACACTGTGATCACGCTGAAAGCCGGCAATAATACCGTTTATGTGCCCTGCTCCTTCAAGTACCTGCCGGAGACTCCTACCATGAATGTGAAGGTCACCTTGACCGGTACGAACGGCGAAGGTTCTCTACAGCAGACCTGTATGGTTGCCTTTACCAATGAAGAGATCTCTGTGGACTTCACCTTGCCCGGCTACCGGAACAATTTCTACCCCGGTCAGGACCACACAAAAGTGGCAGGTAAGGTGCCTGCTGATAAAAACATCACCCTCACCATTGAGGGCGGTGGTATTGCTCTGCAGGAGACAACTCCTGACGCAAATGGCAGCTTCTCTTTTGATACCGCTGACCTCACTGTTGGCGGCGAAGCTGTGCTGACGGTATATGTAGACGGCGTTCCCACCTTGACCAAGACGATTCGCCGTCTGGAGACTCGGAAGCAGACCATGACCTGGATCGAAAACGGCACGCTGGTGGTGGACGGCGAACCGGTGATCCGCCGTAACATTTATTCTCCTACCTACCATGTCAGTCAGCCCAATCGGGACAAATACTTTGCAGATGACCTCCACGAGTCGGATGCCTTTGTGCAGGTGAGCCTGCAGCTGGAGAGCTTCCCCGGCGCAAGCACTGCCGGCCATGAGACTACTATGGATGTCTATCCCAGCGAGGATACCCTTAAACGCATTGACCAGGTTATCGCTAACAACAAGATGCACAACTTCGGTTATTACTATCTGTCCGATGAGCCGGAGTTCCGGAACTTCTCCAAGGTTTATATGCAGTATGTCTATGAGTACATTGCCGAGAAAGATCCTTACCATGTGGTGCTGATCGCCTCCAATAATCCCGGTGAGTATGTGGAATGCGCTGACTGGATCGAAACGGATCCCTACATCAGCCCGAAGATTACGGAGAACGGCCGTGAATATGGAAAGCCGATGAACACCCTGCGGAAATATGTGGCTCAGGTTGCTGAACTGAATCGGGCTGATAAATGTATCGGTATCATTACCCTGTGTTCCGGCGGTTGGCCCGGCTGGGCAGGCCAGATCGAAGATTACAAAAAGGATTACCCCACCTTCGATGAGTACATCTGTAATGCCTGGACAGGCCTTTGCAACGGTGCGAAATCCGTTTGGCCTTATGCCGGCCATGACCTCCACGACCGGGCGCAGATGTATGAGGGCTCCCGCTATGTCTTCTCCAGCATCGAGGCGTTGGAGGATCTGCTGGCAACCGGTAAGCGCACCGTGCTGAAACAGACATCTACTATGGAAGCGGTTATGTGGAGTACGGGCTCTGAGCAGATGTTTGTGGTGCTGAGCCTGGTCAATGAGGAGCAGACTGTCACCATTGACAAGCTGACAGGAACATGGGACAACTTCCGTCACGAGGGCACCATTACCGGCAACACCTTCACACTCCGTCCCTTCGAGGCGGTGATCGGTACCAGTGTTGCCAGAGACGAAGGTATTCCCAGTTATAACGAAACGGTAGATTTGATCAATGCATGGGAAGCCGAGCGTAAGCAGAGCAAGAGCCTGTTCTTTGATATGTGGAAGTTCCATGACTATAACTTCAAGTCTAGCATCAGAAGTATGGCTCACCCGGCAGACCACAAGCTGTTCGACGGCGTTCTTGACAATTACGCCTGGAAAGAGAACGGCGCTATGACCCACTATTTGGAGATCGAGATGAAGGACAAGGAAGTGACTGCTAGCAAGATCGTTGTCCACGGTGACAATCTGGCGACACTCAAGTTCCTTGTGAGATACGACGGAGAACTGGTGGAGCCCAGTATTGCAGATATGCAGTTTACTGACGACAGCGTGACCATTTGGCTGAGCAAAGCCATCACCCCCGATTCCTTCTACTTTGAGTTTAACGATCCCCTGGGCAGCAACATTACCCTCTACGAGATCGAAGCGTTCTGATTGAACCATACGAACTAAAATGGGGCGGCTGCAAAACTGCAGCCGCCCCAAAGTTTTTACACAGAGAAAATGTAGTGAAATCAACCAAAAGTTGGAATATCTACATTGCATTATTGTCGCTTTTGTGCTATCTTAACCTTGTATGCGACACGCATAGTGAAGCGTCTTGTAGACGCATTGTTAATCCTTAAATATTGGAGAAAGCTTTTCCTATGATCGATTCAGAAGAGAGGTAAATGACAATGGAGAAAAAGTTGTTTCCTGCCGGATGCATCACTCTCGACGGCCGTATGGATGAGGCTGTTTGGGCGGATGTGCCGGAATATACTGGTTTTCAGCAATTGGGCTTTAAGGGCGGCCGTTTGGTGAGCGACCAGACTTTCTTTAAGATCCTGCCCTGTGAAGACCGTATTTATGTTGGCATCAAGTGTCAGCAGAGCAATATGGACAAGGTCCGCACGTTCCCTCCCGCAAGAATCTATGCCACCAATGGTGTAGAGCTGTTTTTCTCTCCCTCCAACGATCCTTATGATATCTATCATTTTATGCTGACTTTTGACGGACAGAAAAAGACCTACCACTGGTCTGAGTTTGGCCATTGGGGTGAGCTGGGTACGGATGCCCACGGCGAGTTTATGCCCGTTTGGGACTATGCTGTTTACGATGGGGGAGACTACTGGTCCGCAGAGGTGGAACTGCCGCTGACCACCTTCTTCCTCACCTCTCAGAAGACCTGGTCTGATACCTGGCTTGTGAATGTGGCCCGTAATAACTATGTGACCGCTGCCGATGAGGCAAACAACACCTGGTACTCCTTGGAAGATAAGTTCCTGGAACCCAAGAAGTTCCCCAGCCTGGGTGGATTCCCCCTGCGCCGGGCCTGCGATGCAGTCCGGATCGCCGGCGCAGATGTAGCTATCGACCGATGCACTGACGGGGTGTACTATGGCACATTGACCGTCAATACCGTCAATCCTGAAGCAGACACCTTTGCCTTCACCTCCAACTGCGGTGAGCCTATTACCGTCAAACTGGAAGAGGGCAAGAATACCTTTACCGTACCCTGCCACTTTGCAGAATTGGGTCTTAACAACATCTCCCTGGAACTGAAGCGGTCCGGCGACGGCCTGGTGTTCAAGCGGTTTTATGATGTGCGTGTTTCCTATGACCCTATCAAGCTGCAGTTTGCTGCGCCGGAATACCGCTGTAATTTCTATCCCGGCCAGGACTACACCAAGGTGACCGGTTTCGTCCAGGTGGACAAACCCGTCACACTGCATTTGGAGGGCGCCGGCATCGAGACCCAGGAGATCGTCCTGGAGGAGTCCGGTGCATTTGCCTTCGAGACCCCCAACTTTGAGATCGGCGAAGCATTCCTGACTGCCACCGTTGATGACTGGCAGATCCGAAAGAAGATCCGCCGCCTTGCGCCCGCGGGCCACACCATGACCTGGATCTCCGGCGGCAACCTCGTGGTAGACGGCAAGCCCGTCATTCGCCGTGAGGTCTATGCCCCTTACTACCACGCCACTGTAATCGGTTCCAATAAGTACAGAGCTGACAATATGCACGAGACCAGATTTGTCCGCCATTCTGAGGGCATCCAGGTGGACGGCTATCCCGGCGCCGGCGCCGTTGGAAACGAAACCACGCTGGATGTAATGCCTAGTGAAGCCATCAAAGAGCGGATCGACCGTTATATTGAAGCCCACAAGGACGAGGATTACGGCTATTACTACCTCTCCGACGAGCCTGAGTTCAGAGGCTACTCTCTGGTCTACCTAAAGAATGTCTACGAGTACATTGCGGACAAAGATCCCTACCATGTTGTGGTGCTGTGCTCCAATTCTCCCGGCAAATATGTGGACTGCGCCGACTGGATCGAGACAGATCCTTACATTTCTCCCCGCATTACTCCTGCAGGCGAGCGATTTTACCTTCAGACACTGGACGCTGTTTCCAAGCATGTGGATCAGGTGGCCCAGCTGAACAGAGCTGACAAGATCATCGGCATTATCCCACAGTGTTATGGCGGTTGGCCCGGTTGGGCAGGGAAGGTCAGCGAAAACATCAGCGCCTATCCCACCTTCGACGAGTACATCTGCAACGCCTGGGTGGGTCTGAATCACGGCGCAAAATCCGTGTGGCCTTACGCCGGTCACGATATCCACGACCGCGCGTCCTTGTATGAGGGCACCCGGTATGTCTTTGCCAGCGTGGAAGCGTTGGAGGACCTGCTCCTCCACGGCAAGCGTACAATTCTCTTCCACAGTGAAAATGTGGAAGTGACCTTGTGGGATAAGGGCGACGAAAAGATGTTCACCGTTGCCAATCTGACACCTCAGGCGCAGACGGTCACGGCTGACGGCATTGACGGCACTTGGTACAACTTCCGCCACAAGGGAATGATCACCGACAATACCTTCAAACTGAAACCCTTCGAAGTAGTGATTGGTACCCGCAACCCTCGTGGAACAGACCTGCCTACCTATGATGAGGTAGCCGCGTTTATCGACGCATGGGAAGAAAACCGGAAGCAGAACAAGAGCCTGCTGTTTGAGTTGAAGGAATACATCGATTTCAGCTTCACTTCCTCTCTTGCCAGCCGCGCTCATCCTGCTGAACATAAGCTGCTGGACGGTGTCCTGGATAATTACGCGTGGTCACAGGGCGGCACCAACGAAAAGTTTGTGCAGCTGACCTTCATAACGAAAAAGTTCAATATTAGCCAGTTGGTGGTCCATGGCTGGAATCTGGATAATATGGAGTTTAAGGTGGCGTACGGAGAGGAACTCACTGTTCCCGATATCGCAGAGACAGTTTGCGAGGAGTTCTCTACCACCATCGTGCTGGCAAAGCCCATCACTCCCGACGCCTTGCGTTTCGAGTTCAATGACAAATCCGGAAAGACCGTTCAGCTCTTCGAAATCGAAGCTTTCTGAGTGATTGAATTAACAGTAAAACCACAATAAGGAGAAGATTATGAAAAGATCAAGTTTCCTCGTTCTTTTGCTGCTGTGTCTGGCGTTGTGCCTGGCGGCATGCGGCCCCAAGACACCTGCCGAGCCCACTGCAGACCCCAATGTGCAACTGGCCGTCACCAGTGTGAATGCCGTTACCTACATTCTGGATATGGGCGTATACCGTGGTACGATCACCGCGGAAATCACCTGTCCTCTGGAAGGTGAGTACACCTTTTCCTCCAAGCATACCGGTGATGTGACCGTTTCCCTGAAGACCGGCACCAACACGGTAGCGATTCCCAGTTCCTTTGACTTGCTGCCCGATACAGGCTCTATGTTCGTTAAGGTCAGCCTTGCCGGCGCCGGCGGCAGTGCCGAAGCAGACCTGGTTCTGCCCATTGCCTATGAGCCCCTTGGCCTGAAGCTGACTTCTCCCGGATACCGCGATAACTTCTATCCCGGCCAGGACTTCTCCAAGATTGCAGGCACAGTGCCTGCCGGCAAGGATGTCACTGTGCGCCTGGAGGGCGACGGCATTAAGGCCCAGGAAGTGAAGGTTGACGCAAACGGCAATTTCTCCTTCGATACCCCTAACTTCAAGGTCGGTGGCAGAGCGACTCTGACTGCCATCATCAACGGTTGCGAGATCACCAAGGAGATCCGCAACCTGGAGGGAAGAAAGTTCACTATGACCTGGATCGAGAACGGCACGCTGATAGCCAATGGTGAGCCTGTGATCCGCCGGAATGTCTATTCTCCCAATTACCATGTCAGTACAGGTGACCTAGCAAAGTATGAGGCGGACGATCTCCACGAAACCGACGAGTTCGTGCAGGTAAGCTTGCAGATGGAGAACTTCCCCAATGCCACCGTTCCCCATAACGAGACCACCAAGGACGATTACCCCAGCGACGCCATCCTGCGGCACATTGATGCCATTATTGCCAATAATAAGATGCGCAATTTTGGCTACTACTACCTGTCCGATGAGCCGGAGTTCCGGAACTTCTCTAAGACCTATATGCAGTATATTTACGAATATATTGCCAAAAAAGACCCCTACCATGTGGTCCTGATTTGCTCCAATAATCCCAGTGACTATGTGGAATGTGCTGACTGGATCGAGACTGACCCCTACTTCGGCCCCAGAATTACTGAAGACGAGCGATTCTATAAAAAGCCGATGTATACCATCGGCAAGTATGTGGCGCTGGTCTCCGAGATGAATCTGCCGGACAAGTGCATTGGTATCATTCCCCAGTGCTTTGCCTCCTGGCCGGGTTGGGCCGGTACTGTCACCGAGGACAGAAGCGATTACCCCACCTTCGATGAGTATATCTGCAATGTTTGGGTTGGTTTGAACAACGGCGCAAAGTCCGTATGGCCCTATGCCGGCCACGATATCCACGACCGTGGTCAGACCTACGAGGGCACCCGCTACATCTTCACCAGCGTGGAAGCGCTGGAGGATCTGCTGGCAACAGGCAAGCGCACCATTCTGAAGCAGACCCAGGATGTGGAAGCAGTTCTGTGGGAGCTGGGCGATGAGAAGATGTTCGCTGTCATCAATCTGACCAATGAGGAACAGACAGTGACCGTGGACAAGCTGGCAGGTACTTGGGATAACTTCCGCCACGAAGGTACCATTACCGACACGACCTTTACACTGAGACCTTTTGAAACGGTGATCGGCACCAGCGAGGTCAGAGATGAGGGTCTGCCCACATACGACGAGACCGCCGCTCTGATCAACGAAATCGAGGACGAGCGTCTGTCCAACAAGAGCAAGCTCTTTGGCTACTGGAAGTACGAGGATTACGAGTACAAGTCTTCTCAGGATGACCTCCGCCATCCCGCTGAGCATAAGCTGACTGACGGCAACCGCCACGCCTATGCCTGGGCTCAGAGCAGCGGCAAGACCATGTATGTAGAGCTGATCATCCTCACAGAGAAGCCTACCTTCAACAAGATCATGGTCTATGGCCTGAATCTGGAAGGCATGGAGTTCAAGGTCAGAATGGACGGCGCTGACGGTGAGTTGATCACGCCTTCTGTTGCAAGCGTCAAGACTGAAGACAACTGCACCATCATCACTCTGTCTAGATCCATCACCCCCGATACCTTGCGCCTGGAGTTCCCCGGCGGCACCGGTAAGCGGGTAGAACTGTACGAGATCGAAGTGTACTAATAGAATCTATCCCACATCGGGGCGGCTGCAAATAACAGCCGCCCCGAAAATGTTTTAGCTTTCTTAGAAAAGAATGGATTTTTTGGGAAAAATGTGGTATAGTGTTATCTATATATAAAACAAAAAAATAAGTAGAAAGCGTGAGAACAATATGACAACAATTGATATTTATTCCGGCTTTTTGGGCGCCGGTAAAACCACTCTTATCAAGAAAATGATCACCGAATGCTATGCCGGCCAAAAGCTGGTGCTGATCGAGAACGAGTTCGGTCAGATCGGCATCGACGGCGGCTTCCTGCAGGATGCGGGCATTCAGATCACAGAGATGAACTCCGGCTGTATCTGCTGCAGCCTGGTGGGCGATTTTGGCAAGGCGCTGACCCAGGTCATTGCCGACTTCGCTCCCGACCGGATCGTGATCGAGCCTTCCGGCGTGGGCAAGCTGTCTGATGTGATCGCAGCCGTGGAAAAGGTGACGAATGACACAGTAAAACTGGGTTGTGCCGTGGCTGTGGCGGACGCCGGTAAGGTCAAGGTGTATATGAAGAACTTCGGCGAGTTCTACAACAATCAGATCGAGACCGCCGATACCATCGTCTTGTCCCGTACGGACAGTGTTTCTCATGAGAAACTGGATGGTGCGGTAGCTTTGCTCCGGGAGCATAACCGGGAGGCGACGATCGTCACGACCCCCTGGGATCAGCTGACCGGCAGGCAGCTGATGGAGGCAATGGAAGGAAAGGCGAAGGTGGCAGCTGATCTGGCCGAGATGGAGGCAGAACACCACCATCACCATGAAGACCATTGCTGCTGCGGTCACCACCACGAGGAGCATCACCACGGTGAGCACTGCGGCTGCGGTCACCACCACGAGGAGCACCACCACGACGAACATTGCTCCTGCGGTCACCACCACGAGGAGCATCACCATCACGCCGACGAGGTATTTGCCTCCTGGGGCATAGAGACCCATAAGAAGTTTACGGCTGCCGCAATTGAACAGGCGCTGAAGACGTTGGATAGCGGCGCATGCGGCGCAGTACTCCGTGCAAAGGGTATCGTAGCTGCAGAGGATGGCAGCTGGATCCACTTTGACTTTGTTCCCGGCGAAATTGATCTGCGGACCGGATCTGCCGCTGTCACCGGTAAGCTGTGCGTGATTGGCGCTGAACTGAATGAAGCTGCCGTGGCAGGCCTTTTTGGAGTGTAATATGATTCAGATTCCCGTCTATGTATTTACCGGCTTCCTGGATTCCGGAAAAACAAAGTTTATTCAGGAAACGCTGGAGGATCCTCGCTTCAACAACGGCGAGCGGACGCTACTGCTGGTTTGCGAGGAAGGGGAGGAGGAATACGATTTTTCCACCTACCCCCATCAAAGTGTCTTTATGGAGGTCGTGGATCAGCGGACAGTCACCACGAAGCAGCTGAGGGAGATGGCCAAGAAATGCCGCGCCCAGCGGGTCGTGGCAGAACTCAACGGCATGTGTCCCGTGGGCGAGTTTTACAGCCGTTTTCCTGAGGACTGGGCCCTGGCCCAGGAGGTGATGTTTGCCGATGCCACCACCTTTATGACCTACAACGCCAATATGCGAAATCTGGTGATGGACAAACTGATGGGCGGCCAAATGGTGGTTTTCAACCGTCTGACTCCCGGACAGGATGTTATGCCGTTGCACAAGCTGGCCCGCGCGGCCAGCCGCCGGATCGAGATCCTCTATGACTATACCGATGGCACTACCTCCGTGGACAATATCGAAGACCCATTGCCTTTTGATATCAACGCCCCGGTGATCGTGATTAATGACGAGGATTATGCCCTTTGGTATCGGGATGTGACGGAAGAGCCGGCCAAATATGACGGCAAGACCGTCAGTTTCAAAGGGCAGGTGGCTATGCTCCGCAGAGAGAAGCGAGGCATATTTGCCCCCGGCCGGTTTGTGATGACCTGCTGCGAGGACGATATCCAGTTCTGCGGTGTGCCCTGCTATTATGAGGGCGCAAGCGTTTTGGCACCTCGTTCCTGGGTGGCGATCACCGCCACTGTCCGGGCGGAAAATCATCCCCTTTACCAGGGAGAACTGGGCCCAATACTCACTGCGGTGCGTGTAGAACCTGCAGAGCCGGCCGAGCCGGATGTGGCGACATTTTAACGAAAGGAGCGGCTTATGTATCAGCCTTTAGCAGACATTTTGCGACCGAATACCTTGGATGAGGTGTTCGGACAAGAGCATATTTTAGGCAAGGGCGCCATACTGCGCCGCCTGATTGATTCCGGGAACATTCCCAATATGATCTTCTATGGCCCCAGCGGAACGGGTAAAACCACCGTTGCCAACATCATCGCCAAGCAGACCAACCGTACACTGTATCAGCTGAATGCCACCACGGCATCCACCGCAGATATCAAGAATATTGTGGCGGAGCTGGATACCTTTATGGCGCCCAACGGGGCGCTGCTGTACCTGGATGAGATCCAGTCCTTCAATAAAAAGCAGCAGCAGACCCTGCTGGAGTATATTGAAAATGGCAAGATCACCCTGATCGCCTCCACCACGGAAAATCCCTATTTCTATGTGTTTAACGCGATCCTCAGCCGTTCTACGGTCTTTGAGTTCAAACAACTGTCCAAAGAAGCGGTGCTGCAGGCTGTACACAGAGCGGTGGGCTTTTTGGAGGAACGGACCGCTCTCCGCGCCCGGTGCGAGAAAGGGGCGCTGGAATACATCTCTGCGGCCTGTGGCGGCGATCTGCGCAAGGCACTGAACGCTTTGGAGGTGCTGTTCTCTGCCGGTGTTCCGGAGGGTGACACGCTGCCCATTACTTTGACAGATGCCAAGACCGTCACACAAAAGAGCGCTATGCGGGCTGACCGGGATGGTGACAACCACTACGACCTGCTCTCGGCTCTGCAGAAATCCATTCGCGGGTCTGATCCTGATGCAGCCTGCCATTATTTGGCAAGACTGCTGGAGGTGGGGCAGATGCAGTCTGCCTGCAGACGGCTGATGGTCATCGCGGCGGAGGACATCGGCCTTGCCTATCCTATGATCATTCCGATTGTAAAATCCTGCGTGGATATGGCGCTGATGCTGGGTATGCCGGAGGCCCGGATCCCTTTGGGGGATGCGGCGGTGCTGATGGCCACCAGTCCCAAGTCCAATACCGGCCATGTGGCCCTGGACAGCGCTTTGGCCGATGTCCGCCAGGGCAAAACCGGAGATTTTCCCCGTCACCTGCAGAATATGCACGCAGACTCCTATACCATGGAACGGGAGCAGGGATATCTGTATCCCCACGCCTATCCCCATAACTGGGTAAAGCAGCAGTACCTGCCCGATGAATTGGCAGGCACCCGCTACTATACCTACGGCGACAACAAGCAGGAGCAGGCGGCAAAGCAGTACTGGGCCGCCATTAAGGGGGAGTAATATGGATATTCAGCTAGGGGATATCCTTGTGATGAAGAAGGCCCATCCCTGCGGAGAGAAGCAGTGGAAGGTGTTGCGAACGGGCGCAGATTTTCGCTTAAAATGTCTGGGGTGCGGCCATGAGATCATGGTGCCTCGATTTAAGGCGGAAAAAAATATCCGTCAGGTCCTCAAAAATAACTCGACAGAATGAAACGGCAGCCGATACAATCGGCTGCCGCATTTTTTGTTTTGCTCCTTTTGCCGGTAGAAAAAACTTTGCAGATAGGGGAACGGGTACAAAATGCCCCAACTGCAACCGACTTGTTTTTCCGGAGTCTCGTCCTATACTGAAGCCACGGACAGGGGGTGCGTAGATGACAGTTTACATAGACGGTGTGATGCTGCTGAACTTTCTTGTGGATTTTTTGCTGCTACTGGGAGCGGGACGACTTTGCGGTTATCCTGTGAAGCTCAAACGGGCGCTGCCGGCAGCGGTATTGGGCGGGATCTACGCAGGCTGCTGCCTGCTGCCGGGATTCCATTTCCTGGGAAATACCCTTTGGCGGGTGGTGAGCCTTGTCGGTATATCCGTGATTGCCTACGGCCTGTCCGTAAGCGCCCTGCGCAGAGGCTTGGTATTTGCATTTCTGTCGCTGGCTTTGGGCGGCGCGGTGCTGATGCTGGGCAGGGGAGGGCCTGCCGGAATCGTTGGAGCATCCGCGGTGATTTGTCTTCTGTGTGGCTTTGGATTTAAGGAGCGCATCGGGGTGACAAAGTATGTGCCGGTTGAACTGTCCTACGGGGATAAGAACCTGCGTTTGACGGCCCTTCGGGACACAGGAAACACCCTCCGGGATCCGATCACCGGCCAGCAGGTGCTGGTGGTGGGAGCGGATGTGGCAGGGGAGTTGACGGGGCTGACCCGGGAGCAGCTTCGCACGCCTGTGGAATCGCTGCATATTCTGCCAGGGTTGCGGCTGATTCCCTACAGCAGCGTAGGAAATGCCGGCGGATTTTTACTGGCGCTGCGACTGAAAAAGGTAAAGATCGGATCGTGGCAGGGAAGCTCACTGGTGGCATTTGCTCCGGAAGGGCTTCATTCGGAAGGGACATATCAGGCATTGACAGGAGGTACGGTATGAGGGAAAAACTGCTTGTGTGTTTGGTAAAGATCGGTTTGATCCGGCCATCCGGCGTGTTTTACATCGGCGGCGCGGATGTGCTGCCGCCACCGCTGAAAGGGGAGCAGGAGCAGGCTGCCCTTGTGGCCTTGGAGCAGGGAGATGAGGCGGCCAAACAGCTGCTGATTGAGCGGAATCTGCGGCTTGTGGTGTTTCTCTCCCGCCGGTTTGAGAACACAGGTGTGAATCTGGAGGATCTGATCTCCATTGGCACCATCGGTCTGATCAAGGCCATCAGCACATACCGCCGGGACAAGAATATCAAGCTGGCCACCTACGCCTCCCGGTGCATTGAAAATGAGATTTTGATGCATATCCGCAAGATTTCAGCCCAAAAGGCAGAGGTATCTCTGGATGAGCCTATCAATATGGACTACGACGGCAATGAACTGCTTCTGTCTGACATTCTCGGTACAGACGAGGATATGATCCTCCGGCCGCTGGAGGATGATGTGGATTTGCGTATTCTACGCCAGGCTGTAAAGGAACTGCCGGAGAGGGAGCGTGAGATCGTGGTGATGCGCTTCGGCCTCTATGGACACCAGGAGCTGACGCAGAAAGAAGTGGCGCAGGTGATGGGCATTTCTCAGTCCTATATCTCCCGTTTAGAGAAGCGAATTATGCTGAAATTACGAAAAGAACTGCTCAGGCAGACCAGTTGCGCATAAAAATACCTTGAAAATCACAAGATCCTGTGCTACAATCGATATGGAATGATATCGATATAGTTTTAGCTAAAGGAGAATCTTTATGGAGCGCAAGGAGATATCGAAATCCGTATTGAAGCGGCTTCCCATATATTTGTCCTATTTGAAGAGCCTGCCCAAGGATAGTTTTACGAACATTTCTGCGACGGCGCTGGCGAATGCGCTGGGCATGGGAGAGGTGCAGGTGCGGAAGGACCTTGCAATGGTCTCCGACGGCGGCCGCCCTAAGGTGGGGTATCTCCGGGAAAGCCTCATTGACGACATCAGCCAGTTTCTGGGGTATGACAATACCACCGATGCCATTTTGGTGGGCGCCGGCAAACTGGGGCAGGCGCTGCTTGGCTACGGCGGATTTGACGCCTATGGTCTGAATATTTTGGCTGCCTTTGATGTGAATCCCATAGCCGAAAAGACGGAAGAGGGAAAACCCATTCTGCCCATGGAGGCGTTAGAGGATTTCTGCCGCACCAACAAGATTCTGATGGGCATCATCACTGTGCCTGCGGCTTACGCCCAGCAGGTGTGCGACAAGCTGATCGCCTGCGGCATCAAGGCCATCTGGACCTTCGCCCCCGTACACTTGGATGTTCCAGATAACATTCTGGTGCAGAATGAGAATATGGCCACCTCCCTTGCGGTGCTGTCCATGCACCTGCAAGCGCAGATCAAGGAAAAGAAATAATAAAAAACATCCCGAGTCAATTGACTCGGGATGTTTTTTATACGCCGGGTTTGAAGCTGTCCTTCAGACTCACGGAGCGGTTGAATACCAAATGCTCAGGGGAAGAGTCCTTGGAGTCGGGGCAGAAATAGCCAAGCCGCATGAACTGATAGGATGCCGGTGCCTTGGCGTCCTTCAGGCTGGCTTCCACCTTACAACCGGTGAGCACCTCCAGGGAGTTGGGATTCAAACAGGACAGGAAGTCCTTACCGGAGGCATCGGGATCGGGATCGTCAAAGAGGTTGGAGTACTGACAGACCTCTGCGTCGCAGCAGGTTTCCGCGTCCACCCAGTGGATGGTAGCGCCCTTGACCTTGCGGCCATCGGCAGGATCACCGCCCTTGGAATCCGGGTCATAGGTGGCCAGAACTTCCACCACATTGCCGTTTTCGTCGGTCACGCAGCCGGTGCACTTGATCACATAGGCGCCCTTTAGGCGGCACTCAGGACCATCCGGATACAGCCGCTTGTACTTGGGAACAGGCTCGGCCAGGAAATCATCTGCTTCGATCCACAGATTCCGGGAGAAGGACACCTTGCGGGTGCCATCTTCCGGGCGGTTGGGGTTGTTCTCAATGTCAAACTGTTCGGACTGGCCCTCGGGGTAGTTGGTGATGGTCAGCTTTACAGGCTTGACTACGGCCATTACACGCTGAGCGCTCTCGTTCAGGTCTTCCCGCAGGC
The DNA here is from genome assembly GCA_045586485.1 of Faecousia sp. GTDB lineage: Bacteria > Bacillota > Clostridia > Oscillospirales > Oscillospiraceae > Faecousia. The sequence goes on along the minus strand of JAZNAK010000060.1, from coordinate 295 downwards.
AGTGCTCCAGGAAGGCGTACTCGATGGTGTTGGGAGACTTGGCTACGCCCACACGGTCGCAGAAATTGCGAATGGCTCTGGGGGTATAGCCACGGCGGCGCAGGCCGCAGAGGGTGGGCATCCGGGGATCGTCCCAGCCGGAAACAAAGCCGTTCTCCACCAGAGCACGGAGCTTCGGCTTGGACAGAACGGTGTGATCAATGCCCAGGCGGGCAAACTCGATCTGCCGGGGGTGATGGGGGACGGATACGTTTTCCACGACCCAGTTATACAGGGGGCGATGGTTCTCAAACTC
>JAZNAK010000059.1:0-4557 GCA_045586485.1 Faecousia sp. | reverse complement strand
CCAACTTCCGCACCATGCGTACCCGTATCGACCGTCTGGCTCAGCTGCGCAAGATGGAAGAGGACGGCACTTTCGCTATGCTGCCCAAGAAGGAAGTCATCAAGCACCAGGGCGAGATCGAAAAGCTGGAGAAGTACCTGGGCGGCGTGAAGGAAATGAAGAAGATCCCCGCCTGCCTGTTCATCGTTGACCCCCGCAAGGAGCGCAACGCGATCGCTGAGGCTCAGAAGCTGAACATCCCCATCGTGGCTATCGTTGATACCAACTGCGACCCCGATGAGATCGATTACGTGATCCCCGGCAATGACGACGCTATCCGCGCCATCCGTCTGATCGCTGCCGCTATGGCTTCCGCTGCCATCGAAGGCCGTCAGGGCGAGGACGCTGCTGCTGAGGCTGAGGCTGTTGCTGAGGTCGAGGCACCCGCTGCCGAATAATTAGAGGAGGACACTAAAATGGCATTTACTGCTCTTGATGTTAAGAAGCTCCGTGAGATGACCAACGTTGGTATGATGGACTGCAAGGCAGCCCTGACCGCCACCGATGGCGACATGGACAAGGCTGTTGACTGGCTCCGCGAGAAAGGCCTGGCAAAGGCCGCTAAGAAGGCTGACCGTATTGCCGCTGAAGGCGTTGCTTACGCTACCGTCGTGGACGGCGTGGGCGTTGTGATCGAAGTCAACTCCGAGACCGACTTCGCTGCTAAGACCGATGCATTCATGGACCTGGTTAAGAACCTGGCCGTGGTGGTTGCTAAGGCTAACCCCGCTGATGTTGAGGCTCTGAAGGCTGCCAAGTATCCCAACTCCGACCTGACCGTCACCGAGATCATGCAGGAGAAGGTCATGTCCATCGGCGAGAACATGCAGATCCGCCGTTTCGCCCGTTTCGCTGACAACACCTCCGTCGCTTACGTTCACGCCGGCGGCACCCACGGTGTTCTGGTGAACCTGGCTGTGGAAGGCTGCGACGCTACCGAGATCGGTAAGAACGTGGCTATGCAGATCGCTGCTATGGGCGCTAAGTACTGGGATAAGTCCCTGGTTCCCCAGGCTGATGTTGACCATGAGATGGCCGTTCAGGTCGCCGCCATGGACAACGATCCCAAGATGGCTTCCAAGCCCGCTCAGGTGAAGGAGAAGATCGCTCAGGGTAAGATCGCCGCTTTCTTCAAGGAGATCTGCCTGCTGCAGCAGGACTTCGTCCGTTCCGACCTGTTCCAGGGCGATGTGGCCGGCTACATTGCCGACGCCGCCAAGAAGCTGGGTGGCTCCGTCAAGTTTGTTGACGCTATCCACTATGTGAAGGGCGAGGGCATCGAGAAGAAGGAAGAGAACTTCGCTGACGAAGTCGCCGCTCAGATCGCCGGCGCTGCCAAGTAATTCAGCGAAACCCTGTTTCCCATAACATTACAACCCCGGAGGAAATCCTCCGGGGTGTTTTTTGTTATGATGCCATGGCAAGTTTCCCCAGGAGGGATTTGAATATCTGGAAAAAGGTGAGTTTTTCCACTGCCGTTTCCGCCACCAAGGGGATCTGCTTCAGTACCTGCTGGCCGGATTTGATATACAGCGTTCCCAGCCGCTGGCCCTTACTCACCGGCGCCTGGACAAACTCCGTCAGCTCCGTCTCCTGGGTGATCCCCGCTTTCTGCCCCTTATCGATCAGCACCGCATCGTATCCCGCTGGGGCTGCCATCACCGTAGGCGCGACTCCCAGCTTTACCGGGATCTCCCGCTTCTCCTGCTGGGGCGTGATCAGGGCATAGGTGGCAAATCCGTAATCCAGCATGCTCTTGCAGGCGGCAAACCGCTCCTTGGAGGTGGCGCAGCCCATCACCACCGCCACCAGCTCCATTCCGTCGCGCATTGCCGACGCAGACAGGCAGTAGCCTGCCTTGGAGGTGAAGCCGGTCTTCAGTCCCGTCGCCCCCTGGTAAAACCGCACCAGCTTGTTGGTATTGGAAAGGCCGAAGGCGCCGCCACGCACTGTGTCCATCCAGATGGTGGTGTACTTTTTGATGTCCGGGTGATTTTTCAGCAGCTCCCGTGACATAAGCGCGATATCGTAGGCGGAGGTCTTGTGATCCTTCGCCATTTCGTCATCGTCCAGGCCTGTGCAGTTGACAAAGTGGGTGTCGTTCATTCCCAATTCTGCCGCCCGGCTGTTCATCATATCCACAAAGGCCGTTTCGCTGCCGGCAATATGCTCCGCCATGGCGCAGGCGCAGTCGTTTGCGGAGGACACTGCTATGGATTTGACCATATCCGCAACCGACATGGTCTCTCCCTCCTTCAGGTACACCTGGCTACCCCCTTTTGCCGCAGCGGCGGAGGAGGTGGTCACCGTGTCATCCCAGCCGATCCGGCCGGTGTCGATGGCCTCCATGATCAGCAGCATGGTCATCACCTTCGTCACGCTGGCCGGAGGCAGCGCTTCGTGGGCGTTCTGCTCGTAAAGCACTTGCCCGGTGGCTACATCCAGCAGCACCGCGCTCTTGGCGGGAATGTCCATTTCCACCGCGCCGACCGGAACTGCCAGCGCCGCCACCAGCAAAATTAAACACAAAATCCGTCTCATAACAACCTCCTGATTGTTTTTATCTGCCTTTCTCCGGCGGGAGCAAGCCCCCGCCCTACATTGTCTATCATCTATTTATGCTGCCTGTCCGGTTTATAGAACTTTTCTATTGTGTATTGCCTGCATTTTTGGTATAATATTAGGAAAATGATATAATGGATGTGGAATGCTTTGAAATACGGAATCTGGAACACGACGGCCCCCGGCGCGGAAGCCGTCAACGCCCTGGTAAGCGGCGGTTATGCCCCATTGACGGCAATGGTGCTCTCTTCCCGGGGCATCGAAAACAAAACAGACGCGGACCGGTACTTAGACTGCAACGCACCGCTGCTGGACCCCTTCCTGCTCACCGATATGGACTTGGCTGCGGGACGGGTGGGCCTTGCCATGGAACGGGGTGAGAAGATCGCCGTCTTTGGCGACTACGATGTGGACGGCATCACCGCCACCTGCCTGCTGACGGACTTTCTCCGCAGCCACGGCTGCGACTGCGTGCCCTATATCCCCGGTCGGCTGGAGGAGGGCTATGGTCTGAATCCCATTGCCATCGATTACCTCCACAGCCTGGGTGTCACGCTGATCATCACTGTGGACTGCGGCATCACCGCCCTGGAAGAAGCGCAGCTGTGCAAACAGCTGGGGATCGATCTGGTAATTACCGACCACCACGAGTGCAAAGACGCGCTGCCCGAGGCCGTTGCGGTGGTGGACGCCCATCGGCCCGACGGAGGCTACCCCCATATGGCCCTCTCCGGCGTGGGCGTGGCCTTTAAGTTGGCGGCCGCTCTGTGCGGCGACCAGCAGGAGGTGCTGGACGCCTACGCAGATATGGTCTGCCTTGGCACAGTGGCGGATGTAATGCCCCTGCAGGGGGAGAACCGTACCTTTGTGTCCAAGGGCCTTGCCATGCTCCAACGCACCGCCCGGCCCGGTCTTGCCGCGCTGATGCAGCAATGCGGCTGCGAGCCCGGCGACATCACTGCCTCCGCGGTGGGATATATGCTTGCTCCCCGGATCAACGCCGCCGGACGGATGGGGCAGATCGAGCTGGCTGTGGAACTGTTTCTCACCCGGGACAGCGCCCACGGAGAAGAACTGGCCTGTCGGCTTTGTGAGCTGAACCGCCAGCGGCAGAGCGTGGAGTCGGAGATCTACCGACAGGCCACCGAGATGCTCCCCGCCGGTGAAGTTCCGGATGCCATCGTGCTGTCGGGGGAAGATTGGCACCAGGGTGTGGTGGGCATCGTGTCCAGCCGCATCGCTGAAGAATACTGCTGCCCCACCTTCCTGATCTGTCTGGACGGGGAACGTGGCAAGGCCAGCTCCCGCAGCTTCGGCGGCTTCAATCTGTTCTCGTCTCTGACTGCGCTTTCCGATCTGCTGGAAAGCTACGGCGGTCACGAGCTTGCTGCCGGTTTCACCATTTCCCGCAGCAAGATCATCCCCTTCCGGCAGCAGATTTGTCAGCTGGCCTCCCAATTCTATGCAGGTGCCGGTCCCCGTACGGTTCTGGATATCGACTGCGCCATCACCCCGGAGCTTCTGACCATTCCCAACATTGATTCTCTGGGAGCATTGGAACCTTGCGGAAACGGCTGTCCGAAGCCGGTTCTGATGATGGAGAGGCTGACCGTGGACCGTATCAGTCTGGTAGGCAGCGGCAAACATATGCGGCTGCGGCTGCGCCATGGGCATCATCTCATCAATGCCATTTTCTTCTCTGCCACGCCGGAGACCGCTTCCATTGAGCCGGGTGACGTGGTTGACGTTGCTTTCAATCCCCAGATCAATGAATATCGGGGTGAGCGTTCCGTTCAGATGAACGTGCTGGACATCCGTCCCAGCTGCAGCGCTCCCTGTTCCGCGGAAGTCTCCCAGTATATATCCCTGCGCTCCGGTTCTCTGACCCCCGCAGACGCTGCGTTACTGCTGCCCGACCGGGCCATGCTGGCAACGGTATGGCGGTATCTGGCCTCC
>JAZNAK010000058.1:0-7978 GCA_045586485.1 Faecousia sp. | reverse complement strand
GGCTGCGAAGGTGTCAGCCTTAACCACGTCGCCGACGTTCATCTCGGCTGCGTTCTCCAGCTGGAACTCCTTCAGGTGCTTCTTAGCCTCGACGCCGGCCTTCTTCAGGTGGCCAGCCTCAGGCTTGCTCAGCTTGGACTCCTTGACATCCTCAAAGCCCAGCTGGACGGCGGTGTAGCCGTCGGTTTCAACGGTCTTCTTCTGAGTGACGACACAGGGACCTGCTTCCACAACGGTAACAGGGATCACCTTGCCGGTCTCATCGAAGATCTGGGTCATACCCACTTTCTTGCCGATGATTGCCTTTTTCATGTGTTTTCTCCTTTTGTTTTAGGTTATTGGTTGACGCGGAGCATTGGGACTCTTTGCCAACATGACCCGTCCGCCCGATGCCAGACAGTGCGGGCAGCCATAATTCCTTTCGGGATTACAGCTTTATCTCTATCTCAACGCCAGCGGGAAGGTCCAGGCTCATCAGAGCTTCGACAGTCTTCTGGTTGGGGTTGAGGATATCGATCAGTCTCTTATGGGTTCTGCGCTCGAACTGTTCACGGCTATCCTTGTACTTGTGAACAGCGCGAAGGATGGTGACCACTTCCTTCTTAGTGGGCAGGGGGATGGGACCGGAGACAGCAGCGCCGTTGCGCTTAGCGGTATCAACGATCTTAGCCGCGCTGGAGTCGATGAGCTGATGGTCATAGGCCTTCAGCCGAATGCGGATCATTTCCTGATTTGCCATGGTTTTTGTTTCCTCCTTGATTTTGACGTACTCAGTTTGCGTGGTGCCTGGGTACGGTCGAACTGTTTTGTTCACGCCACCGTGCGTATCACTCTGTGCCAAGAAAAATGGCCGACGCAAGGCCGACCGTTCTCCTGCCGCAGCGATATACGCAGCGCTAAACAGAAGCAGTTCAGCCGCCCGATGACCGGACATACTCCGCAGAAGTTACCGCTTTTTAGGCGCAATCTCCTGCATCATCGCAGTGCACGCGCAGAGTTTCCCTACACGCGCCCGATTATCTTACCACTATATTCCCCTCTTGTCAATAGTTTTTTTAGGAAAAATCACAAAATATTTGCCTGTTTTTCGTCAATTTCGCAGATTTTATTTTTCGCTGCCGACGGAAACAAATTGACATTCTCCCGGGGGTCTGCTATCCTAGTCCCCAGAACGGGAGGGATGCGCATGAAAGCGAAAAATATGGCTCTGTGCGGTTTGTTTTCGGCGCTGCTGGCCATTTGCGCCTGGATCTCCGTTCCCGCCGGCAGTCTGACCTTCACTCTGCAGACCTTCGGCATTTTCCTGTGCCTTTGGGTGCTGGGCGGACGGCGCGGCTGCATCGCCATTTTGGTGTACCTGCTGCTGGGCGCAGCGGGTCTTCCGGTGTTTTCCGGTTTCCGGGGCGGTTTTGGCGCGATCCTGGATACCTCCGGCGGCTACCTTATGGGTTTTCTTGCCTGCGGCCTTGTGTACTGGCTTGCCACTTCCCTCTTCCCCAAGCACACCCTGCTCTCCATGACCGCCGGCCTCTTGGTGTGCTATCTTTCGGGTAGCCTTTGGTACTATCGCTTATATGTAGCAGACGGCGGCTCCGGCACATTTATCGTCATTCTTTTGCAATGTGTTGTTCCTTTCCTGCTCCCCGATGCAGCCAAGCTTCTGCTGGCTTGGCATTTGAGCAAAAAGCTGAAGAGTTTCGTATATTAAAAAACCGTTCCCCATAGACTGTCCCAGGAGGGATTGTCTATGGGGAAAAAACATATTTACATAGCCGTCGGCGCCATATGCGCCGCAATCATTCTGTCTGTTGCCCAGCTTTGGGGGATCGCCCTGCAAACCGGCGCGTGGGGATTGTCCTTTCCCGCGGAAGGTCAGCCGCCCACCGGCCCGGCAAGCGCCCGGCAGCTTGCCCAGTATGACGCTGCCTATCTTGGAGATCCCGCAGAAAAGGTCATTTACCTGACCTTCGACTCCGGCTACGAAAACGGCAGCACAGAGAAGATCCTGGATGTGCTGAAAAAGCACAATGCTCCCGCCGCTTTCTTCCTGGTGGGAAACTACATCGAAAAAAATGCCGACCTGGTGCGCCGGATGGTGAATGAAGGCCATATCGTAGGCAATCACACGATGAGCCACCCGGATATGAGCAAACTCACGGACAAGGACGCCTTCGCCAAGCAGCTGCAGGATTTGGAAAAGCTGTTTCAGGAGACCACCGGCAAGGAGCTGCCCAAATATTACCGGCCGCCCCAGGGTGTCTACAGTCAGGAGAATCTTCTGCTTGCCAAGGAGCTGGGCTATAAAACCGTGTTCTGGAGTCTTGCCTATGTGGACTGGAAAAACGACGCCCAGCCCACCAAAGAGGAGGCCTTCGCAAAGCTGCTGCCCCGGACCCACAACGGCGCTGTTGTGCTGCTCCACTCCACATCAAGCACCAACGCAGAGATTTTGGACGAACTGCTGACCAAATGGGAATCCGCCGGCTACCGCTTTGGATCGATCGATGAATTGTTTAACAAAAAAGGAGTGGCATAGCCACTCCTTTTATTATTTAGCCTTTGTACCGGGGCTGGCAGGTGAGATTCACACCCAGCCGCTTAAAGACCTTCTCGTCCACCTGGGAGAGGATCACAGAAGAATGTACCTCGCAACCCCGCAGCTTGTCCAGCTGCTCCATGGCCAGTTCCGCCCGGGGATCGGTTGCCGCGCAGATGGACAAAGCGATCAGCACCTCGTCCGTATGCAGGCGGGGATTCCGGTTGCCCAGATGGTCCACCTTCAGGTGCTGAATCGGGCCGATAACCTCCGGCGCAATGAGATGCAGATCATCGTCGATACCGGCCAGGGTCTTCAACGCATTCAGCAGCAGCGCCGCGGAAGCGCCCAGCAAACTGGAGGTCTTGCCGGTGACGATACGACCGTTGGGCAGCTCCATGGCAGCGGCAGGCTTTCCGGTCTGATCCGCTCTTTCCAAAGCAGGCGCTACCACCTTCCGGGCATCTACCGACACGCCTGCTTTCTTCATCAGCAGTTCCAGCTTCAGAATCTGTGAGCTATCAGCTTTACCCTGCTTCTGATCGCACAGCGCCGTGTAGTACCGGCGGACGATCTCCTGGCGGGAGGCCTCCCGGCACACCTGGTCATCCATAATGCAATTGCCCACCATATTGACGCCCATATCCGTAGGAGACTTGTAGGGACACTCGCCCAGCAGCCGTTCGAACATAGTCACCAGCACGGGGAAGGCTTCCACATCACGGTTGTAGTTCACGGTGGTGGTGCCGTAAGCTTCCAGATGGAAGGGATCGATCATATTCACATCGCTCAGGTCAGATGTTGCCGCCTCGTAAGCCAGGTTTACCGGGTGATTCAGCGGCAGATTCCAAACGGGGAAGGTCTCAAACTTGGCGTAGCCTGCCATCACGCCCCGCTTGTGCTCGAGGTAAAGTTGACTCAAGCAGGTAGCCAGCTTGCCGCTGCCGGGGCCGGGAGCTGTCACCACTACCAACTCGCGGGTGGTCTGAATGAAATCGATTTTGCCGTAGCCCTCATCGCTGACGATGTAGGAGATATTTCCGGGATACCCGGGGATATCATAATGGTGGTAAACCTTGATATCCATCGCCTCCAGGCGATCCTGGAAGGCCTTTGCCAGAGACTGACCGGAGAAGCGGGTCAGCACCACGCTGGAAACATAGAGTCCAAAGCTGCGAAACACATCGATCAGCCGGATCACATCCCGGTCGTAGGTGATACCCAGATCGCCCCGGGTCTTGTTCTTTTCGATGTCGTCGGCGTTGATGGCAATGACCATCTCCACCTGCTCCTTCAGCTGCAGGAGCATTTTCAGTTTACTGTCCGGCTGGAAACCGGGGAGCACGCGGGCAGCGTGGTTATCGTCGTACAGCTTGCCGCCGAACTCCAGATACAGCTTGCCGCCGAACTGGGCAATCCGCTCGCGGATATGGGCAGACTGGGTACGGATATATTTATCGTGATCATAGCCAAGCTTCATCTTTTCTACACCCCTTCTCCATATAGGCTGCAAAAACAAACACTTTATTTATTGTATAGGAAATCCCCCGAAATAGCAAGGGGGCAAAACCACTTTTTCGCCACAAAAGATTATCCTTGATTATTGCGGTTTTTCTGCTACAATTATAATGAATAATTATGTGCTTATGATAAGGAGTAAACAATGATTACTGTCAGCAACTTAGGTATGCAATTTGGCGGCCAATGGCTGTTCCAGCATGTGGATCTGCAGTTCCTTCCCGGCAACTGCTACGGTATTATCGGCGCAAACGGCGCCGGCAAGTCCACCTTCCTGCGGATTCTCTTCGGCGAGCTGGACTCCACCGCCGGCTCTGTCACCATTGCTCCCGACCAGCGCGTTTCTGTTTTGAAGCAGAATCAGAACGCTTACGACGCCTATACCATTATGGACACCGTCATTATGGGCAATCAGCACCTGTACGATGTGATGAAGGAACAGGACGCCATCTACGAAAAGCCCGATTTCTCCGACGAAGACGGCCTCCGCGCCTCTGAATTGGAGGTGGAGTTTGCGGAGATGGGCGGCTGGGAAGCCGAGTCCGACGCCTCCCGGCTTCTGCAGGGTCTTGGCATCGGCCCGGAGATGCACTATGACATCATGGGCGACACCGACCCCCGGCTGAAGGTGAAGGTGCTGCTGGCCCAGGCGCTCTTCGGCAATCCGGATATCGTTATGCTGGACGAGCCTACCAATAACCTGGACATTGAATCCATCAACTGGCTGGAAGACTTCCTTCTGGACTTCCCCGGTATGGTCATCGCTGTGTCCCACGACCGGCACTTCCTGAACACCGTCTGCACCCACACCGTGGATATCGACTACGGCAAGATCAAGATGTATGTGGGCAACTACGATTTCTGGTACGAATCCAGCCAGATGGTGCAGGCCATGATCCGCAACAAGAACAAACGCAATCAGGAGAAGATCGAAGAACTGCAGCTGTTCATTCAGCGTTTCTCCGCCAATAAGGCCAAAGCCAAGCAGGCAACCGCCCGCCGGAAGCTGCTGGACAAGCTGACTGTGGAGGAAATGCCCTGCTCCACCCGTCGCTATCCCTTCGTAGGCTTTATGCCCGAGCGGGAATTGGGCAAGGACATTCTGACCGTCAACGATGTATCCGTCACCGTGGACGGCGTCAAGCTGCTGGACAAGGTCTACTTCTCCGTTGGCAGAACGGACAAGATCGCTTTCGTAGGTGAAAATGAGCTGGCCCAGACCGCTCTGTTCAAAGTGCTGATGGGCGAGCTGGAGCCGGACGAGGGCTCTGTGAAATGGGGCATCTCCACCTCCCGCAGCTACCTGCCCAAGGACAATACCGAATATTTCGAAGGTAATAAAATGGAGCTGGTGGACTGGCTGCGCCAGTATTCTGTCAAGAAGGACGATGTCTACCTCCGTGGTTTCCTGGGAAGAATGCTCTTCTCCGGTGAGGATGCCTTCAAGAGTGTGGATGTGCTCTCCGGCGGCGAAAAGGTCCGGTGTATGCTCAGCAAGATGATGCTCTCCGGCGCAAATGTGGTGCTGCTGGACCAGCCTACCAACCACTTGGATATGGAATCCATTCAAGCAGTGAATAAGGGTCTTGAGGCCTTCACCGGTGTGGTGCTCCTTGCCTCCCACGACCACGAAATGCTCACCTCCACCTGTAATCGCGTGATCGCCTTCCAGCCGGACGGCACCATTGTGGACCGGTACGGCACTTACGACGAGTATCTGGAATGGCTCAGCCAGCAAAAGGAGAAATAAAATGGATAAAATCCTTGATATCATTACAAAGAAAATGCAGGAGGCCTTTGTTGCCGCCGGCTACGACGCCTCTTTCGGCCGGGTGACGGTCTCCAACCGCCCCGACCTTTGCGAGTACCAGTGCAACGGCGCTCTGGCCGCCGCCAAGCAGTACAAATGCGCCCCCATCGCCATCGCAAACGCCGTGGCAGAAAAGCTGGAGGCCGCCGACTTTTCTATGATCGAGGCAGTGATGCCCGGCTTTATCAACCTGAAGCTGTCCGACGCGTTCCTGCAGAACTACCTGGAAGGTATGCGTACCACTGCTGACTTCGGCGTAGAGAAGATCGGCGCAGGCAAGACCATCGTGGTGCACTACGGCGGCGCCAATGTGGCAAAGCCTCTGCACATCGGCCACCTGCGTCCCGCCATCATCGGCGAGGCGCTGAAGCGGCTGCATAAGTTCCTAGGCTATCATACCATCGGTGATGTGCACCTGGGCGACTGGGGTCTGCAGATGGGTCTGATCATCGCAGAGCTCCGGGAGCGCCAGCCGGATCTGCCTTACTTTGACGACACCTTCACCGGGGACTATCCCACAGATGCTCCCTTTACCCTGTCCGACTTGGAGGAGATCTATCCCACCGCATCCTCCAAAAAGACCGACCCTGTATTCGCAGAAAAGGCGCACACTGCCACCTTTGAATTGCAGCAGGGCCGCCGTGGCTATCGCGCCATTTGGCAGCACATTATGAACATCTCCCTGCCCGACCTGAAGCGGATCTATGACACCTTGGATGTCCACTACGAAAAGTGGCTGGGCGAAAGCGATGCCGACCCCTATATCCCCGGTATGGTTGCCGACCTGAAGGAGCGCGGCTTGGCTGTCCTCAGCGAAGGCGCCTGGGTGGTTCCCGTGGCGGAAGAGACAGACAAGAAGGAAGTTCCCCCTATGATTTTGGTGAAGTCCGATGGCTCCTCCATTTATGCCACCACGGACCTTGCTACCATCTTGCAGCGGATGCAGGATTGGGCGCCTGACAAGATGCTCTATGTCACCGACAAGCGGCAGAATCTCCACTTTGAGCAGGTGTTCCGTGCCGCCAAGAAGTGCGGCATCATCAAAGCCGAGACGCAGATGGAGCATATAGGTCACGGCACGATGAACGGCGCCGACGGCAAGCCTTTCAAGACCCGTGACGGCGGTGTCCTGCGACTGGAGCAGCTGATTGCTGATATGACGGATTTTGTCCGCGCCAAGGTTGTGGAGAACAAGATCGTCAGCGACGACCAGGTGGAGGTGACCACCGCCAAGATCGCCATGGCCGCCCTGAAATACGGCGATCTGAGCAACCAGCCCACCAAGGACTACAACTTCGATATGGAGCGCTTTGCCGCGTTTGAAGGCAACACCGGTCCTTACATTCTCTACACCATCGTCCGCGTCAAATCCATTCTGGCCAAGTATGGCGCCTGGGAGCATCTGCCCATTCAGGCACCTGCCAACATCTACGCCAAGGACCTGATGCTGGCCATCACCAAAGCTGCTCCCGCACTGGAGAGCGCCCTTGCCGCCTCCGCTCCCAATCTGATCTGCGCCTATATCTACGAGCTGGCAGGCTGCGTCAATAAGTTCTACCACGAGACCCGGATCCTCACCGAGGAGGATAAGGCCCTGCAGGCCGGCTATATCAGCCTCATCGGCCTCGCTAAGCAGATCCTGGAGACTTGTATTGACATTCTTGGCTTCTCCGCCCCCGAAAAGATGTAAACAGAAACCACTGCCCGGGCTGACCCGGGCAGTATTTTTATTTTGCTTTTTTGCTCCCCTGTGATATACTCATAAATAGGAAAGGAGGGTAAGCTATGCGTTTTCAAAAGGTCTATGTGGAGATATCCAACCTGTGCAATTTAAGCTGCGCTTTTTGTCCCGGCACCCGGCGGCAGAAACGGCGGATGACACCGGAAGAGTTTGCCCTCCTTGCCCCAAAGCTGCGCCCCTATACCGACTTTTTGTATTTTCACTTGATGGGTGAGCCTCTATGCCACCCGGATTTGGGCGTATTTTTGGATATTGCCCACCGCTATGATTTCCGGGTGATCATCACCACCAACGGCACGCTCCTTTCCAGCCGGCAGGATCTGCTTCTCTCCTCCCCCGCCCTGCACAAGGTGAACATCTCCCTCCACGCCTT
>JAZNAK010000057.1:0-22547 GCA_045586485.1 Faecousia sp. | reverse complement strand
GGATCTTTGGCGGCGACGGCTGGGCATATGATATCGGCTTCGGCGGTGTTGACCATGTGTTGGCTTCCAACAAGGATGTCAATATCTTCGTCTTTGACACTGAGGTTTACTCCAACACTGGCGGACAGGCTTCTAAGGCTTCCAACATTGGTCAGGTTGCTCAGTTTGCTGCTTCCGGTAAGGAAACTAAGAAGAAGTCTCTGGCTGAGATCGCAATGTCCTACGGCTATGTCTATGTTGCTCAGATCGCTATGGGCGCTAACCAGGCACAGACCATCAAGGCTATCTGCGAGGCTGAGGCTTACAACGGTCCTTCCCTGATCATCGGCTACGCTCCTTGTGAGATGCACTCCATCAAGGGCGGCATGATGAACTGCCAGGCTGAGATGAAGAAGGCTGTCGAGTGCGGCTACTGGGACCTGTTCCGCTTCGATCCCAGCAAGGAGACCAACAAGTTCACTCTGGACTCCAAGGCTCCCAAGGATGGCTATCAGGAGTTCCTGCTGAACGAGGCCCGCTATGCACGTCTGACCCGTGAGTTCCCCGAGCGCGCAACCGATCTGTTCGCAAAGAACGAGGCTGCTGCCAAGGAGCGCTACGAGCACCTGCTGAAGCTGGTTGAGATGTACAAGGACTAATACACAACAAAGCCCACCCTCAAAAGAGGGTGGGCTTTTATATTGCTAAAAAAGAGTGATGGACTAAATCCATCACTCTTTTTTCTCATTACCGGAAGACTGTTTTCTGGATTCTCTTCTGATCATTCTCTTGCGCTTATTGTCATGGCGCTTCTCCTTAAACTTGGAGCTCAGCTCCGGCGGCTGGGGTTTGAACTTCTCGGGATCAACAGGAGAAGTTTCCAGCTTTCTGTTGGTGCGCTCTTTAATAAGCGTGTACAGAACAGACACTGCGGGAATCATCAGGAACATACCCAAAATACCCATCAATTCGCCGCCGATGGTGATTGCGATCAGCACCCACATGCCGGACAGACCAACAGAGGTTCCCACAACGCGGGGATAGATCAGATTGTTCTCGATCTGCTGAATGATCACGAACATAATCACAAACCAAACAGCCAGCATCGGGTCCTGCACAAAAATCAGGAATGCGCCCACAACGCAGCCGGCCCACGCGCCAATAATGGGAATAAACGCTGTCACAGCGATAACAACACTGATCAGCGGGATATAGGGCATGCGGAAGATTGCCATGGCGACGGCAAACATCGCGCCTAAGATGCATACCTCCAGGCACTGGCCGGAGAGGAAATTGGAGAAGGTGGAGTTTGTCAACCGGAGGATGCGGATCGTAGTATCAGCCGTTTTTTCCTTGACAAACGCGTAAAGAAGTTTTCTGCCCTGACGGGACAGCGTTTCCTTTTGGAACAGGCAGTAAACACAGAACACAACAGCGATGACGACATTAAAGACGCCGGAGTAGATCGTACCGATAGCGGAGATCGCGCCGCTGACAATGGCAGAAACGCTGTTGCCAAACACTGCCAGCGCATCCTTAATGAGTGTATCCCACTGGATATTTTCGATTTCTGTATTGGCAACAAACCAATCCATCAGCTGAGGGTTGTCACTGAGTTTGTCGATTACAAATTGCTGCGCTTCTGAGAAGAAATTATACAGGCTGGGGATCAGGGATTTTACCGTCTCGACAACCTGAGGGATCAGCAGCCAGCACACCGCAGAGACGACAATCAGTACAGCGATGAATGTAAGGATCACTGCGATTATGCGTCTCGCGCCTTCCCGTTTCATTTTCTTCAGAAGCTTCGTTTCAATGGCCCGCATAGGGACATTCAAAATAAATGCCAGAACACCGCCCAGGACAAAGGGTGTTGTGAATCCGGAGATAACCTTCAGAAACGCCTTTACACGCTCTGTCTCGTGAAGCAGCCAATATAAAATAATACATCCGGCCGCGCCAAGAAAAATACGGCGCAGGGTCTTCTTGTTCAGTTCGATCAAAGCGGTCTCCCCTTTCTCTCATTAGTGTATCAATACAATATGTATAAACTATGACTATGCAGTCAAATTATTCTATTTTTATTTTATCTTCTTCTCTTCCCGGTGTCAAGCAGGTATATTTCCCATTTTACCGCCATAAGATTTCTTGGCAGGACACAGCAGGGAGGGAATCTATATGGCAGAAACGATAGAAGAAAGAGCCTGTGAACTGGCTGTGTACATCATAGAAACCGGCGCAACCGTACGAACCGCCGCCCAACATTTTGGTATATCCAAGTCAACGGTACATAAAGATCTTTCCCAAAGACTCCCGCAATATAACCGCAGATTATATCAGCAAGTACGACAGATCCTGGATGTCAACAAGGCTGAGCGCCATATCCGGGGCGGTCTTGCAACGCAACAAAAATATCAAATGCAGAAAGGTAAATAAGTGACGGGGCAGTCGGTATTCGGCTGCCCATAATTACATAATTAATGGTGGAAATCAGCAGGTTTTCGTGGTATACTGTAGCAAAGGATGTGAGAAAATGTTCAGCATTACACTGATCGCCACCGGAAAACTTAAGGAAAAGTTCTATCTTTCCGCCGCTGCGGAATATGAAAAACGCATGAAGCTGTACAGTCAATTTCAGTTAATCGAACTGCCGGAAGTCCGTCTGCCGGACAACCCCTCAGCTGCTGAGATCACCGCAGCGCTGGAGAAAGAAGCGGACGCGATTTTGACAAAGATACCGAAAGGCGCCTGGCTGTGTGTTTTAGCGCCTGAGGGAAAGCTCCTCTCCTCGGAAGCGCTGGCAGATAAGATAAAAGAGATTAAGCTATCCGGAAAAAGCAACGCTTGCTTTCTTATAGGGTCTTCCTTCGGTCTGGCGGCAAGGCTCAAGAAGATGGCAGATTTTAGTCTGTCCATGAGTCCAATGACCTTCCCCCACCATTTAGCCCGGGTTATGGTTTTGGAACAGCTCTACCGAGCAGAAGCCATACAGGCCGGCAGCAAATATCATAAATAACAAATGCCGGTCTTTCGACCGGCATTTTTCTTAAAACTCCCCGCTGGCATACATCACAGCGGACAAGGCGCAAAGCGGCGCCGTCTCACAGCGCAGGATGCGCTTGCCAAGGGTGCAAATCTGCAGCCCCGCATCTCTTGCCTGCTCCACTTCCCGCTCCTCCAGGCCGCCCTCCGGCCCTGTGAGAAGGCTGATGGAGAAATAAGGGCCTTCTTCCAAAGCCATCTTCAGTGTGGTGGCCCGTTCATTCTCATAGAAAAGGATCGCCTTATCGGCAGCGGCTGCACGGGTCAGCGCGTCCTTATAGCTACCCAGAGCAAGCACTTGCGGAATCTGTCCTCTGCCGGACTGCTCTGCCGCAGAGGCAGCGATCTTCTGCCAACGCTCCAGCTTCTTTGACAGGCTTTTGTCATCCGGCCGGGATACGCAGCGGCTGCTGGGGAATGCAATCATTTCATACGCGCCCAATTCAGTTGCCTTTTGGATCACATGCTCCAGCTTGTCTCCCTTGGAGAAGGCCATATAAATGCTGACCCGCACCTTTGCCTCTGCTTCTGAATCCTGCCGACAGTTGACCACCAGGCTGATCTGCCCGGGGCTGACATCGCTGATTGTACAGATGCATTCCCTGCCCATACCGTCGCAGACCAGTACCTGCTCACCCGCCTTCAACCGCAACACTTTTGCATGCGCGGCATTCTCACCTGTCAGTACCAAAAAGTCCGGCTGCATCTGCTCCGGAGTCACAAAAAAACGTGTCATAGATCGCTCTCCTAATTGAAATCAAAATACAATATCGCTCATTCTGTCGACGAAATAGGGTTGACAAATCATAGCTGTCGGGTTATAATACTGTGGCGCACTTGCGAGAGTGTTGGAATGGTAGACAAGCACGTTTGAGGTGCGTGTGGTTATGCCGTGTGGGTTCGAGTCCCATCTCTCGCACCAACCGTAGCACCGCTGATTTTTACAGCGGTGCTTTTTTCAAATAAACGAAAGAAGGTTTTGCTTATGGGTCTTCTATCCAAAGCCAAAATCATCATCCGCCGCGTGAAAGGTGCCAGCTTCCAGCGGATGAATCAGAACATTCAGGCCATACACAAAGAAACCGGCAAAAACCGCCTGTGTATTCTTGTGGATATGCTCTGGTGCACGCTGAAATACGGAGTCGGGTATTTGGACTATCACGTGTTCGGCTTTGCTATGAACAGGGGCAAAAAGCGCCGCACCTTTATGACCATGCACCACAATATCGGTCTGACCCGTCTGGTCAATGACACAGCCCTCTACCCTATTATGAACGATAAGCTCCTGTTTTTGGAGACTTATGAAGCGTTTGTGGGCAGAAGCTGGGTTGATCTCCGGCAAGCCGGCGCGGAAGGCCTTAAGTCCCTCTGCGAAAAGTCCCCCACAATCTTTGTGAAGCCGGTTTCCGATTTCGGCGGAACCGGAATCGAACGAATTGAAACCGATGGCAGCACCGACTACCAGGCCTTGGCGGAACGGCTCCTGGCCAGCAAGCAGTTTCTTGCCGAGGAAGCCGTCACACAGCACGAGGATATGAACCGTTTGTGCGCCGGGAGTGTAAACACATTGCGGATTGTGACTCTTATGGTCAACGGCGAACCCCATTTTCTGTACTCACTGCTCCGCGTTGGCAGCGGCAATAACCATGTGGACAATATTTCCAGCGGTGGTATGTACACCCTGATCGGCCCGGATGGCATTTTAGAGTTCCCCGCTTTTTGTGATAAAACCGGCCTGTACTACGATACTCACCCGGTGACTGGAACGGCCTTCCCTGGTTTTGAAGTTCCTATGTTCCGCAAGGCTGTTGAACTCTGCCTGGAAGCAGCTAAGGTCAAACCCGGCCTTGCCTATATCGGCTGGGATGTGGCCATAACACCGGATGGGCCCATCCTGATTGAAGGCAATATCCTGCCCGGCTATGATATGGCACAGAACGCAAAGTTCCATCCCGACGGAAAGGGCTTGCTCCCCACCGTTGAAAAAATACTGGGAAAACCCGTTCCCAAGGCATAAAAAGTGACATTAGGGCGGCACAGAGAGTGCCGCCCTGCTTTTTTATTTTACAGTTCTGATAACACCCATGGGGGTCTGCTGATTGTCTTGGCCCAGAGGATTATCCTTCAGAATCATTACATACAGATCACGGTTCATGGCAGCGTCAGACACGCCCAGAATCTGGCCTTCCAGGTCATTGATGTCTACAATAATGGTACGGTATCCAATCTTATCTGCGATCTGTTTTGCTACCTTGTCCGGCTCCAGAGGTCCAAGGACAACATAGTGATTATAAGGAGGAATGGTATTATGGCAGGGGCCGTCGATGGAACGGGCCTTGTAGCCAGCGACCTTGTAGAACCAGCCCTTCTTGCGGAATATCTTCTTGCCGATCACAGAAATAACAGCAGCAAAGAGAATCCGCAGGACGCCGCATTCCACCAGAGCGCATTCCATTGTCTCGGGCATACCGAGGCCGATGCCGTGAGGGGTCTTTGTCACATGGTTGCTCAGCCATACTGCCAGCTTTCTCGGTTTGATGTCCACCAGCGGGATCGCTCTGCCCTGGGCGCAGGCGACGCACTTTTCAGAGATAAATAGAACATCATCCGCTTCTGCCAGCACGGGCTTACCGTACTGCTCGGCGACAGCCACAATATCGTCCTCATTGGTGATTAGGTGGGTCTTAATAGGCAGGCGCTGATAAGAAACGCCGTCGATAATGGTCACGCCCTGCTTGCCTTCGTTGGGAGTCAATTCTAATTCCATAGTATGCCTTCTTTCTGGTCTCGTCTTTAGTAATGTCCAATATGTCGCTTGGGATACGCTATGTATTTAATGGATTGCCAGCAGCTTTTCCAAAGCCGCAAGCTTCAGGCAGGTGCAGAACACATCCATAGCCTTCTCCAGTTCCTCCACGGGTGGCATGCTGGGTGCGATGCGGATGTTGCTGTCGTGAGGATCCTTTCCGTAGGGGAAGGTCGCGCCGGCGGAGGTCATCACAACTCCTGCTTCCTTGCACAACGCCAGAGCGCGTTTAGCCGTGCCGGGCATTGTGTTGCAGCTGATGAAATATCCACCCTTGGGGCAGTTCCACTGGCCGAAGCCGCAAGAGGCAATCTCCCTCTCCAGCGTCTGCACCACCAAACGGAACTTCGGCGCAAGCACGGTTGCGTGGCGCTTCATAATTACCAAGGTGTGGGCTTTATTCTTCAAGTATTTTACATGGCGCAGCTGATTGATCTTATCGTGGGAGATCATCTGGATGCCAAACATGCTCTGGAAATAATCAATGTTTGCCTTAGAGCTTGCCAGCACGGAAATACCAGCGCCCGGTAAGGTGATCTTGGATGTGGAGGCAAACTCGTAAACCATATCCCCATTCCCCTCAGCTTCACACAGAGAAATGATGTCCGGGAACGGGACATAGTCCCCCTCAAACTCGTGGACGCAGTAGGCACTACCCCACATAATGGCAAAATCCGGCGCAGCGGGCTTCAATCGGGCAAACCGATTAATTGTCTCCTGTGAGTAGATAATGCCATCGGGATTGGAGTATTTGGGAACACACCAAATGCCCTTGACCTGGGGGTCTTTCACCAGTTCCTCCACAACATCCATATCCGGTCCGGTTGAAGTCATTGGAACGGTGATCAGCTCCGCGCCGAAGAACTCTGTGATCCTGAAATGCCGGTCATAGCCGGGACTGGGACACAGGAACTTGACGGTCTCCTCCTTACACCAGGGACGCATACTGTGCAGCAGACCGTGGGAATACGCTTTGGCGATCACATCAAACATAATGTTCAAGCTGGATGAGCCACCCACAAAAGTCTGCTCCGGTTTGCACCCCAATACATCTGCCCAATAGTCCTTTGCTGCGGGAATGCCGGACAGTTCCCCATAGCTTCTGGCGTCGATCCCATCGGTGAAGCACTCTTCAGGATCCACAAGGCAGCTGAGAATGTCGCTGACCAGGTCCAGTTGCTTCGCGCTGGGCTTACCCCGCGCCATGTTCAATTTGAGGTTCTGCGCCTTACAGGTTTCAAAGTGGTCAAACAGCGTCTTATATGTTTCTAACAATTGGTCTTTTGTCATGGTCAGATAAGACATTTTCCTTCCTCTTTCCCTTTTACAATTTGGTTTGTGGATATCATACACCTATTTATCAAAAAACGCAAGTAATACATTCGCCAATATATCAAGAATATTTACATTTCTTCGTTCCTTTTCGCAAAATCGTTTCTTTTTATTTATATGCAAAAATCAGGCAGATTTTCCCTTGCTTTTTAGCCGTTTATGGAATACTATTTAATGTAGAGTACTATTTCCATTTGGAAGGAAGTGTTAATATGAGCCATACAGTGAATGTTCCGGAAATCTTCGGCAGCGATGTCTTTAATGAAGCGGTTATGAAGCAGCGTCTCCGCCCGGAGATCTTCACTTCCTGGAAATCCTGCATTGAGACCAGCACACCGCTAGAGCTGCAGGTAGCCAACGAAATCGCCGAGGCGATGAAGGAATGGGCCATTGAGAAGGGTGCGACCCACTACACCCACTGGTTCCAGCCTATGACCGGCATCACCGCAGAAAAGCACGACTCCTTTATTTCCCCCACCAGCGACGGACGGGTGATTATGGAGTTTTCCGGAAAATCTCTCGTCCGGGGCGAGCCTGACGCCTCCTCCTTCCCTTCCGGCGGTCTGCGCGCCACTTTTGAGGCCCGTGGCTATACCGCCTGGGACCCCACCGCTTTCGCATTCGTAAAGGACGGAAGCCTGTACATTCCCACCTGTTTCTTCTCCTTCACCGGTGCTGCGCTGGACAAGAAAACTCCCCTGCTTCGCTCCATTGATGAAGTCTCCCGCGAGGCCCTGCGGATCCTTCGGTTATTCGGTGATAACGAAACCAAGCGTGTCATTTCCTGCGTTGGCGCGGAGCAGGAGTATTTCCTGCTGCCAAAGGATATGTATGCCAAACGAGAAGACCTGCGTCTGACAGGCCGCACCCTCTTTGGCGCTCTGCCTCCCAAAGGGCAGGAGCTTGACGACCACTATTTTGGCACTATCCGCACCCGCGTTTCTAACTTTATGCAGGACTTGGATGAGCAGCTCTGGCGGCTTGGTATTCTCTCCAAAACCAAGCACAATGAGACTGCTCCCTGTCAGCACGAGATCGCGCCCATTTACACCGATGCGAACAGCGCCTGCGATGCCAACCAGATCATTATGATGGTCATGAAAAAATGCGCTGCAAAGCATAACCTTGTATGTTTGCTCCACGAAAAGCCCTTTGCGGGTGTAAACGGCTCCGGCAAACATAATAACTGGTCTCTATCTACCGACAGTGGTCAGAATCTCTTCAGCCCCGGCAAGACGCCCCGTCAGAACGCCAGATTCCTAGTGTTCCTTGCAGCCTTTATCACCGGCATCGACGAGTATCAGGACTTCCTCCGGTGTACTGTCGCCTCTGCCGGTAATGACCATCGGTTGGGTTCCAACGAAGCGCCCCCGGCAATCATCTCCATCTTCCTGGGCGACGAACTGAATGCTGTTGTGGATTCCATTGTCAATGGCACCAATTATACTGACCCCGAAAAGAGCATTATGCGCATCGGCGTGGACGTTCTGCCGGCAATACCCAAGGACACCACGGACCGCAACCGCACCTCTCCCCTTGCCTTCACCGGCAACAAGTTCGAGTTCCGTATGCTGGGCTCTTCCCAGTCCATTGCCGGTCCAAATATCGCGCTGGACACCATTATGGCTGAGGTGCTGGGCAAGTTTGCTGATGAACTGGAACAGGCTGATGATTTCGAGGCCGCACTGCAAAAGCTTGTATGTAAAGCATTTACCGACCATCAGCGGATCATCTTTAACGGCAACGGCTACGCGCAGGAATGGACTCAAGAAGCCGAAAAGCGGGGTCTCAGCAATTACCCCTCTACTGCTAAGTGCCTGCCCACCTATGTCAGCCGGAAGAATATCGATCTTGTCACCAAGCACGGCATTTACACGGAAGATGAGTTCCGTGCAAGATATGAGATCCATCTGGACGCCTATCGGAAGATTGTGAATATTGAGGCGAAGACCTGCATCGATATGGTGCTGCACCAGATCCTTCCCGCTGCAATCCACTACAGCAAGGATCTTTGCAAGGGCATTTTGGCCAAGAAAGAGCTTGGTATCGGCTGCAAGGCAGAGCAGGCTCTTGCAGAGCAGTTATCCGCCGCCTCCGACGCTCTGTATGCCTGCTGTGAAAAACTGCAGGATGATCTCAACAACATCCCCGATGGTAAGGAAGCCATTGTCAACTATTACCACGATGTGATCGTATCTGATATGGAGGCCCTGCGCGCCGAAGCCGATACTTTGGAGCGGCTGACTGACAAGAACTACTGGCCCTACCCCACCTATTCGGATCTGCTGTTCTATTAAAATAAAAACCGGGTGTGAATCTTCACACCCGGTATTTTTTATTTACCTGTTGAGCCAAATCCACCGCCGGAGCGCTCTGTGTCAGAAAGCTCCGCGACCTCCTCGTAGCAGGGCGTCAGCACGGGGGTGATCACCAACTGGGCGATCCGTTCACCGTTTGCAATCTCCTGAGGCTCTGTACCGTGGTTGTGCAGCACAACAATAAACTCGCCTCGGTAGTCGCTGTCAATTACGCCCACCTTATTGGCAGGAGCAAGTCCCCGCTTACAGGCCAATCCACTGCGGGCGTAAATGAGTCCAGCGCAACCCTGAGGGATCTCCATAGCGATTCCGGTAGGCACAAAGGCAGTCTCTCCGGGTCTGATCACCACATTTTCCTCCAAGCAGGCGTACAGATCTGCGCCGGCAGCGCCGCAGGAACCGTATGTAGGAAGCTTTGCATTGACTCTCAATTTCTTTACATTGATTCTGTTCATTATTTCATTCCCCTTCCGTTGCCCTGCCAGTCCTCCCAGAGAACAACCGTCTGCTGTTTGAGGGAAGACGGCACATCAATAAGCCTTTGGTTGGAAGACCCCCGGAATCGGAGCATCAAATCCTTTTTCTCCTCAACAAATCGGCCGTCCACCAACACATCCACATAGCTAAGGAGTTCCTCCGTTATCTCCCACGGGCCAAGCTTGCCTGCGAGGATTTCCTTATCAAACAGGTATCCGGAGAAAGCCCACACGGTTTTCTCGGGATATTTGGCGTTCATTTGCCGGAGCAAATCCAGGATTGCCGGCTGATTTTCCGGCTCGAAGGGCTCACCGCCCAGCAGCGTGATACCCTTCACATAGTCCGGCGCAAGCATATCCAGGATGCTGTCAATGGTTTCCTGTGTAAACGGCTGGCCGTAATCGAAATCCCAGGCCACCTGATTAAAGCAGCCCTTGCAGTGATGGGTGCAGCCGGACACGAACAGGCTCACCCGAACGCCGGGCCCGTTGGCAATATCGCAGTTTTTAATGGTTGCGTAGTTCATTGATTCCCTCCACATGCTTCTTAAGGAACGCACGGACCATCTCTTCGTAGCGGGGTCTGTCCACAAGGAAACTCACCCCGTGGTCCGCTCCCTCCACCAGAAGGATCTCCTTTTCTCCTCTGCAGGCCTCGTACCCCTGCACCGTCATTTCGCAGGGCACAAAGCCATCCTCAGTTCCGTGAATCATGAATACCGGCAGCTTACTGCGCTGCAGCGCTTGTCTTGTATCCTTTTCACTCAGACGAAACCCGGCAAATACCCGGGCAAACAAATCTGCTACCCAAAGGACAACGGTTGCCGGCAGATGGGTCACACGGCGGAACACACTGGCTATAATCTCCTTGGGGGAGGTAAATCCGCAGTCAGCGATGATTCCCTTTACATTTTCAGGCAATTCCGCATCCGCAAGGTAGAGCACCGTGGAAGCGCCCATGGAAAGTCCGCTCAAAATCACAGGATCTTTCCCATGGGTGCAATTATGATACTGGATCCAGGACTGTATATCTGCGCTTTCTTTAACGCCAAAGGTAATATACCTACCCTGACTTTTACCGTGCGCCCGTTGATCCGGAACGAGGATATTCATCCCAAGATCGTGATACAGCTCAAAGACCAGTCCAAAGTCAACCAGTTTGGTGCTCCGGTAGCCGTGGGCAAGAATGATCGTGCCTTTTGGCTCTTTGGCGGGAATCCAACAGGCATGGAGCATCAGACCGTCGAAACTGTTTGTATATATATCCTCTGCATCATGCTCCTTCAGAAAACGGTCAGACTGGGTAATGTATTCGAAATACTTCCCATAGGGTGTTTTCCCGACTTCCTTCTCGTCCAGCCAATTGGGTTCTTTTCGGCGAAGGCAGGCCTCAAAAAACACATACCCGCCGCTGACAAGAATCAGCAAAACGAGAGATAAGAGAATATAGACCGCAACAGACATTTACCCTTTCTCCTTGCTTCCGAGTCCGGAGAACCACCGGAAAGTTAGCGGCCACAAAGCGCCCGCCACCACAACAATCAGGAAGTACCGCACAGCGCGGCCCACGGATTCTCCAAACAACATATTCAGCAGTTCTTTAGTCCCACTCTTGACGATCAGCACCAGCCCAAGGCCAACGGCGATCTTCAAAATCTGCGCCCACCAAACTGCCTTTGTAGGGAACTTTATCCACTTTTCATCGGCAATATACACTGCCACCGCGCCCAGCAATGCACCCAGAAGCGTATAGGCATTTTTCACGCCGGAGAGGTAGTTGTGCTCATCGATGTCCGCAGGGAATTGATAGAACTCAACAAAGCACAAGAATCCCACTGCCAGCAGAAGCATAACACCCAAAAGGATGGGCATATGCTTGCGGTCCTTGGTCAGGACCAGAGGCCGAAAGATCAGAATGAGCGCCAGTGCCACAAGAATGGAAACACCCACATCCAAAGGTGTATGGACGCCGATGTACATCCGGGACAGGGGCACCAAAACCGCAATTACAATGGCCGCAATACGCACCGCACGGTTCTTCGTAGTAGAGGCAATGCAGCCAAATGTTCCCACCGCGCTCTGCGTATGGCCGCTGGGGAAACTGTATCCGGTGGCTGCTTCTCTGGCTTGTTCCAAAATAGTGAAGTTCTCATCCAGAACCCACGGTCTGGGGATCCGGAACCAAAGCTTCATAAACTGATTGGCGAGCGTCCCGGTGAAACCAACAAAGAGGGTGTAATATCCCACATACTTGTCCACGCACCAAAAGAGTATCAGCGCGATTATAAGGAATGCCGTCTCTTCACCCAATGTGGTGACCGCCAGCATAAACTCATTGAGCCCAGGCACACGAAGGCCTTCCAGAAAATACAATAATTCCATATACATTCTCCTTAATCAAGGATGGGAATATTATACACATAATTGGCGCGAAAGTAAAGAATATCAGAGATGTCTGTCTTGCATTTTTCCCGACAGGCGGGTATACTAAAGGAAAGTTTATCATCAGGAGGTCAGATATGCCCTATACCTACTACTACGGCTTTGACTGGACATACATCGTCATCGTTCTGCCTTGTCTGCTTATCGCAATGATCGCCAGCGCCAGGGTAAACAGTACCTTCCGGCGCTATTCCGGTCAGTTATCCTCCCGGCATATTACCGGCAGAGATGCGGCTATGCGTGTCCTGCAGGCCAACGGTGTCACCGGTGTACAGATTGAGCGGGTCGCTGGCAATCTCACCGACCACTTCGACCCGAAAACCAATGTCATCCGCCTTTCTTCCGATGTCTATGACAGCACATCCACTGCGGCCATCGGCGTTGCCTGCCACGAGGCCGGCCATGCAGTGCAGTATGCCCAGGAATATTTCCCCATTAAGGTCCGCGCTGCCATTATTCCCATCACCAATATCGGTTCTAAACTGGCCATGCCTCTGATTCTTCTGGGTATTCTCTTCAGCACCCTTGGCAGTTTCTCTTATACCCTGGTATATATCGGCATCGCCTGCTTTGCGTTGAGCCTTGTATTTCAGCTGGTGACATTGCCGGTGGAGTTCAATGCCAGCCGTCGGGCAATGGAGGCCATTGAGAACGGGCAGCTGCTTACAGAGGAAGAGCAGCGTGGCGCAAGGAAGACCCTGACCGCCGCGGCGATGACCTATGTTGCTGCGGTAGCTGTGTCCGCTGCGCAACTGTTGCGCCTTATTTTGCTCTTTGGCGGCAGACGAAGAAAGAATTGATATTTTTCCGTCCCGAACTTGACATTCGGGACGGATTCTATTATACTCACTACGGTATGAAAAGTATGAAAAGTGGGAAAGGAGAGTACGCATGGCCGGAGGAAAACATGTCCTTGGCAAAGGCAATTCCCGACGGGTTTTTGGCACCGCAAAGGTTGGTGACCGGGGACAGATCGTCATCCCCAAAGAAGCCCGGGAACTGTTTAACATTCAACCCGGGGATACCCTGCTGATATTGGGTGAGGAAAACAAGGGATTGATCGTATCCCGGCCGGAGCTGCTCCGGGATCTTGCTGATGAGATTTTTGAGACGAAACAGAGGTAATCACGATGGAAGAATTGTTGGAACTATATAATACTATGGGCATCAGCCCCGCCGTTTACAGCTACGGCGAAAAGGCGATTAAGAGCCTTACCGATCGATTTGCCCTGATCGATCAGATTGCTGAACACAACCAGGCAAAGGTCATCGCCGCTATGCAGAAAAACCGCGTATCTGCCGCCTGCTTTGCCGCAACCACCGGCTACGGCTATGACGATGTTGGCAGGGATAATCTGGAGAAGGTCTACGCAGATGTGTTCCACACAGAGGCCGCTCTTGTCCGTCCTCAGATCACTTGCGGCACCCACGCCCTCACTGTTGCGCTGTCTGCAAATCTCCTGCCCGGGGACGAGCTTCTCTCCCCCGTGGGTCTTCCCTATGACACTCTGCAGGAGGTCATTGGCATCCGGGAAAGTCCTTGTTCTCTTAAGGAGTACGGCGTGACCTACCGGCAGGTGGATCTGCTGGCGGACGGCACTGTTGACTATGAACACATTCGTAAAGCTATCAACGACAAGACCAAAATGGTCACCATCCAGCGCTCCAAGGGATACGCGACCCGTCCCAGCTTCTCTGTGAAGCAAATCGGTGAGCTGATCAGCTTTGTAAAATCCGTAAAGCCCGACATAATTTGTATGGTGGATAACTGCTACGGTGAGTTTGTGGAGACAATTGAGCCGTCGGATGTGGGCGCTGATATGGTTGTCGGCAGCCTGATCAAGAATCCCGGTGGCGGACTTGCTCCCATTGGAGGCTATATCTGCGGTACGCAAGCGTGCGTTGATCGCTGCGCTTACCGCCTTTCTGCACCCGGTTTGGGTCAGGAGGTCGGTGCAAACCTGGGTCTTATGCCGGCACTGTATCAAGGCTTCTTCCTTGCCCCCACTGTAGTGGCCGGCGCGGAAAAGGGTGCGATCTTTGCGGCCAACCTCTATGAGCCTCTCGGCTTCAAGTGCGTTCCCAACGCCACAGAGAACCGCCACGACATTATTCAGGCGGTGGAGCTGGGCAGCGAGGAAGGTATGATCGCCTTCTGCAAGGGCATTCAGGCCGCCGCGCCGGTGGATTCTTATGCCACCCCCCTGCCTTGGGATATGCCCGGCTATAACGACAAGGTCATTATGGCTGCCGGCGCATTCGTGCAAGGCTCCTCCATCGAGCTTTCCGCTGACGGCCCCATCCGTCCTCCCTATGCCGTTTATTTCCAGGGCGGACTTACATGGTGCCACGCAAAACTGGGCATTCTTATGAGCCTGCAGAAGATGGTGGATGCAGGTCTTATCAACCTGTAAACAAAGAATAAAGGAGATATCGTATGAATTGGTTTTGGTTTGCGATTATCGCTCTACTGTGTTGGTCCGGCTCTGACTTTTTCTCTAAGATCGGCTGTCGTGACAGCAAGGATAAATACTCCCAGTTTAAGATGGTTATGGCCGTGGGTGTGGTCATGGGACTGCATGCCGCTTATGAGATCTTCATCGGCGGAGTTGCAATCAGCTGGCAAGTCATTTGGACATATCTGCCTGTCTCTCTTCTGTACATCGGTTCTATGACCCTTGGTTATGTTGGTCTGCGGTACATTGAGCTTTCCATCTCCTCCCCCATCTGCAATTCCTCCGGCGCGCTGGTTGCCATCGCCACCATCATTATGGCGGTAATTGCCGGCGAAGCGCTGGATATGGTCGCGATGCAGTATGTGGCCGTCGGTCTTGCCGCAGTTGGTGTGATCGGTCTCGGTTTCGTGGAAGCAAACGAAGACGAAGAGCTCCGCGCTGCGCGGCAGTCTGCCTCCAATTATAAGTACGCCAAGAGCTGGCTGGCTCTGGCGCTGCCCATCGCCTACTGCCTGCTGGATGCCGCCGGCACTTTTGCAGACAGCCTTGTGCTGGAGACGCTGGATGAAGACTCCGCCAATGTGGCCTATGAGCTGACCTTCCTGGCCGCCGGCGTTCTGTGCTTTATTTATACTGTGATCATCAAAAAGCAGAAGCTGGTACCCAAGATGGAGGGTCCCAAATATGTGGGCGCTATCTTTGAGACAGCCGGTCAGTTCGCTTACATCTATGCTCTGGCTGATGAGGAGCATGTGGCTATGTCCGCTCCTATCATCTCTGCTTACTGCGCTGCTTCCGTCCTTTGGAGCCGTCTGTTCCTGAAGGAAAAGCTTAGTTGGAAGCACTACGCCTGCATCGCAATTACCGTGGCCGGCATTATTATCATGGGTGTCTTTGATATGTAAAAAGAAAGCGCTTTAGGGAATCCCTAAAGCGCTTTTATTATTTCTGACGCATCTTCCAGTACAAAATGAGGTTTATCCTCGGATGCTTCCAAAATCTCCCGGGTCGTCTCTCCGCTCATTACCAGGATACCGGTGATGTCTGCGTTGAGACCGGATTTCACATCTGTATAGATCCGGTCGCCGACGACCGCTGTCTCCTCCTTTGTAAAACCGAGTCTGGCCATAGCCAGTTCCGGCATTAACGGGCTGGGTTTCCCAATCACAACCGGACGCATTCCAGTGGCATTGAAGATCATATCGCACACGCTGCCGCAATCGGGTACGCTGCCGAACTCCGTGGGACACACATAGTCCGGGTTGGTGGCGATGTACGGAAGATCCGGGTTGGCGGAAAGCAGGCGGCACACATCCTCCAGTTTTTTGAAGGTCAGCTCCGTGTCAAAACCCATCACGATACAGTCCACCTCGTCGAGTTTCTCCGTGATAGAAAAGCCCTCCGTCTGCAGCTCCCGCTTCAGAGACTGCGTTCCGCAGACATAGAGCCTGTGGTTTGGATAGTGCAGTTTCAAATAATAAGCCGTGGCCTGGGATGATGTGATAAAATCCTCGCAGCACGCAGAAATGCCCAGCTTTTTCAGTTTTATAATGTAATCCTCCACGCTCTTGGAGGAATTGTTGGTCATAAACAGATAGCGCCTGCCGGTGCGGCGAATGGTATCCAGGAGCTCCGGCGTAAAATCAAACAGTCTGTCACCCAAATAGAGCGTCCCATCCATATCAAACAGATAAAGCCGTATCTGCCTCAATTGCGAAATATCTTTCATTTTTCTCTCCTTACAGAAGGTTGCAAAGGTCTTCCAGAACACCCAGATCCCAGGCAAGTCTCGACAGAACATACTTATCTCTTATATCCTTCGTAGCCTTGAAGGTCATTTTTGCCGCCTCGCTGTCCACACCGAGGTGCTGCAATTGGGGAGAAATACCGATGGTATTTAATATCGTCTCCAGTTCCTCATATGCAGGCAGCTCTTCCTCCAGGATCTGCAAGATTTTATTCCAATTGCCCACAATCAGAGCCAATCGGGCCGGATGGGTGTTCTTATTGTACTTTTGCTCCCGTTCCTCCTGGGTGATCATTGTCTCAGCGCTGCTTCCGAGAAATGCCCGGAGCTGCGTTTTCCAGTCCTCATAGGAGAATTGCTCCACATATTGTCTGGCTTTTTCTTCATCGGGTGTATGCTTTTTCAGCTCCTCATAGAGTCTGACCGCCTGGGCCGTGCCGACCGCGCACTGGATGCCGTGCAGATCAACAGGTGTTCCCCATTCCAGACCCCGCATGTCCCAAATGTGGGAAAAATAGTGCTCCACGCCGGAGGCCGGTCTGGACACGCCGGCATAGGCCATGGCAATGCCGCCGATGACAAGTCCTTCAAACACCGCTTCAACAGCGGCATCCTCCCTCTTGAGCAACCCTGCGGCATTGGCCCCACATTTTTTCAGCGCGTTGCGGATCAAATCCGCCACCCGCTCGCAGTAGTATTCACCGGTAATGAGATGGGCGATCCGCCACTCAGCAATACTCACATACTTCGCAAGCATATCTCCCAGCCCCGCTTTGAGCATATGCTCCGGCGCATTTTTCAAGATATCCGTATCACCAATGATCACATCGGCACACCGGCTGCTTAAAGACACCTTCAAACCGTCCATAGACATAGAGGAGGTTGCAGAAGCATAGCCATCCATAGAGGGAGCAGTGGCCACAATGATATATTTTCTGCCGGAGATATTGCTGAGGATTTTGCCGATGTCGTTGATCACACCGGAGCCAATGCCGATGATCAGATCACAGGAACAATCGAAATGCATAAAGGCAGAGCCCACTGCAGTCTCATCAGGCTCAAGGGCTTTATCCGAAAATACATACTTGGAATAAGGAACACCCTCGGCGTTCAGGATTTCGCAAACGCGTTCTCCGGCAGCGCTATAAGTGTTGGCATCCGCCAGCAAAAATGGTTTTTGCGCGCCAAACATTCTGATATAGTCACCAATATGGCTGATTGCACCTTTGCCTATCACCACATCTTCAATTTCCACACGATGAAACTTGCCGCAGTCGCAGCGGTCATTTCCTAAATACTGTTCCATCAAAAACCTCCGTGCGTCGTATTGATTTCTTCTTTGCTCCGTGCTATTATCATACTAATTGAAATTACAATTGTCAAATACGGAGGGCATATTAATGGCCACTATTACAATTATCGGCTCAGGTATGATGGGCTCCGCCCTTGCCTTTCCCGCACGGGAGAACGGCAACCGGGTACGGCTTGTGGGTACTCCTTTAGACCGGGAGATCATTGATGCCTGCAAAGCCACCGGGAAGCATCCCAAGCTTCCTCTGCCCTTTCCGTCCGGCGTTGAGTACTACCAGATCGAGGAACTGAATACTGCCTTGGCGGATACCGATGTTGTCATTGGAGGCGTCAGCAGCTTCGGTGTGGAGTGGTTTGCGGAGGAGATCCTTCCCATTCTGCCGGAGGGAATGAGGGTCCTGACGGTCACCAAGGGCCTTATGGACACCGAGGACGGACTCCTGCTCACCTATCCCGCTCTTTGGCAGAAAAAGCTGGACAGCATCGGTAAGCATCTTTCCATGAATGCCATTGGCGGTCCCTGCACCAGCTATGAGCTGGTCCAGCACGACCAGACAGAGGTCGCCTTCTGCGGCACGAATATGGAAGACCTGCAGTACCTCAAGTCTGTTATGCAGACGGATTACTACCACATCAGCCTGACACAGGACATTGTGGGCATTGAAAGCGCGGTTGCCTTGAAAAACAGTTATGCCCTTGGCATCGCTCTGACAGTTGGACTCAATCAGAAAAACTTCGGCATTGACAGTGAACTGCACTACAATTCTCAAGCCGCCGTCTTCGGGCAGGCAGTGAAAGAAATGGCAAAGCTCCTGCAGTTCCAGGGTGCACCCGACTTAAACAATCTGTGTGTAGGCGCCGGTGATCTGTACGTGACCGTTTACGGCGGACGCACCCGTCTGATCGGCATTCTCCTTGGTCGGGGAATGGATATCGACAGCGCAAAACAGGCTCTCAGCGGCGTCACACTGGAGTCCCTGGTGGTCTCCGGCCGTGTTGCAAAGGTGATCCGGCAGAACATCGCAGATGGTAAGTTGGATGCCCGGGATTTCCCCCTCCTTCTGCATATCGATGATATTGTCACCAACAAGCTGCCTGTCAACATCCCCTGGGAAAAGTTTACATTTTGATCAATAAAAAAGCAGTATCTTTAGAGAGAAGGTATTATCATGTCATCAGACTCCGCACATCGTGGCGCACGTCTTTCCAGACAGCACGATGTGGATATGACCCACGGAAGTATCATCGGTCATATTATCCGGTTCGCCATTCCCCTTTTGGCCGGCAATCTATTCCAGCAGCTTTACAATACAGTTGACACCTGGGTCGTGGGCAATTATGTCAGCAACGAAGCGTTCTCCGCCGTTGGCGCAGTTGCACCCATCGTCAATATGCTGATCGGTTCTTTCATGGGACTGTCCTCCGGCGCAAGTGTTGTGATCAGTCAGTTCTACGGCGCAGGTCGCAAGGACAAGGTCCATGAGGCCGTCCACAGCGCCATCACAATGACTCTGATCCTCAGCGTCTTCTTTACGCTTTTGGGCCTGTTTATTTCGCCGTATATGCTGTCCTTTATGGATTTGCACGAGAAAGCCGCAAAAGAAGCAATCGTATACCTGAACATTTATTTTTCCGGTGTGATCGGCCTTATGGTTTACAATATGGGCGCAGGTATATTGAGGGCAATCGGAGATTCCAGAAGGCCCTTCTATTTCCTGGTAGTCTGCGCTGTATTGAATACAATACTGGATCTTGTTTTTGTTCTTGTTCTCGGTATGGGCGTTGATGGCGTTGCCTGGGCAACTGTCATATCCCAGTGCATTTCTGCCGTGCTCGTGTTCATCGTCCTGCTCCGGACGGATAGCTGCGTCAAGCTGCAGCTGCCAAAATTGAGGCTGCATTGGCCCATCCTGAAAAAGATCCTTCTGGTGGGAATCCCTGCGGCGCTGCAGATGGCAGTCACCGCCTTTTCCAATGTATTCGTCCAGTCCTACATCAACTTCTTCGACGAGGGATTACCTTCTCCCGACTATATGTCCGGCTGGACTGCTTATTTGAAGGTCGACCAGCTTTTGTTCCTGCCTATGCAGTCCATCTCCCTGGCTACAACCACCTTTGTGGGGCAGAATCTCGGCAAGAATCTGGTCGCACGGGCAAAGAAGGGCGTCACAAGCGCCGTTGTTATCTCTATGTCAGCAACGGCAATTATGATGATTCCCGTAATGATCTTCGCTCCTGAAATCGTAGAGTTTCTAAACGACAAGCCGGAGGTTATCAAGAACGGAACTATGTTCCTTCACTGGCTCACGCCGTTCTATTTACTTTGCTGCTTTAATCAAGTCTATGCCAGCGCTCTGCGGGGATCCGGAAACAGTCGCGCGCCAATGATTATCATGCTCTCCTCCTTCGTGCTGTTCCGTCAAGTATATCTTTTTGTGATGGCCCGCGTCTGCAATGAGATCATTCCCATCGCTATGAGCTACCCTGCCGGCTGGCTGCTGTGCAGTCTGCTGACTGCGATTTATTACTATAAGGTTTCCTTCAAGAAAAACCGCATTGTGGAAGATGCATAAGTAAATCAAAAGTCCCTCACGAGCATTCGTGAGGGACTTTTTTCTAGAATACAAATTGCACCAGCAGCATATAGCTGACCGTACCAATACCAATACTCAGCAGGCTGTTGCGCCGCCAGATATGAAGTACCGCTGTAATGGCAATTCCAATCAGCTCCGGAATACCAAAAGGCTTTCTGAGGAAAGCCACATCTTTCAGGCAGTAGACAACCAGCATGCCCATAATGGCAAATGGAAGCACCTTGCCCAAATAGGTAATGATCTCCGGCGTCTTGCGATTTTCGCTAAAGATCAAAAACGGTAGAAAACGCGTGAGCATCGTCACCAATGTCACCACTACAATCAGAAGAACATCATGCTTCATGGCGGTTCCTCCTTGCATAGCGGGCGACGATCAGCAGCGTGGCAATCAATACCAGCGAGGGAATCAAGAAGTAATCCTTACCGATCACCGCTAGACAGAGCACCGTACAGCCCACACCGATCAGAGCAGGCAAATGATTCTTGCTGCTGAGCCACTGTTCCACAAATAAGGTGACAAACAAGGCAGTCAGCACAAACTCAACACCCTCAAAACTGATGGGAACAAGGCTTCCTGCCAGATTGCCGATCACACACCCGACGATCCAGTAAATGTGATTCAGTCCTGTCACCATCAGGCAGTAGGTATGCCGGGCAATGCCTTCAGGGGGCATTTTCTGCGTGACCAGTGAGTAGGTCTCATCGGTCACTCCGAAGATCATATACAGCTTTTTAAGACCTGCGTTTTTGTAGGCATCCACCAGAGAGATGCCGTAGAAAATGTGACGGGCGTTTACAAGAAAAATCGCAATTGCCGCGCCCACAAGATCGGTGCCGTTTCTCAGCAGCTCCACAGTCAGATACTGACCGGAGCCGGCAAAAATAAACACGGCCATCAGCGCTGCCCAGCCGACGCCCTTCCCTGTCTGCTCGGCAAGCAAAATACCAAAGCCCATACCAAGAAACAAGTAGCCGGTCAAAACAGGAACTGTATCCAGAAAGACCTGTTTCAGCATTTTGGATTTCATCGGGAAATCACTTCCTTTTGAATGTTGTGGTCATTATAAATACAGTGTCAATACTTGTCAAGCACCGTCCTATCACTTTGGCGACATTACTGAAAACAACCGGTAATGAACACGTGCAGATTCGTCAGGTAGCCACGAATATTGAAAAAATAACCCGGCTCGAATGAGCCGGGAGTATTATTGAATCACTTCTCAAGGTCAGGTTTTACTACTTTCTCAGTGAAGTCCCAGAACGGCTGCATATTGGATAAGCGCTTGTCCAGCGCTTCCCGCAAAGTGAGGTCTCCGTAGGCCTCTTCCACTTGCTCAGCAGTCCAATCTTCGCAGATTTCTTTCATAATTTCAATGAAAGCTTCAACGTCTTCTTTCTTCATCGAATAACCTCCCATTCAGTGACGCAGTTTTGTACAATGTCAGATATACGATTCATATTGGGAAAATCCCCCGGCTCAGGTGAGCCAGGGGACGGAATGTTGTGAAGTCTATATTACTTCAAGCTTTCCTCAACGGCAACGGCCACAGAAACGGTCATGCCGACCATGGGGTTGTTACCAGCGCCCAGGAAGCCCATCATTTCCACGTGGGCGGGGACAGAGGAAGAACCTGCAAACTGAGCATCACCGTGCATACGGCCCATGGTATCAGTCATACCGTAGGAAGCGGGGCCTGCAGCCATGTTGTCGGGATGCAGGGTACGGCCGGTGCCGCCGCCGGAAGCGACGGAGAAGTACTTACGACCGGTTTCCATGCACTCCTTCTTGTAAGTGCCGGCAACAGGATGCTGGAAGCGGGTCGGGTTGGTGGAGTTACCAGTGATGGAAACGTCAACAGCTTCCTTCTGCATAACTGCTACGCCTTCGAGAACGTCGTTTGCGCCGTAGCAGCGAACCTTAGCCTTGTCGCCTTCGGAGTAAGCGGTTTCCTTAACGATGGTAAGTTCATCGGTATAGAAATCGTATTCGGTCTGAACATAGGTAAAGCCGTTGATACGGGAAATGATGTATGCAGCGTCCTTG
>JAZNAK010000056.1:0-40129 GCA_045586485.1 Faecousia sp. | reverse complement strand
AGAGCGAGTTCCTGCAGAACAAATAAATGCTGTTTCGGATATCCCCGGATGCGAAAGCGTCCGGGGATATTTCGTTGCATCGGGTATGAAAACATGGTATTATGATAAATTGAATTGATATGCATAACAGAAGGAGGGCTGCCCAATGACCACCCGGGAATTTCAGGAAAAATCTCCGCTTCAGATTTTCCTCTCCTACTTCAAACCCCACCGGAAGCTGTTCATCATGGACTTAAGCTGTGCGCTGCTCATCTCCCTGATCGACCTGGCGTTTCCGTATATCTCCCGCTGGTGTATGTACCAGCTGCTGCCGGAGAGTGCCTACCGCACCTTTTTTGCGGTCATGGCCATCGTGTTTGTGGCCTTTGCCCTGCGGGCGGCGCTGCACTATGTCATTGCCTACTGGGGCCATACCTTCGGTATCCTGGTGGAGGCGGATATCCGCCGGGATCTGTTCCGGCATATGCAGAAGCTGAGCTTCGACTTTTACGACCGCAATCGTACCGGCAAACTGATGTCCCGCCTGACCTCCGATTTGTTTGAGGTGGTGGAACTGGCGCACCACGGCCCGGAGGATCTGGTCACCTCCATTTTGACCATTATCGGCGCGCTGATCGTCATGGGCACGATCCGGTGGCAGCTGGCCCTTGTGGTGCTGCTGATGATCCCCATTTTTCTCGCCATCGTTATGAGTATGCGCCGGCGGATGGGACGGGCCTCCGCTGCTGCCAAAGAAACCACCGGCCACATCAATCAGGAGATCGAGTCCAGCCTGTCCGGTGTCCGCACTGCCAAGGCCTTTGCCAACGAGGCCGCAGAAAGCCGCCGGTTTGATAACGCCAACACCATTTTCAAAACCGCAAAACGAGAGTTCTACAAGTCGATGGGTCTGTTCCACAGCTCCGTCGAGTTCTTCCTCTGCAGCTTGAATGTGGTGGTCATCGGCGTGGGCGGCTACTATGTGATGAAGGATGACATCGACTACCGGGATTTGGTCACCTTCTGCCTGTACATCACCTCTTTCGTAGGCCCGATGCGAAAGCTGTCCGGCTTCTCGGAACTGTTCGCCAACGGCTTTGCAGGCCTGAAGCGGTTTATGGAAATTATGCGCCTGGAGCCCACCGTCAAGGACAAGCCGGATGCCCACGAACTGAACAATGTGCAGGGCCGCATCTCCGTGGAGAATGTCTCCTTTACCTATGACGGGGATCTGGATGTGCTCCACGATGTATCTTTGGAAGTTGAGCCTGGCGAGACTGTGGCCATTGTTGGTCCCTCCGGCGGCGGCAAGACCACATTATGTCAACTGATCCCCCGGTTTTATGATGTGTCCACCGGCGCGATCCGGATCGACGGTATGGACATCCGGGATGTGACCCAGCAATCCCTCCACCGGAGCATCGGCATTGTCCAGCAGGATGTGTTCCTCTTTGCCGATACCATTTTGGAGAACATCCGCTACGGCCGGCCGGACGCCACTGAAGAAGAGGTTATCGAGGCTGCCAAGAAAGCGGAGATCTACGACGATATTCTGGCTATGCCCAACGGTCTGCAGACTTATGTGGGCGAGCGCGGCACCCTTCTGTCTGGCGGACAGAAGCAGCGAGTAGCCATTGCCCGGATCTTCCTGAAGAATCCTCCGATCCTGATTCTGGACGAGGCCACCTCCGCCCTGGACTCCGTCACCGAGGCTAAGATCCAGCGGGCCTTTGACGCCCTTTCCAAAGACCGCACAACATTGATCATCGCCCACCGCCTGTCCACAATTCGGGCAGCCAAGCGGATCCTGTCCATCGCCGACGGCGTGATTGCTGAGTGCGGCACCCACGAGGAGCTGCTGGCCACCGACGGCATTTACGCAAAGCTCTACCAGACCCAACGAGGGAGAAACGAATAACCAAAAGGCCCTGCGGGATAATGCCCGTAAGGGCCTTTTTCTTTCAAAATTGGCTCTTGCTATTTTGAAAAAGATGGTGTATACTAAGCTAGCACCTGCCGGTGTGATGGAATGGTAGACGTAGTGGACTCAAAATCACCGTTGCGAGCCCGAGCGCGGCCTGCGGCAGGAAAAGGGAGGGCGCAGCAGGTGCAGCGGTCGGCGAGGGACGAAGGTGCTTACACCGAGGACAATCGCCGGGCACCGCAATCGTTGGCGACATCCGCCGCCAAAGGCGGCCACAATAGTAAAATCGCCAGCGGTGGCTGGTGAGAATAATAATATAGCACACCTGCCGGTGTGATGGAATGGTAGACGTAGTGGACTCAAAATCCACCGCTGGCGACAGCGTGCCGGTTCGAGTCCGGCCACCGGCACCAAAGCAATATAATCCGAACCAGTTATTCCCCGTTGGGGATGGGTTCGGATTTATTGTTTATTTCACGAGGTATGAGCAAACTTATTTTGCGAACGGTTGGAAGATACGACCCGAATCCAAGCCACGAGGACCGAGAGGAAAGAAAAAGCAGAAATAAAACGAGCGAGAGCTACCGTTTCATTGGTAGCCCTCGCTTTCTTTGTATGTAGTTTCTGTTCCGCTTTCTTTGCTGCCTGCTCTGCTTGCCACTCGGCAAACTCCCTTTGGATTTCTTCATCCTCATATGCCGCCCGAATATCATCAAATACACAGCGAGCAAATCGCTCAATCGCATACTGAGGAATGTTGGTGTTGTTAATCAGCTTCTTTTTTCTCCCCATAGCGATTACCCCTTTAAGGTGTACCGACGATAGGTGCGGCAACTTTTGGATAGGATTCTTCTTTCCACTTGAGGGAAAGCTTTTTGTCATACACCAGCACATATCTATGTTTGCGGCTGCGAGGTCTCCATTCACCCGTATGGGTTTTGCTTGACGCACCTCTTGCAGCCCGTTTATATGTACCGTCATCTTGCTTGACCCAAAAATCCTTTTTGGGGGCGGTCAAGCCGCAGTATTTGAAATTTAAGGCTTGATAGATACCGCCCGTGTGGAAATCCGTGTCTGCATAGGATATGATTGCACGCACCTCCGCTTCACTCCGCAGCAGCTTGATACATTTAGCAACGAACCGAGAGCCGAGATTTTTCTCGTTGTGCTCGGGGTCAATGGCGAGCCGTCCCAGCTCCCAAAAGCCCTTTTGTTCCTTGTTTTCAAGACCAAATGCGCCCTTGACGGTCTCCCAAGCAGACACGCCGTGGAAGACGGCAACGCCGATCAGCGTGTCGCCCTTGTATAAGCCGTAATTCTTTCCGCTGCGGAAAGAATACCCCTGCTTGCCAAGGTAGTGGTGTTTTTTGAGTATGCTTTCACACTCAGTTTTACTAACTTTTTTGATAGAATAATTTGTGGTGTCCATTAAAATACATCCTTTCTGTAAACTTTTTTGATATCGGACACCATTACTATGGAAGAACTCATTTTTGATGGAGGGTTGACAATAAAATATTTTATGTAAACCTCTAATCAATTTGCTTTTCTCATAAAGTAAAGACAGGGACGCTTGCCCCACACTCTATGAGAAAGGATGTATTTTAATGAAAACAGACAAAAAAACACGAGATGTAATGACAGACAGAAAAAATTGGCTCAAGTCGTGGTCCCGACTACGGGACTACGATCTTGGAGCCAAGCGGAGGGATTTCATTTTTATTTACTACTGCACGCTGTGCGTCTTACACACACGCAAGCAGGCACGAGAAATAATAATGGAGACCAACCAACGATTTACCGAGCCTTTGGCGGTGGAGACTATCAACTCCACCATACGCACGGTCAACGCTGCTGGCGGCTATCGGCTGACGAACCAAACCATCATTGACACGCTGGGGATTACCCCAGCGGAGGTGTACAAGCTAAAGATTGGGCACAACCTTAAAGCAAAGGCTGCTCGTATGCAGCGGCAGATTGACCGCATAGGGCTGGACAAGCTGATCGCTGCATTGTATGACGATGGCAACCGAATTGTGGATATAGTCAAGATGTTCCCCCATTTAAGCAAGAGCACCATTGAGCGTATAGTGAAAGTGCAAGCCCAAGCAAAAAAGCGGGAGCGAGACCGCACAATTTGGAAGATGGCTGCTACCGGCGAAACGGTAGCAGCTATCGCAGAGAAAGCAAATTGCAGTAAGCCGACTGTGCGGCGAGTTCTCAGCGGAACAAAACCGTCAAATATTACAACAACAGAGAGCTCGAGGGATATAAAGGCTGCACCCTCGTTCAAAGACCCTGTAGGATATGAGCTGTATATGCTGCACAAGAGGGAAACGGAACAAGCCATACCCCAAGACTTTGAGGACGCTCTCAGCGAGCTGCTGTCAACAAATCGGAATGTCCGAATTGTTGGCACGGGCGGCACGGGTAAAACCGAGCTCATAAAGAGATACCTCCGAGAGCTGCCGCCCTGCGAGCGAAGCGGCACGCTGGTGGTCGCCCCCACGGGCTTGGTCGCTTCCCACATTGACGGGGAGACCGTTCACAAGGCGTTCGGTCTGCTGAACGAGGTGCAAATGAAAGAAACCCACACCAATATACCCTCGTCGTTAATGACCGTAAAACGGGTCATAATCGACGAGGTGAGTATGCTCCGTATTGATATATTTGAAAAAGTGATCTCCATACTCCAGCACATCGAGGAGCTGGAGCACCGCAAATGTCAAATCATAGTCTGCGGAGACTTTGGACAGCTCCAGCCCGTGTGCACACCCGAGGATAGGTGGCTGCTACACCAGCTCTACCCAAAAGCCAAAGGGATATATGCCTTTCACTCCGAGCTGTGGGCTGAGTTGGATTTTCAGCCTATTGTTCTCAAGTACAATTTCCGTCAAGCGGAGGGGGAGCTTGCCGATCAGCTAACGGCTCTCAAATATGGAAGCCTTGACGCTATAAGGTGGTTCAATTTGAACAGCACCCCATTTACGGATGACAGAGCCGTATATATTTGCCCTAAAAATGAGGATGTTGAAAAGTACAACCGCCAAGCCCTTGAGCTGTTCGAGGGACAAAAAACAACCGTATTCAAGGCAACCCACAAAGAGCTTGCCCCGAATACGGAGCTCCCTTGCCCCAAGGTGCTACACCTTGCGGAGGGAATGCGGATTATGACCATAGTCAATGACCGCAAGTATAAGAACGGCAGCCTTGGCACAATTCTCGAGGTAAAAGAAAACAGCATACGGGTGCTGTTTGACAACTGTAAAATTGCCACAGTACGCCGCAAGAGATTTACGCTGCCGGAAGGCAGCGTATACGAGCAGCTCCCCGTCGTGCTTGCCTACGCTTTTACCGTTCACAAGTGCCAGGGCTGCACCTTTGACGAGATTGTTGTAGTCCCTGGCTTCTTCACAGCAGGGCAGCTATATACTGCGCTGTCCCGTTGCCGATGTATCGAAAATATTTGTATTGATGGAGATATTCAAGAAGACGACCTAATCATAGATACGGAAGCGTTGCGTATGACGATTTAACGCTCACGGTCATCGTATTCGGGTTCTTCTTCGTATTCTCGTTCGTGGTGGCGTTCCTCCTCTGCTTGGCGGTGTTCCTCCTCGAGGCGACGCTGGTTCTCAAGACGAGGATCAGCTTGTTGGGGGTAGTAGTTCGGCAAGAGCTGCTGCTCATATTTGGCACGGAGCTGCAAGAGGTTGCGAGCCATGTATGACTTAAAGCCATCGACGACAAGTTTGACCTCCCCACGCTCACCTTTTACTTTGGCGTGGCGTATAAATTCCATCATACAATAAGTCAAAAATGGCTCGTTTGATTGCTCGGCAAGAGATTTGTTGATTTCCTGTAGCTGTTGGTTGCGAAGCAGCAGCCCTCTACACTCTTTTTGCAGCTCCACGCTTTGCAGGTGGAGCTGCATATTTTCTTCGTGCAGCTTTTTCCGCTTGAATTCTTGGACGGTGAGGTGCTCACGGGTCTCCGCTGGGTCGTGGACTTCTCCACGCTCCATTCCTCGAGGTTTGCCCACTTGCTCGAAAAACTCGTCTTGGCGGCGGCGGTAGTCCGTGCGGCCGCCCATAAGATCTTTAGCGGACAGACGGGTGCGTCCGTCCTCACCCTCTATCAATGGGATTGATTGAACAGCCAGATGGGGCGTTTTTTCATCAAAATGAATGACCGCATTTATAACTTTTCCGTAGGTTTTCTCGTGAAACGCCAAGCACGCTTGAAAATAGTCCACGATTTCGTCCAAGCTTTTGCCAATGAACCAATCGGGCGACGCACCGTAGAAGCCGTCGAGCACCACCACGCTGTTTTTGCGTTCTTGTATCTCGGCTTTCTTTAGTGCTGCTGTCACAGCTTTATTCCAATTCTCCGATTTGACAAGGTACATATTAAATGGGGTCAAATCCCAACGAATATCGCTGGCGGCAAAATCCCGTCCTTTCTCGTGATCGTCTGCGGTGCGATTTGCTTCGATCTGCAAGCCGTATAGTGCTGGTCGTTTGCGTTTCTCAACGCGCATAATACAATACGACATAGGGTATCTCCTTTGTATGGGGAGCGTTGGGGAGTGACGGCGTGGGTGAGCCTTTCCACCGCACAGCTTTACCACGTTACCCATCACCCAACCCAGCTGCCCGATAGGGCGGCAGCTGGATTGTGTAATGGACACCGTTCAGCCCCAGCTCCACCCCTTGCCCAAAAGTGCTCCCATCGTTGGTCGCACTTTGCTCAGCGTGGCGTAGCTGTTGCTTCGCTGCACGGGGAAAGTCTAACCCACTAGACCTTGCTTTGCAAGGTGTTGGGGCAGAGAGTTCCCCCTGCACCTCCCCAT
Source organism: Faecousia sp. (assembly GCA_045586485.1). GTDB lineage: Bacteria > Bacillota > Clostridia > Oscillospirales > Oscillospiraceae > Faecousia. The sequence goes on along the minus strand of JAZNAK010000056.1, from coordinate 33,374 downwards.
TGCTCTTTTTAGCTAAAGTAGAAGACGCTGCAAACGAGCACCCCAAAAGAAAAACAGACCACACTGCCGATTGTACCGGTAGTGCGGTCTGTGAAAAAGAGAGCTATGCAGCACATTGTCCGCATAGCTCTCTTTTATTACTTTGTGGGGTTGTAAATGTAGTAGTAGCCGTATTCGACTTCAACCTCTACCCGATCTAAAGCACTGTGATCATCTCTGATTACCACTTTGCAAGGCCGACCCCCATCGTCGCAAGTGTATTCGTAGGTGCGACGTTCGCCGCCTGTGGCTGAAGCGACAGCACTGCTCAAAAACCCGTCAGCAGTATACTGGAAAGTATACTCGGCTGTGGATTCGCTGGTATATGTAGCCGCACTATCCTTAGTTATACCATTGCAGACCTTCTTGAGAATTTTTCCTTCATCATCGTAAGAAAAGTCCCAAGTATTTGTCGTTTTTGTGTCATTATAGGAATTTTCCTCGGTATAAGTCACCTTTGCATAACGACCTTGCGCATCATAAGTGAAAGACAAGCTTGGTTCGGTGGTATAGTTTATATTTCTACTATCTATTGCAGTTGCGCTTACCATCATTCCGTTCGCATCGTATTCGGGGGTAATCAACACCTGAATTGTGCCGTCGGAATCGACCTGCTGATATTTCTCAATTGTGCCGTCTTCGTTGTAGATGTAGTTCAATTGGAGAGCGCTAGTATATCTGATACCACTTTCAGTAAATGCAAGAAGCGAAGTCTCATTCAGCAGAGTATCCCAAAAATAACTTGGCTGTGCAGATACCAAGCGACCCTCGGTATCATATACCCAAAGACCACCATCACTAGGTTCACTGACATTACCTAATTTGTCGTATTCTGTATAAGTTTCCTTTATCATCTGGGACACAGTAAACCGTTCCATAAGAGACTGGCAATCAATGCTTACACCATAGTCTGCCGCCCACTTGGTGTTGTTCCATTTTTCAAGTCCCGACAGCTGCTGCAGCTGCTCATAGCAAAAAGCAAGTGCTTCCTGTCCGTAATATTTGACATTGTTTTCGCTGTCAAAATATTTAAAGGATTCTTCGTCTTCAAAATGGTTTAATGCATCAGCTATGCCGTTATACTTGCGGATTTGATACCATTCCTCGTCGGAGGGTTCTGCATCGGGACTAAGGGTTTCGACTTGGGGTTTTTCTTTATTCGGTCGGGGTTTTGTGTTGCTGTTATCGCCGTCTTGTCCGCAAGCTGCCAGCGAAAGCAGCATTGCAAGGCATAAAAGGATTGCGAATAGTCTTTTGCTCATAAACATACCTCTTTCTAAAATAAAAAGTGCGTAGCCGAAGCTACGCACCGAAAAACGCAGCTTTGACTCCTGTTGCCACACAGTTCACACCTAACTAGGATATGACGAATCAAGCATACGCTTTTACAAAGGTATGCCTAGTTAGGTGAAATATTAAACTGTGTGGCAAGGCTATAATACCACAAATAAATGTCGAATGCAAGAAGGAAAGCCTTTTTGTTGATTTTAGTAGTACCGGTTGACTAAAGTTTTGCCTTGTGGTATCTTGAGGGCAGATAGACAAGGAGGCGATTTTATGGCAGAATTGAGAGCAGTTATATATGCCCGATATTCCTCCAGCAGCCAGCGAGAGGAATCTATCGAGGCTCAGTTGAATGTTTGCAATGCGTATGCCGAGCGAAATGGGTATATCGTCATTGGTAGCTATGCCGACAGAGCAAAGACGGGTACAAATGATAATCGTCCTGAGCTTCAGCGAATGATTCGGGACAGTAAACGCAAGCAGTTCGATGTAGTTCTCGTGTACAAGCTAGATCGCTTTGCTCGTAATCGTTTTGATAGTGCAACCAACAAGGCAAAGCTCAAGGAAAATGGGGTGCGGCTGGTATCTGCTACCGAATCCTTTGGAGATGGTGACGAAAGCATTATCATAGAGTCGGTTTTGGAAGGTTATGCAGAATACTACTCCAAGAAGCTGAAAGAACGTGTTATTGACGGCTTAACTGTCAATGCCAGCAAGCTTCTTTGGAATGGTGGTACTGTTCCTATTGGATATGTGGTGAATGAGGAACAGCGGCTGGAGAAAGATCCTATGACCGCCCCTTACGTTGTGGAAGCATTCAAAAAATATGATGAGGGTTGTACTTTAACAGAAATCCGAGATCATCTTAATACTAAAGGCATAACTAACACAAGAGGAACAGCCATAACATACGGAACGATCCAGCATATGTTAAGTAATCGCCGCTACATTGGCGAGTATTCTTTCCGTGATGTTATCGTTCCAGATGGCATACCTGCTATTGTTTCCCAAGACTTGTTTGACCGAGTTCAAGAAAAACTGGCGAAGAACAAGAAAGCTCCTGCCCGAGCAAAGGCAGAGGAAGCATATTTGCTTGCCACCAAAATATACTGCGGTCATTGCGGCACATCTATGAATGGAGAAAGCGGAAAGAGCCGCAACGGAACAATTCACAGATACTACAAATGCCACGCAGTTAAGAAGAAACTGAACGATTGCAAAAAGAAATCCGTCAAAAAAGAATGGATTGAAGATTTGGTGGTCAAGGAAACAATGGCAATGTTGATGGATGATGATGCCATTGAAGCAATCGTATCTATGCTTATGCGGCTGCAAGACGAAGAAAACACCGACTTGCCAATGTACGAAAAGCAGCTTAAACAAACGCAAACCGAGATTGCTAATATTATTACTGCTATTAAAAAAGGTGTACTCTCTGATTCGCTACAGGCAGAGCTAGCAAAACTGGACGCACAGGAAAAAGAAATCAAAATCCGTATTGAGGAAGAAAAGCTTGAAAAACCAAAAATTCCCGAGGACTTTATGCGGTTTTGGTTGCACCGCTTCCGCAAGCTCGATGTAACAAAAGAATCTCACAGACAAATGCTGATTGATACATTCGTCAATGCAGTATTTGTTCACGATGATAAATTGCTACTGACTTTTAACTTCAAAGATGGTGACCGCACCATTACATTGACCGACGCAAAAATAGCAGAAGAAAAGAATACTGGTTCGAATTTGGATTGCTCACTTGCACCAAGAAAAGCGAGACCCCAACGGGGTCTCGCTTTTCTTTTCGCTGGTAGCCGGCAAACGAGAACTTGTTCGAGTCTGGCCGCTTATGCCCCGCGCTGCCGGTGGCAGATGAAGCGGGGCATAAGCGTGTGCCGCGGTCGACGGGCAACGAAGGCGTTCGCGCCGAGGCGATCGTCGGGCACCGCAAACGGACACCGGCACTAAAAATCCTGAATGCTTTCGCATTCGGATTTTTACTTTTTGCCTATTCACGCTTCATTAAAAATAACCGCCTATTTTAAAAAATTAACAAATGATAGACTATGTTTGATCGAAAACGGTACTCTTGTGAGGAAAAATCACATATAACCCGCAACAATTCTTTCAAAGAAGCACCTGCAGACCCTTGACAAATTTTAGAAAACAGATATATAATTGTTGCATAGGTAAAAAGTGTATTTTCCCTTTTTGCCAGTATATCTTTTTGAATTGCAAGGAGAGGGTATTTATGAAGACAAGAGTATTATCTTTATTAATCGCATTGGCCATTTTGGTTACTGTGGGCGGTGTTTATGCCACCTGGCTTTACGCAGAAACAGATATGACTGCAGTCCATGGTCATATTGGCTCCTTTGGCCTTGCCAGTGCCGAAATCAACAACTCCAAGGGTACATTTACCGTAGACGCATCCGGTGCACATCTGGTCATCGACCAGACTGCCGCAGATGACTACACTGCGAAATTGACGGCAACCGGCACCATTACCGTTAAATTCACTCCCTCAACAATTTTCGGAAACTCTAATCCGGATCTGTTAACCTTTAACGTTGTTTACTCCCTGGTAACCGATAATGCCGACCCCACCAACTATAAGGTGAATGACGGCTCTGGTGAGAAGGCACTGTTTACAACGTTCGATACCGAAACCCAGACACCTTTGGCCCTGACAAAGAGCGGTGATGTCTATACCGCTACGGTGGAAGCAAGCGTTCTTTTGGACCTTATTGAAATCGACACCTTTGAACTGGATACTTATGCAAAGTACTCCACCTTCTCCGCACAGGTCGGTGTGTTTGGCAACATCGGCTTCCAGGTTGCCGAGGCAGAATAAAGATATATAAACACAGAAGCGGTTTATCCTGGCGGTTTTCCGCGGGATAAACTGCTTTTGTTGTATATGCTCCATTACATGGAAAGGAAAGCGTATGTCTTCTTTTGAGATTTATGTTTTCATCCTTTGCGCCATTGTTTTTACGGCACTGAGCGTGCTGTTCTTTTTTCTAATCTCCCATATTATTAAACTGACGCAACGCCTGGTCCGCTCAGGTGCGGAGGATGAAGCCATTCAAATCGAATATGCCAACGAGCAGAAGAAGAAAGCCCGCCGGTTGCCGGTTATTATTGACCGCATTGTATCGGGTGTGCTTTGCTGTGTCCTTTTTGCTTTTTTCCTCTTTTCTTTGTTGGTAAATATCTCCGGATACCGGTGCATATCGGATACGATCCCCGCCCTCAGCGTGGTGAAAAGCAACTCCATGTCCTATAAAAACGCAACCAACACCTATCTTTTCGAAAATGCCCTTAACGACCAGTTTGACACCTTTGACCTTGTGCTTACCTATAAGCTACCGCCGGCAGAAGAGCTGAAGCTTTACGATGTGGTGCTATATGAGGTCGGCGGCACACCGGTAATCCACCGCATCGTCGGCATTGAGACGCCCAACGAAAAGCACGAGGATTACTACTTCCTTTTGCAGGGAGATGCTATTGAAAATCCGGACCGCTTCCCGGTCTACTACGAGCAGATGCGGAGCATCTACCGGGGAGAGCACATTCCCTTTGTTGGTAGCTTTGTTGCCTTCATGCAGTCGGTAGCGGGCTATCTGTGTGTGCTTTTGACCGTGCTGGGAATGATCGCCATTCCCCTTGTGGAGAAGAAGGTTAATGCCGTTAAGCGGGAGCGGCTGATCGCCATCGGTGCCATCGTTGTGGACAAGGATACGGAGGAAGCGCTATGAGAACCTTACGTGTCTTAAAGCTAATTCCCGCCATGTGCCTTATTTTGGTGATGTCGATGGCCGGGGTGTATGCCACCTGGCGTTATGCCGTTTTGAAGCTCCCAACAACGCACGAAAACCTCAACTGGTCAATGACGCTGTTTGAGTATGCACCTGAGGAGATTCTCCCCGGCGGCGGAACGGAAGTTGCACCTATGGGCGAAAACCACTACTCTCTTATTGAGAAGATCCTCAATGAAGCCAGCTACGGCTTGAACGCAACGAAAAAGCCCATCGTTCACAACTTACTTGCAAAACCGGGAGATGTCGTTTACTGCAATCAAACGGTACAGGGCGGCAACCTGAAGCATATGCTGCTTGATGCGGCGGAGGGCGCAGAATTTCTCTATTTTGTTATTACAAAAATTTCGGACATGGAATATCACACCTTTACTTTCGTGGAAGACGCGCTGGGCGGTTCCTACGGAAGTGAGATCGAAGTGTATAAGACGGTCATGGTTTGCGGCGACAACGGAATCTGGACTGCCCCCAACAGCTACAAGGGCTATGCAAAGATCAATGAGCCAGTGGTTGTGTCCCGGGGTATTGATGTTACCTCCTGGCGGCAGGAATAAGCTTTTTCAAAAGTATCTGCTGTTACAGTTTAAACAGAAATCGAGAGTATAGAACGCAAAACTTACATGTAAGACGAGAAATGTACTGTTTATCGGCTGCAAAAACCATTGGTATTACTCACTTTTTACTTAAATCCTATAAAACAACCCGCACCAAAACAAAAGAGAGAGGCTTTGCCTCTCTCTTTTTGCATTATCAAACCCTGTTCACAGTGATGGAATGTTCCTTGGCGGGGGCATTTTCCACAGCATAGCCGAAAACTGCGCCGATCAAGGGCGTAAAGCCCTCGGGGATGCCAATCAGCGCTTTCAGCTCTTCGCTGGCTGCCAGAGCCGCAATGGGACCGCCCAAGATTACGCTGTCAATGCCCAGATCCGTTGCTGCCAGGACCATATTCTCAATGATGATGCCGCCGTTGGTATACTCCATTCCCGTCCGGTGGGGCGGCCGGGAGGAAATAATGACCAGTGTCTTGGCGCCGTAATTCTGATTCTTTCTGACTCCGGTGGACGCAAAGACCGCCTCCTCCGTCTCGTTAAAAACACGGGTAAGGACTTCGTCAGTTTGTACCACAGTAATGTGGAGAGAATCGTACCTTGCCATTGCCACGGGCGCGGCAAAACCTGCCTTCAAAATCGTTTCCAGAGCCTCCTGGGGAATCTGCACTGGCTTATAGGCTCTTGTGGATTTTCTCTTTGCAATCGCTTCCAAAGTATTCATGATATTCTCCTTTCATTTATGAAACCGCTCCCGGAACTGGGAGGGGGAAAAGCCAGTCATATTGCGGAATGTTCGGCTGAAATTGCTGTTGTCGCTGAAGCCGCAGTGTTCTACGATCTCCCCCACCCGCATATTGGTCTCTGCCAGGCACTTTTTGGCCTCGGCAATGCGGCAGGACTGCAAATATCCCATCACCGAATTACCTGTAGTGGCCTTGAACAAATGAGAAAGATGGGACACGCTGACATTGTGGGCCGTAGCCAGTTCGCCCAGTGTAAACTGGGAATGGTACTCCCGGTGGAACAGGGTCTGGATCTTATAAACCAGCTCAAGTCCGTCCTCTCCCATAGCGGAGAAGGCATCCGGCACCTGCCGGTAGATGGCAATCAGCAACTGCTGGACCAGCAGATTCAGCATATCCTTGTACATAGGCGCTTTGGTTTGCTTTTCCCGGCAGATGTCCTCAAACCACCGATGAAACTCTCCTTGCTGGTCGCTTACATCCAAGACGTTCCGGAAACCCTCCGGGCGGTTGAACAGAACGGAGAAGACACGATGCCCCTCTGCCCCCAGCATCGGCACATCCGGCGCCAGCTCCAAAACAAAGCGCTGGTAATCTTTACTTTGAGCGGTGACGGCATGGTGCTCCAGGCGACTGAAGACCACCAGGTGTCCTGCGGTCACGGTGTGTTTTGTATTGTTAACAAAAATATCTGCCGTTCCCTTTGTGACGAACAAAAGCTGATGGCAGTCATGGTAGTGATTTTGCTTGATGGAAATATGGTCGGAATACTCTGCCGACAGCACGATAGATGCCATAGCCCTTTCCCTCCCCGATACTGTTGTCTTCATTATACACGCCTCGCGGGAAAAAGCAAGATTTACATACAATCTCCTGCTGTGTGATTTTTCCGGAAACTACTTGTAATATACAGATTCCTTTGTATAATAGTCTCATACAAACCTTCTACCAAAGGAGCTGAGCGTATGCAGGCGATTGTTAACACAAAACTTATTATGGAGGACGGCATCATTTGGGATGGCGTTGTCCTGTTTGAAAACGGCGTGATCCTGGCCGCCGACTGGGCGGATAAGGTGACCGTACCCCAGGACGCTGAGGTGATCGATGCCGGCGGTCTGTACACCGCGCCCGGTCTGATCGATATTCACAACCACGGCACTACCAAGTACTGGTTTTACAGCAATCCCACCGAGGCAGCAGAGGCATTTCTGCCCCACGGTGTGACTACGGTCCTGCCCACCTTCTACCACAATATGGACAAGCAGACCATGATCGAAAGCGCCGCCCGGATCCGGGAGGCCTCCAAGACTGGCGCCGGCCGCATTATGGACGGACTGTATATGGAAGGTCCTTTTATGGGCCTTGGGGGCAGTTTTCAGAATCAGATCAAATGGAACGGCTCCATCCAGAAAGAGGACTACACCGACCTGATCGACGCCTTTGGCGATATGGTTCGGGTGTGGGCCATTGATCCGGACCGGGAGAACATTGAGGAGTTTATGAAATACGCCTCTGTTCACACTCCCCACGCCATCTTTGCCCACGGCCACGGCAGCTCCACCTCTGAGAGCATCCGGGCTCTGCGCCACTATGGCGTGAAGGTCCGCACCCACATGGGTGACTGCGGCGGCCCCAAGGGCCGAGCCCAGGGAACTCCCGGCGCAGGCGGCGATGAGTTTGCTCTGTACGATCCGGATATGTATGCAGAACTGATCGTGGATGAGAGCGCCATCCATGTTGTCCCCGACCTGCTGAAGCTGTTCATCAAGGTCAAGGGCGTGGAGCGGATCTGTCTGATCTCCGACCACACCACCTGCGGCGAAGTGAAGTTCAAAAACAACGCCGAAGCCGGCATCTGGTACGGCTCTGATCTGAACTATGACGATCAGGGCATGCTGGCAGGCAGCTTGATGACCCTGGACAACGGCGTGCGGAATGTGATGACCCACACCGGCTACGGCCTTTGCCACGCCATCCGCATGGCAACCCTCACCCCCGCCCGTCTGCTGGGGATCGACAACCGGGTGGGCAGCCTTGCCCCCGGCAAGACCGCAAACCTGATCCTGATCGACGATATGGTACATATCAAGAAGGTCTTCCTGGAGGGACAGTTGGCCGTGGAAGACGGCGCGCTGAAGATTTGACAAGTTCACAGCAAATGGGATGCCTGCGGGCATCCCATTTTTTACAGGTGGCAAAACTGTCCAAAAAGCAATATTTACAGAAAATCCTGCACGATTGACCTTGTTTTGGGAGTTTCTTTCTCTATAATAGAATTGAATACTGTAAAATAAGGAGGAGTCTGTATGGTTCGTAAAGTCTATTTAACCCCCGAAGCCTTCCGGGAGCAGAGTCTTCAGCTGGGCGTAAACCTTCCCTACGCGGAGGATGTGTCCGTTTTGTCGCAGCGTCTGTCTGTAGGTAGCAAAGTGATCCCCAACCGGCTGGCCTGCCAGGCCATGGAGGGCTGCGACGGTACGCCCACCGGTGAGCCGGATGCGCTGACCCGCCGTCGCTATGATCGCTTTGCTAAGGGCGGCGCCGGCATCATCTGGTTTGAGGCCACCGCCGTTATGGAGGAAGGCAGAGCCAACCCCCGTCAGCTTTACATCACCCGGGACAATCTGGATGCATTCAAAAAGCAGGTAGAGGACATCAAGGAAACCGCCCTGAAAACCAACGGCTACGAGCCGGTGGTAATTATGCAGGCCACCCATTCCGGCCGCTACTCCAAGCCCAACGGCGTACCGGCTCCCCTCATTGCTTACAACAACCCCATCTTCGAAAAAAACAATCCCATTTCCGCTGACCGGATTGTCACCGACGATTACCTCGACCGGGTGGGTGAAGCGCTGGTGGAAGGCGCTGCCCTGGCCCAGCAGGCAGGTTTTGACGGCGTGGATATCAAATGCTGCCACCGCTACTTAAACTCCGAACTGCTCTCCGCTTACACAAGAGAGGGCCGCTACGGCGGCAGCCTGGAAAACCGCACAAGACTTCTGCGGGAGAGTGTCGCCGGTGCCGTACAACGCTGCGGCAGTGACTTTATCGTGTCCTCCCGGATGAATGTATATGACGGCTTCCCCTACCCCTACGGTTTCGGCGTTAAAAATGACGGTACTACCGAGTTTGACCCCACCGAGCCTATTTGGCTTTTGCGGGAACTGAAAAACAGCGGTGTGGAGTTGGTGAACATCACCATGGGCAACCCCTATTTCAACCCCCACGTGAACCGTCCCTTCGCTATGGGCGGCTATGAGCCCCCCGAGCATCCATTGGTGGGTGTTGAACGTATGCTCAAGGGCACTGCCGAACTGAAAAAGGCTGTTCCCGATATGAAGATCATCTGCTCCGGCATCTCCTATCTAGGTGTGAACGCTCCCAATGTGACCGCAGCGTTCATTCAGCAGGGTGGCTTTGATTTCGCAGGCTTCGGCAGAACCATCTTCGCCTACCCCGATTTTGCCCGGGACATCTGCAAAAACGGTGGTCTGGACAAGGGCAAGATTTGCATCTGCTGCTCCAAATGCACCGAAATTATGCGCGCAGGCGGCACCCCCGGCTGCGTGATCCGTGACCGTGATCCCTATTTTGAGATTCATAAACAATACTGTGGAGGAAAATAAAATGAAAATTGCAATTGTCACCGGTGTGGCCGGCGGTATCGGCTTCGCAACTGCTGAAAAGCTGCTGCAAAACAATGTGGCTGTGGTGGGTATGGATGTGATCCCTGAAATGACCCGCAAGCTGGAAGGCGCGTTCACCTATGTCCAGGGCGACCTGAGTAAGGCTGCTGACCGGGAAAAGCTGGTCAAGACCGCTGTGGACACCTACGGCAAGATTGACATTCTGGTGAATGTGGCCGGTGTTGCTCCCCGTGTCCGGGCTGACCTTCTGACTATGACAGAGGAAAGCTATGACTTCGTTATGGGCATCAATACCAAGGGCACGCTCTTCCTGACTCAGGCAGTTGCCAACGAGATGATCAAGCAGGACTGCAGTGAAGCCCGCTACATCGTAAATATCTCCTCTATGTCCGCCTACACCAGCTCCACCAATCGCGGTGAGTACTGCATCTCCAAAGCCGGCGTCAGTATGGTGACCACCCTGTTTGCCGATCGCCTGGCAGAGTATAACATTATGGTCAATGAAGTCCGTCCTGGCATCATCGCCACCGGTATGACCGACAAGGTGAAAGAAAAGTATGACAACCTCATCTTCAACCAGGGCATTCTGCCCATCAGGCGCTGGGGCAAGCCCGATGATATTGCCAGCGCCATCTGGACCCTTTGCAACGGCTCTCTGCCCTACATCACCGGCCAGTCCCTGGATGTAGACGGCGGTTTCCACATTAGATCCCTGTAATGAACGGAGAACAGTCTATGGGTAATTACACATATTTTGACGCCATCGTAGTCGGCACCGGCGCCGCCGGCTACAATGCCGCCTGCCGGATTCAGCGGGATGGCAGCAAAACCGTGGCTATCGTCACAGAAGGCGTTAACACCGGCACTTCCCGGAACACCGGCAGCGACAAGCAGACCTACTACAAGCTGGGTCTGGGCGGCGACAGCCCCGACAGCGTCCGGAATATGGCCGAGAATCTCTTTGCCGGCGGCAGTGTGGACGGCGACAATGCGCTGTGCGAAGCTGCCCTTTCCGCCCGCTGCTTTATGAATCTGTGCGAGCTTGGTGTTCCTTTCCCTACCAACCGCTACGGCGAATACATCGGCTATAAGACCGACCACGACCCCTATGCCCGCGCCACCTCTGCCGGTCCTCTGACCTCCAAGTTTATGACCGAGGCTCTTGAAAAAGAGGCCACCCGTTTGAATGTACCTATTTTTGATAACCTGCTGGCAGTGGAAGTGCTGAAGGATGAAGCCGGCGTCTGCGGTCTTCTGTGCCTTGACCAGGCAGACGGATCTTTCCAGGTCTTCTGCGCCCCCAATGTAATCCTGGCCACCGGCGGCCCTGCCGGCATCTATGCCGACAGCGTGTTCCCTCTCTGCCACACCGGCTCTACCGGTCTTGCTCTGGAAGCAGGCGCCCCCCTGCAGAATATGACCGAATGGCAGTTTGGTCTTGCTTCCATTGATCCCCGCTGGAATGTGTCCGGCACATATATGCAGGTCCTGCCCCGATTCATCTCTATAGATGAAACAGGCAACCAACGCGAGTTCCTGCTGGACTACTTTGACGACCCCTACGAAGCGCTGAACGCCGTTTTCTTGAAAGGCTATCAGTGGCCCTTTGACAGCCGCAAGGTCATGGAAGGCTCTTCCATCATTGACCTGCTGGTCTATCGGGAATGTGTCCTGCGGAAGCGCCGGGTTTATCTGGAGTTTACCAAGAATCCCTTTGGTATGACGGAAATCGACTATGGCCGCCTGTCCGAGGAAGTAAGAGAGTACCTCCGTAAGGCTGAAGCCTGCTTCGGCACTCCCATCGAGCGTCTGCAGAAGATGAACGGCCCTGCTATCGAGCTGTACCGCAGCAAGGGGCTGGATATCACGGTAGATCCTCTGGAGATTGCTCTGTGCGCCCAGCATAACAACGGCGGTATCGCCGTGGATCTGTGGTGGCAGACTCAGATCAGCGGTCTTTTCGCAGCCGGTGAATGTGCCGGCACCCACGGCGTCAGCCGCCCCGGCGGCAGCGCTCTGAATGCCGGCCAGGTTGGCTCTCTGCGAGCTGCCCAGTACATTTGCGCCGGCAATCGCACCGTAGCCGACAAGAACGCTTTCCAGGCAATTGCTGACGCAGCCGTTGCACGCCACCAGGCTTTCTGTGAAGCCGCCTTGGCTCACGAAGACAATGTGTCTTCCGCCATTCAGGCTGCCCAGCGCCGTATGAGCGACAGCGGCGGCGCAATCCGCGACGCCAAGGCAATGGAAGTTGCCATCAAGGAAATCAAGTCTGAGTTGGCTGCTCTCCGGGGCAGCGTAGGCGTAGCAAACCCCGGAGCCTTGTATCGGGCTTATAAACTGCGGGACATGCTGACTGTTCAGTACGCAGTCCTGGCCGCTATGATCGACTTCAGCAAGACCGTAGGCACCACCCGGGGTTCTGCGCTGTACTGCGACGAAAACGGTTCTCTGCGTGCAGGTCTGGAGGAGCTGTTCCGTTTCCGTCTGGATGCCACCGGCACCAACAGCTCTGTCCAGCAGGTGCGTCTTGCTGACGGCAAGGCGGAGATCACCTGGCGGCCCGTGCGTCCCATGCCTGACGGCGATGACTTCTTCGAGAACATCTGGCGTCAGTACCGGGAAAACAAAAATATTTATTGATCAGGAGTGACTGCCATGTATAAAACCGGTTTGGTTTCTGTGAGTTTTCGATCCCTGTCTCCCAAAGAAGTGATCGATGCCGCCGTAAGCGCCGGCCTGGAGTGCATCGAATGGGGCAGTGATGTACACGCCCCCTGCAACGACACCCGGCGTCTGCAGGAGATCGCAAAGCTGCAAAAAGAAGTCGGCATCTTCTGCTCTTCCTACGGCACATATTTCCGTATCGGTGTGAACACTCCTGAGGAACTGCCTGCCTATATTGAAGCCGCCAAGATCCTTGGCACAAATATTCTGCGCCTCTGGTGCGGCCCGAAAGGCTCTGAACTGTATACCCCGGAGGAACGGGATAGGTTCTATGACCAGTGCCGCGAGGTAGCCAAAATTGCCGAAGAGGCCGGCGTGACCCTCTGTATGGAGTGCCACAACAACACCATGACCGACTGCGCCGACGCAGCTTTGGCGCTGATGCAGGCGGTGGACTCCCCCGCTTTCCGGATGTTCTACCAGCCCAACCAGTTCAAAACTGTGGAGGAAAACATCGCCTACGCCCGTCTGCTGGCGCCCTATACCTACCACATCCATGTCTTCCACTGGGAAGGCAGCAATATGTATCCCCTGCGGGACGGTATGGCTTCCTGGAAGCAGTACTTGTCCTGCTTCAGCAGTGACCGGGCGCTCCTTTTGGAGTTTATGCCCGACGGCCGTGTGGAAAGTCTGCCGGAAGAGGCAAAAACCTTATTTGAAATGATTGGAGAATGATTATGCGTTCCATTATGTTTTGCGACTCCGTTAAGTACGCTACACTGGTATACCCCCCCAAGGCCTATGCCGATCTGGGTGAGATTGCCGGTATGGATCAGAAGATCTACTCCAAGGAGGAGGTCATGGCCAACCCCACCGCCTTCGGTGATGTGGATTTCCTGTTCTCCACCTGGGGCATGCCCTTTATGACCGAGGACGAGATCCGCGCCGTGTTCCCCAATTTGAAGTGCGTGTTCTACGGCGCCGGTACAGTGCAGTACTTTGCCCGTCCTTTCCTGAACTGCGGCGTAAAGGTATTCAGCGCCTGGGCAGCAAACGCTGTTCCCGTGGCGGAGTTCACCCTGGCTCAGATCCTGCTTGCCAATGCCGGCTATTTCCACTGCTCCCGGATCCACAGCACCGCCGACTATCAGACCTATTTCAAAGAACGGGAGGTCTTCCCCGGCAACTACGATGTGTCTGTAGGCATCATCGGTGTGGGTATGATTGGCAAGGAAGTGATTAAGCTGCTGAAGCCCTTCAACATCCATGTGATGGCCTACTCCCGATCCTTGACGGAGGAGAAGGCTGCCGCCCTGGGTGTCCAGCGCAGCACCATTGAGGAGATTTTCCAGAAGTGTCAGGTGGTCTCTAACCATTTGGCCAACCTGCCCCAGACCGTGGGTGTGCTGAAAAAAGAGCATTTTGAGTCCATGCTGCCCAACGCCACCTTTATTAACACCGGCCGCGGTGCCCAGGTGGCAGAAAATGAAATGATTGAAGTGCTGCAGAAACGGCCTGATCTGTTCGCCGTTCTGGATGTGACCGAGCCGGAGCCTCCCCTGGAGGACTCCCCCCTCTACACCATGCCCAACTGTGTCCTCACTCCCCACATCGCCGGCAGCCTCGGCAACGAGATGCACCGGATGGCGGAGTATATGCAGGATGAGTGCAAACGGTATATCGCAGGTGAACCCAACCTGTACGAAGTCACTATGGAAATGCTGGAAGGCATGGCATAAAAAAAGACCCCCTTCGACTCTCGGTCGAAGGGGGTTGTGTTTTCCGATTATTGACAGGTTTCCCATCTCGGTTTATAATGGTTGCATCCAAAACGAGGAGCTGATGGACTATGGACTACACATTAAGCTGGGATTTTACCTTGGCAAACTACGGACCTGTCTGGTCTTTCTTGGTACAGCTGGGTCTGCTGTTGCTGTTTTTAATGCTGGGCAATATTCTCCGCAGAATGATCCCCTTCTTCAGAAAATGTCTGATCCCCTCAGCTCTGCTGGGCGGCACGCTGCTTCTGATCGCAAACTTTATCGCCAAGCAGTTTGACTTTATGCTGGTGGATAACCGACTGATGCAGGTGATCACCTACCACTGCCTGGCCATCGGCTTTGCCGCCATGTCCTTGAAGACAGAAAAAACCACTATGAAGACCAACAAGAGCCAGGTGATCGAGTTCGGCGCTCTCCAGGGCGGTACTTATATGCTCCAGGCCTTTGTGGGTCTGGGTATCACCATTATTTTCTTCCTGCTGACCCGATACGGTAAGACCGTTGTCTCCTATATTGGCGGACTGATCCTTCCCCTCGCCTTCGGCCAGGGTCCCGGCAATGCGCTGACCTGGGATGTGAACTTCACCAACACTCCCGCCGCTCATTTCGCAGGCAACGGCAGTTTCGGTCTCTCCCTTGCTTCCATCGGCTTCGTGGTGGCTTCGATCTTTGGCGTGCTGTACATTAATATTTACAAAAAACGCGGCCAGCTCCACATTCGCAACGCCAGGACCGACGAGACCTTTGTGGACCCCACCAACCCCGGCGGCAATGAGATCCCTGACAATGAGTCTGTGGACAAGTTCTCCATTCAGATGGGCTTTGTGGCATTGTCCTATGCCCTGGCCTTCGGCTTTATGTGCCTGCTGGCCAAGCTCTCCGACTTTACCAACTCCATCGGCTGGGGCTTTAACTTTCTGTGGGCGGCGCTGGCATCCATGGCCATCAAGGCCGGCGTCAAGCTCCTGCGTAAGCGCAACCTGATGCACAGAAACTACATCAACAACTATCAGATGGACCGCGTCTCCGGCTTTGCCTTTGATTTGATGATCGTTGCCGGCGTTGCCGCCATTGAGATCAATGACATCAAGGACTACATTCTGCCCATTATTATTCTGAGCCTTGTGGGCACTGTGATCACCTGTGTCTATATCCACCGCGTTTCCCGCACCTGCTTCAAAGGCTTTGAGCACGAGTTTTTCCTGATGAGCTTTGGCACGCTCACCGGCACCGCCTCCAACGGTATGATCCTGATGAAAGAGGTGGATCCCGGTCTGAGAACTCCCACCTCCAGCCTGTACATTCTGTCCACCTTCCCGTCTATGGTGATGATCGCACCGCTTCTGTTCCTGCTGGGCTTTGCCGGCAAGTCTCTTACCAACGCCTGCATCGCCTGCGGCATCTTCTTTGTCCTGTGGGGCGTTTACACTGTGTATCTCTTCCGCAGAAAGATCTTCAAAAAGCACTACGCCGGCAAGCCGGCACCTGTCTGGGAAGAAGAAGTATAATTCGAGCCACCCCCTCCGGGGGTGGCTTGTTTTTGCTTTTCTTGGAAAAGAGCAATAAATCCTGTTGCTTTTTGGGATAAATGCAGTATAATATAACTTGACATTTGATGGCTATGCCATCGTAAATACATTCTTTTATCTACCCGCAGGGGAAATTGAAGGAGAAGTTGTACATGATCATTACACAGAAGAAACCCGTGGAAGAAGTCATGGCTCTGGTCGCTGACGCAAAGACCGTTGCCATCGTAGGCTGCGGCAGCTGCGCTACCGCTTGCCAGACCGGCGGTGAGCCTCAGATCGCTGAGCTGACTGCAGTTCTGGAACAGGCCGGCAAGAAGGTCGTGGCTACCACCATTGCCGACTACTGCTGCATGAACCTGGGCGTCAAGGCTAAGATGAAGCCCATCAACGCCGCCAACCCCGACTGCGTCATTTGCATGTCCTGCGGCGACGGCGTACAGTGCGTTGCCAAGAACGCCAACGACAAGCCCGTCTATCCCTCCAACAACACCATGTACCTTGGCGAAGCAGTCAAGTTCGGTGTTTGGGAAGAAGCCTCCCGTTTCTGCGGCGAGTGCGTGCTGGGTCAGACCGGTGCCATTTGCCCCATCACCCAGTGCGCCAAGAGCCTGGTGAACGGCCCCTGCGGCGGCCAGAAGAACGGCAAGTGCGAAGTCAATCCTGAGAATGACTGCGCATGGATCAAGATCTACAACCGTCTGGAGGCTACCGGTCAGCTGGACAAGCTGGCTAAGCGCCGTGAGGACAAGGGCCATGGCGATTTCGCCTATCCCAGAACCATCAGTCTGAGGGGGAAGAAATAATGAGTTGCTTGAAAGACGCACTGGAAGCCGGTAAGTTTGGTATTACCGCAGAAATGGCCCCTCCCAAGGGTTATGATTTCACCGAGCAGATGGAAGCCGCTGAGCTTCTCAAGGGCAAGGTCCACGGTGTCAATGTCACCGATATGCAGTCCGCCAGCCTGAAGGCCACCGGCCTGGGCCTGTGCATCAAGCTGAAGCAGGCAGGCGTGGAGCCTATCCTGCAGATGACCGGCCGTGACCGCAACCGTATGGCTCTGATGGGCGACGCTCTGGCTGCCGCTGCCTTCGGCATCGACACTATGCTGGCCCTCACCGGCGACCACCCTGTAGTGGGTGACTGCCGCGACGCAAAGCCCGTTTACGACCTGGATTCTGTGGGCATTCTGAAGATGCTCTCCGATATGGAAGCCACCGGCAATGACTGCGGCGGCAACGAGATCGCCGGCGGCGCTCCCAAGTTCTATAAGGGCGCTTCCGTCACTCCCGTTTACGAGCCTCTGTTCCTGCAGCTCAACAAACTGCGCCAGAAGGTGGAAGCCGGCGCTATGTACATCCAGACCCAGGGCATCTTCGACCTGGACACCTACAAGCGCTTCCTGGAGGCTGTTGACAAGGCCGGTATCAAGACCCACATCATGGCCGGTATCATTCCTCTGAAGGCTGCCGGTATGGCTAAGTATATGAACGAAAACGTTCCCGGTATCGACGTGCCTCAGCATATGATCGACCGCCTGGCCGCTGCTGCCGCAGAAGGCAAGGAAAAGGGCGTCAAGGGCCTGCCCATGAAGCTGGGCGTCGAAATGGCCGCCGAAATGATCGCTGAGATCAAGGCGCAGAACCTGGGCGACGGTGTCCACATTATGGCCATCGGCGCTGAGAAGAACGTGCCCACCATTCTGGATAAGGCCGGTCTGTCTATCTGATTGCATTTCAAAAATACCGCGGCATACAACTGCCGCGGTATTTTTCTGCCCTTGTTGTCGAAAATTGTCGAATATATCAGGCCCTCCCGCTCTTGTCAGTAAGGGCAAAATCTGCTATGCTATATCTATCCCGGCGAAAGGAGGAGCCTATGCAAAAACTGTTGATTGTAGACGGATCAGAGTCCTTTACGGACGCCCTGAGCGACGTATTCAAAAATGAGTTTGATCTGCATATCTGCCGGGACGGCGAGACCGCGCTGGAAGAGCTCCTCTCCTTTCAGCCGGAGATCCTTGTGATCAACCTGATGCTTCCTTTCAAGGACGGTCTCACCGTTCTGCAGGAGAGCGCTCACAAGCCTAAGGTCATTCTGGCCATCTGTCCCTATACCAATACCTATATTGAACAGGTAGCTGCGGATCTGGGCGTGCAGTATATTATGCTGATGCCCACCGTCAATTCTCTGCGGGTTCGGCTGATGGATCTGATTGCCACCACAGTGCTTCCCAAATCCGACCCCACAAACCAGGTCACGGTCCATCTGCACATTCTTTCCTTTCAGACCCATTTGGACGGCTATCAGCAGCTGCGCTATGGTCTGCCCATATTTGCACGGAATCCGGGCATCCGCCTGTCCAAGGAGCTGTATCCGGCCATCGCCGAGCATTTCGGTCTCCCGGATCCCCGAACTGTGGAGCACTCTATCCGCACGGCCATCGAGTCTGCCTGGCGGCACAGGAATCCCCCTGTATGGGCCAAGTATTTCCCTCCCCTGCCCGACGGATCTATACCCTGCCCCACCAACAAGGCATTCTTCTCCTGCCTTTCTCAAAAACTGGAACTATAAACAAAAAAGTCCCCGGCTCTTTCGACCCTGTAACTTCCCTTACTGTCCGGCCATACCGGACTTTTCGTGCTGGGTGCCGAAATAGAATGACACCACCATAGATACAACGATCATCACATCGTCAGCCTTGATCTGCTCCTGTAATGCCAGTATGGCAAACACCGCCACCACCGCGAAGGTGACAATGGTCTTTACCTTGCAAAGATCCGCCAGCCTCTTAAGTATTTCTTTCATCCAATTCCCCTTTCCAAGTCCGCAAGTCTGTGGTTGATCACCTTGATCTGCTCCTCCACCACCGGCATCCGCCGGGCAAACCCGTTGTGCTCCCGCACCTCACGGGTCAGTTCGTCGATCTTGGTGTCGGTGACCGCCTGAGAGACCTTCACGGCATTTTCGTTTTTCCTTGCCGTGGCTACACAGGTGACCACCACGCCTGCCAGGGACAGACCGCCGGTGATCAACGCCGCCAACACTGCCTCGCCCATATCTTTCTCACTCCATTTTCAGTAATTTCCGCCAGGTTTTATTTCTGGCTGTGATCTCCCCGTCCGCGACGCACCCATTATCCTGCTGGAATGCCCGCACAGCAGCATCAAACTTAGCACCGGCAATTCCGTCTGCTTCGCCCACCTCATCGTATCCCAACCCATAGAGCCGTTTCTGCACGCACGCCACAACGAGGTGGTTTCTATTTTCTCTTGCAGAAATTGTAGGTGTATTGCGGAGAGTTTCCGGCCCCGGGATTCCGTCCACCGCTGAGCCGGTATTCCTTTGTACATCCCGAATGAACTGCTCCAGGGTATAGGTGTCTGCTGTAGAAACAGGTGCTTTTTTCTTCAGACCTGCCACCTTTGCGATCCCCTCCATAGTGGCATACGCCACTTTTTTGGCGTAAGCATCCTCCAGAATCACCGGCACATCGATAGCAGAGTCCATAAAACCATACTCCATCAGCACGCAGGGCATGGCCGTATATTTCAGCACATAAAATCCCGACTCCTGCTTCGGCTCTGCCCGGTTGCCCTTCAGACCACCGGCAGCTATGCAGGCATCGTAGATACTGTCCCGGTAAGCGGCGCCGGTTTCGCTTCCGTAATAACTGTAAGCTACGATACCCCCTGCCCGGGTCAAAGCAGCGCCCGCATTGTGATGGATAGACAGCGCCACATCCGCCTCAAAGGCATTGGCGCGCCTGCATCGTTCCCGCAGCCCCGGATCGTCCTCTCCGGTGGGATTGTCCGTCCTGAGGAGCGCAACATCCTCATAAAGAGCCGCAGCCTCAGCAAAATATCGGGCAACCCGGTCATTCAGTACCCACTCCCGCGTCTGCCCTGCATCCAGCGCAATAGGCACACGCCTTCCCGGCTCATCGTAGTAATGTCCAGCGCCGTACGCAATCTTGAAAGCCATATCCATACCTCCATTTTAATAGGGATAGTATTGCACCCTGATCTTAGGCGTGACCGTTCCCGTCAGAGTTTCATCTATTTTGTTGAAACAGATGTGCATACGGAAGTATGCTGCAGATGACATATCCGTTTTGCCCACATCGTAACAGAATGTGCCGGAATATACACCGTGCTGACCTCTTGCGGTCACATTATTCAGCGCCTTTGTATCTTTCGTTTCCGTATAAATCGCTGCCCAATTGGAATTCAGAATGCGAATATAGGGGTATATATTCAAATTGGGCGCCTCCACATAGACACGGAACATACCCTTTTTCGCGGTTTTTGCAGCCGGCGCTTTCGTTCCGATATCCAGAACTCTGCGGGTCGCGCTGTCATCTACAATTTCGCCCGTGTCGCTGACCATCGGAATACTCTCATAATTCAGCGGCGCCGTACTGGAGCAATCCGCTTCTGTGAACTGATCACCGATCCGCAGACCATTCACGATCTCCGCATGGACCTCGGGAAGAAATCTGCAAAATGTTTTAGGGTTTCTCCAATATCTATAATTGGTATCCGGATTTGTGTAGGTAGATTCCCAGGTGACATCGATATTGTTCAAGGACGGAATATCATCTTTGTAGCCTTTATCCGCGCCAAACCAGAAATTGTGGCAGGAGATGCCGTTTACCGTGCCGGACACATTTTTGCAACCGCTAAGCTTCATTCCATAGTCCCGATAATCATACCTGCTCTTAATGTGAACATTATTGCTATTCACAAACCCTTTATCGATGTTGGCCTGCTTAAAATTGTTATACACATGGTTTGCATAGTTTGCCATCAGCGTCACATTGATAGACGAGTTCTGCACTTTATACAGATGCATGCCTATTCCAAAGTTCTGCTGAATGGATACATTTTGGACGCACATCTCGGGGATGTATTGTTGCGGCGCGCTGTCTGCGGTGACACCTGCCGCATACGCCAAAAAACCTCCGCACCACGCGTCGATTTTTCCAAGGCCTGTGTCAGGTTCTCTGCCGCAGTAATATATCTTTCCGTTTTGTATTTGTACGCCGCCTGTCAGAACACGGATACCGTATTTGCCGCACCGGTAAATGGAAAAGTTAGAAAACGTTCCGCCGTAGGACTGATAGTAAAGGCCGATCTGCCTGGTGCGGCAAAGGGTAAAATCACTGACGACAATATCGGTTGCCCCACTGTTTACAATCAGGCAATGATCCTGTATGTACTTGGAAGGATGATCTTCGGCGCCGTAATTTCTGCCGCCGATGTAGATATTCTTCAGCTGTACATGGGCACCATTGACGGTGACTGTTTCATAGAAAGTACAGTTGTTCATGCGAACAAATTTACCGTTGATCGTCACCTTTCCGTTAAACACGCAGTTGTCATAGGCGGCAAAATCCTGGTCGATGACAATATCCCCGTCATATTCTGTGGGATTTTTCACATATTCGCCTACCGGGATGTGATTGACCATCAGTTCCCCGTTGACATTAAAGTCCTGTTCTCCCCAATCAAACACCGGCAAGGACCGGGCGGTGTGCTCTGAAGACGGAACCGTTGCCACAGCATCCATGGCTCTTGCCTGGAAGACATAGGCCTTCCGGTGGTCAAAATCGGGGATGACAAATGCCTGCACTGCCTCATAGGATCTGCCGCCGGGTACGGCTGCCATCTCCTGCCACTGGTCCTCCGACCACTCCGCGCCGCTTTCCTTGCAGCGAAACTGTACCTGCAGGGTATTGTCTCGGGTGGCGGAAAAAGCGCCGTTAAACCAGTTGCCGGATACCTTCACCGTCACATTGCCAGACACGTCCAGCCTGGGTGTCTCCATGTCACAGGTCAGCTTGATATAAGGGATCAGTGTTTTGTTCACAGACAGCGTTGTCGCGTTTCCCCGGGAGTCCGTGGCAGTGATCGAAAACGCGCCGCTTTCCACGCCGCAGACCGTCTTGGGATTCTCCGCGTAAACCTTTCCGTTATGGGCCAGCTGATAGCGTTGCAGTACGGCGCCCTTTTGGGGTGCGCATACCGCCTCCACCACCGCATCACTGCAATAGCGCACCAGCGTGCCTGCCGGATCACCGGTAAGGTCAGCGGTAGCAGAATTGACATCTGTCACCGTGGCAGTCACCACCGGCTGGGCATTCACGATGGTGAGTGTCCGCTCCAAAATGTCCTCATCCACTCTGCCGGCGATTACCGTCTTCAGTACGAAATACACCTGCCTGGTATTGCGGTCAGTGACGCTGTTCTGCAAAACCTGGCGCTCACTGACCGTCAGGCAGAAGGTGTAGGAATCTCCGGTTTTTGGGAGATCCCTGTAAGGAATACCAGCCTCCACCCCATTTAGAGAAATGCAGGCCTGCAAAGTCTCCACGTCTTCTCCTGCCGGATTGGAATAGGATATGACCGGATTGTCCTCATCGGAGAAATTGGGCGCACCGGTCAGCTTGGCTGCCCGTGGGATTGTCTCTAAAATCCAGCTTCCGCTGCTGGTCTCCACCACACCGGTGTAAATGGAGGTGGTGATACTGCAGTCTACTGTCAGCGAGCCATCTTGCTGATGGGGAATGACCACCGTACCGCTGATGCTGCCTTCCCCCGCCGGGAATCTATACTCGTTGTAATAAACCTTTGGAACATCATATACCACCTGACCACCGATGGTGACGGTGGTAGGGCCGGTGGTATAGTAGTTTGCGCTGCCGCCGGTGACGGTGAGGGTCCAGCTGATCACGGAAGCATTGGCCGCTACATCCTGCTGCTGCACGCAGTCAAGACGCATATAGCGGCCCTGATAGCTCTGAGAGTTCAGTGTAAAATTATTTGCCATTGTTTACCCTCCTACCCAGAAACAACCTGTCCGGCTGTCTCCGTAATTTTCAAAGCGGCTTTTCCCGCCCAGGAACAGATAGGTGGATGCGTGAAGATTCACCGCATCCACCCCTTGGTTGTTGGCGGTGAGCACACCGCTGCCGCCTTTGTACACCGTCATACCGTCCTCAGTAATCTGGGTCTTCATCACCTGACCGCTTTTCTCCACGGTAAATCCGTTTTCATCAAAGGTATATCCTGTGGAGGTGGTCACCCGGGAGACGCCGTCAGTTTTGATCCCGTCCACCTGACTTGCCACCTGCTCGGTTTTGTCAAAGGTCAGCGTCATCTTTTCGGACAAAACCTCTAGCTGGGACGCCACCGTCTCCTGCAATGCGTTGTTTGCCGCGTCCACCTCGGTTTTGGTAGCCCGCAAAGCAATGGATGCAGTGTTTTGGCTGATTTGCGTCTCCGCATTGGTCAGCCGCGCCTCCACCCCGCGGTTTGTCACCTTCAGCCCCTCCAGGCTCATCTCCAGTTCCAAAACCTTGCCGTCCACACCTTTGATCTTTGCCTCATTCACCGCCGTAGCGCAGTCCCGTCGGGGGCTGCCGGTGCACTCCAGCGTATCCGTCAAACCTGACCTTGTCTTGGTCATCACATACACCGGAAAGGTCCGTCCGTTCCGGTCCGTCACCGAAAGGATATCACCGGCGCTGATCTCATTGGTCGCAGGCACAGAAACATTGCAGGGCGTGTAGGTGACGCCCTGAAGCATCTCATATAGCACCTTTGCCACAGCCTGCAGCGGCTCCAGGGAGTCCGAAGCCAGCAGGCGGTTGCCCGAAAGGATGTAGGCATTGCTGCCCTCACCATAAACCGCTCCCACATCCGACTCCGTCTGCTGAATCTGCACTTTGTCCACAGGGGCAACTCTGTAGTCCTCAAAGGCCACGGCATTGAAACGATGCGCTCCCACAGGTGTCAGGGTAATCTCTTTCGGGGTATACCAGGCCAGCTCGATCCCACCGTCGGGCGTGGCTCTGCAAAAGCGTCCGCAGGCCTGCCCCACCCATTGCATCAGCTGCCGGCCGGTGATTCCCTTCGCCATAAACTGCTGCACCTGCCAGTCGCCGTTGGGGATCGTCTGGTCTGCCAGCTCCAGGCCGCAGGCCTCGCACACCAACCGGGCAAAAGCAATCAGCGAGTAAGGCCAGCCGTCAAGGCCTTCCAGCCACCGGGTCAGATCTCTGTCCAGCCAGCTGACCCGGTCGTAAGCTCTGATCTTGTACCGGTTTGCGCTGGGGCGTGTGGGTTCTTCCAAAGTAAACAGGCCCACTTTGGTGCGGTTTCCGCCTTCGTCCTCCCGGTACAGCGCCACCTCCGCTCCCGCAGGCAGCTCCAGTCCGCCGGCGGGAGTAAACACCGTAGCCTCCAGCATATTGGCGCAGACAGAGCCTAATGTCAGCTCCGTTCCCGTGTTCACCCTTTGAAGGAGGGATACGCTCTGCAGCGCATTGACCGTTCCCGCGCCGGAATGCACTTCCGTGCCATCAGGGAGCACCATGATATTCTTCACCACGACGCCACCTCCTAGCTCTCAACGATGCTGAACCGGTAGTTCCGGAACTGCCCGGTGGCAGCGCTGTGCCACAAAATGGCGTGCTTGCTCCGGTACGCCTCGGTAGTCACCGGTTGACCGGAGCCGTCACCGGCCGGATGGGTAAACCCGAAAGTGCCTTTGCCGGCAAAAAGCGCTTCCATATAGGCATACTCCTCTTTCGTCAGATACGCATAGGAGAAGCTCCACTTCCCCACTCCGTGGCGTACCACGAACCGATGCATATAGGCGCTCTCATCTCTGCCGGAATCCGCCGCATCGATGTCCTCCACGGATATCTCCAGGTCCTCATCAGGCACCAGCATAGGCTGGCCGTCGATCAAAAACAGATCTGTCGTCTTTCTCATACCGCACCTCCGTTCACTACCGCCATCTTCCGCTGATACCGGGCCATTGCCGAGCCGATCACATCGTCGCCGATCTGAATACCCAGCACTGCCTGCAGGATCTCCCGCTGGACCTCCACCGAGGTCTCAAATCCTGCAAGTATGGCGTTGGTCTGATCCCCCATCACCAGCGCCACTGCCTCCTGAATGGTAGCCAGGGGCGCCTCCACATTGGTGCCGTGCCGCTGATCGCCCACCACCGCCATAAACGGCTTGTTGGCAGGCAGCACCGCGCCCTGGGCAAGGTAAGGGATCCGGGGCGCGGTGACGGGCTTCAGATTGAAGCTGATCTGCTTTCCGCCGAATCCCGGGATCCATCCGGGCATAGTGAACTGGATCTTGTTCACCGCCGCCACCATACCGTTTACCGCCGATACCACGCCTGCGATCAGGCTGTTGAGAAAGCCGATGACACCGTTGACCATACTCTTAAAGCCGTTGCTGAGGGGTGTGAGTAGATTTTTCTGACACCAGCCGGCCACACCGGACCACACGGATTGTACCGTTGCCCATACAGAGGAAGCGGTGCTTTTCACCTTTTCCCAATTGCTGATGAGCAGCGTGATCGCGCTGATGAGGGCCATAATGCCTCCTGCTACCATCGAAATAGGACTGCCCAGCAGCTCCGTAGCGCCGCCAAACCCCTTTGCCCGGCTGATTGCCGTTTCGCTCAAAAAATTAAAATCGTTCACTGCGCCGTTGACCAACGCGATGGCCGTCGCGGCCACAGTGATCGTCCGAACCAGCCCCTGGTTGTTGGCGACCCACTGGCTGATTCCCTCCAGCCGCTCCTTCAGCCAACCGAGGGCGGCAATGATCTGCTCGCCTGCCCACTGACCCAAAGGCTTCAGGAACTTTTCCAAAAGCCAAGTGGCTATGGGCTGCAGCGCCACCGCCACACTTTGGAGCACTTGCAACGCCCCGCTGAGGGTGTCGAGAAACACCGGCAGCGCATCCTCAATAGTCCATTTCGCCAGGGGCACAAGCAGGTTGAACCAGGCCCATTCCAAGCCTGCAAACACATCCCGGCCAATGGAAGAAATCGTTCCCCGCAGCCTGGCAAAAGCCTCCGCCGCCGGGGTAAAATCAATTTCCTTCAAAGGCGCAACAATGGCCAGGATCCTGTCCACTACCGCCTGCAGCTGGGGGGTAAGCTTTTTCATATCCCCGTAGGAAAAGCTCTCCAGCACCCCGTCGCTGCCGCTGAGCCGGTTGATCTCATCAAAGCCCATCAGCGACCGTTTCAGCCGCCCGGTGGACTTGATCAGTTTCTCTTGATTTTTGTTGGCGTCCTTGGCAGAGACGCTGTACCCAAACAGGGCGGCAATCACCGCGCCAACGGTCTTTACCAGCCGTGTTGCCGCCCACACAGCCTTGTTAAGCACCGGGATCAATGCCGCTCCGATGGGCGCCACCGCATCGCTGATGGCCGCCTTCAGTTTGCCAAAGCTCAGCCGCAGCACCAGCAGTTCCTTGTCCAGATCCTTCACCGCCGCGGCCACATCCGCCACATTCATTTCCACATGAATTACTTGTTCACTGTTTGCCATCTTTTCACCTACCTAAAAACGAGCCCTCCGCAACCGCGGAAGGCGATTTTTCTCCTGACAGCAATCTCTCCAGCGCTTCCTGTTCTTCCTTTTCCCGGTAGCTGTAGCGGACCTTCAGATCCACCTCTCGCTTATGCTCCCGGTAGTATTCCTTCTCATAGGATTCCAGCTTTTTGCCCTTCCGCAATTTCTCCCGGATGCCTATAAGGGTGGAAAGGCGTCCCTCTCCGATGCCGTGAAACCAACCGAGAAAGGTCCACCAGTGGACAAAGGGCAGGCTTCTGATCTCCTGCCCGGCCACCTTGTTCACCTCCGCCACAATGGTGGCGCCGTCCTGCTCCCAGTCCAGCAATTTCGGACCGGGTCTGTCCGGCTCTTCGCTGCCCCCACGGAGAAAGTCGGCAAGAAACTCCATAGCCTCCTGCAGGTGGCACTGGGGGATCTGCCCCTCATAAAACAGCGCCACCGCGATCCGCCACTTGAGAGATTCCGGCAGATCCGGGTCTTCAAAATACGAGAAGATCTCCAGTACATCCCGGTAGTCCGTGTGGAGCTTGTACACCTTTCCGCCGAACACCGCCTCCACAGGCAGCTGCCAGGGCGTCATTGCGCCGCACCCCGCCGGGCCTTTGCCTTGCTTACAGCCTGGCTGACCTTTTCCGCGGCGCAGCGTTCCGCGCCGGCTAACAGCACCGGCTGGAGAGCATCCAGCAGGTTTGCCACCACCCGTTTTCCGTTCTGCGCCACCGCCAGCAGATTCACGCCGCACAGGATCTTGTCAAAATCATTCTCCTGCCCGAACACCCAGCTGAGGATCTGCTTCATCTCCCGGTCCGCCTTATTCAGCAGCCTGACCACCCCGGCGCCATCGCCCTGAGGAATCGTCTTTGCTTCCTCCGCGAGGGCCGTTTCCACCTCCTGCAGCTTGTCGGCCGCCTCCAGGAAACGGGCATAGACATTGGGATCGCTGGGATTGAAACGCAGTACGCCGGCTCCGTTGATCCGGTAAGATTCCATACCGCTGTCAAATGTAATTCTTTCCATATAAAGACCCTTTCTTTTTCAAAGGGGAGGGCTTTTCGCCCTCCCCCGCCTTATCAGGCGTTCGCAGTAAACGCCTTGCTGTCTACATCGAAGGTGCCCTTGACCTTGTTGCCGGTAAAGTGCAGGGTAAAGGGGATCTGATAGCCGGTGGTGTCACCGCCATAGCTGGTCACCTCGATATAGGCCTCTTCCTTGATTGCAGGGTAGGTATTGCCCTGGGTGGCCTCCCAAAGCTTGACCTCCACCACATCGGTCTTCAGTTCATCCAGCAGCAGACCGCCGTCGATGATCTCCTGCAGACGGGTAAACAGCGCAGAGCCTTCCTCCGCATAGAAAGGCTCCACGCTGGCCGTCTTTTCATAGCCGGAAATAAGGATGGAGGTCTCACCCAGAATATTCTTCTTGGTGTCCACCTGAGCAGACAGCTCAGGGCTGAACTCCTCCAGATCCTTACCCAGCCGCTCGTAAACCGCAGTGTTATTTTTTGCGGTGTTGATAAAATGCGCCAGATACTTTCTTTCAATTTTTGCCATAATTATTTCACCTCATATACTTTTATAAAATCCGCCATCAGCGTGACAATGTACGTGCCCGTACCCATAGGCGAGACCGCCTTCAGCATACCGCCGCGAACCTGCATCCGCTCCCGGGATGGGACATCTCCAAAATGGGGGGTAAGGCCGCAGGCGCTTTGCTGCTGCACCCAGGCCTGAAAATCCAACAGCCATTGGGCATTGGCTGTGCTGTCCGGGCTACAGGCCACCTGCCTGCGCAGATCAAAGGAATACCGGTACTCCACCTGCAGATTTCCCAGCACGTCCTCTCTGCGGCTGAGTTCCTCTGCTCCCGTGGGAAACACGCCGGTATTCCCCGGCCTGTCCTCTGTAAAGTTCACCAGGATGGAGTCCTCCCAGGCTGGATAGGTCTGCAGCCACGCCTTTATTTTTTCCAGTTGTGTCATAGCACCCTACTTTCTTCCGGCCTCCGTATGACAGATTTCTCCCTGCCACAGGTAAGCCTTTGCATACTCTGCCTGTCCCAGACCGGGGATCCGGGCGGGAATAAAGGCTTCCCACTCCTCCGCTGTGATCTCCGGGCCAACGCCGTCAAAAACCTTGTCACCGGCGAAGATCTTCTGCTCTCCCGGCTGTACCAGCAGGAACTTCCGCTCCCGCCACTGCCCCAAAGCATTGACAGAGGCGACCTCCTCCCACTGCAAAAAGCAGTTGGGGATCTCCAGCCGGAAGATCCCCTCCTGCGTCTTTCTGTACACCGTCACCGTCTGGCAGCACATGGTGTAGTCGATCACGCCTCCACCCCCCGGTAGATGTCCAGATAGATGGCGGCCTTCTCGTACAACTCCCTGTTCAGCGTGGACTTTTCCGTGTTGTAGTGGACAGATACGCCGCCCACATTGGCGGAGGCAAGACCTCTGTTGCGATTGTGCCAAAGGGTCTCCGCCATGGCGCATACTGCAAAGCTCTCTGCCTCCGCGCCGGAGGACTCCACCCGATAGATTCGCCGGAATCTGTCCAGGTACCGCTGCGCCTGAGCCGCCACGCCGGAAAACGCATTTTCCGGAATGGCGCTGCCCAGGTATTGGTTTACATAATATTCATAGTCCACCATAGGCAGCGCCCCCGTGATCAGGCCTTTGCGATGGCGATGTCCTTCAGGACAGCGGCCTTCAGGGTGTTCTTCAGCACAACGCCTGCCACCAGCTCCACCTCACCGGTCTTCACAGCGCCGGGGGCGTTCAGGTCGGGCAGGTAGGACTGGACCACGCCGCCGCCCATGGGAGAGATGCCGTGGAAGCCGTCCAGACCAAGAGATACCGCATAGATGGCAGTCTTGCCATTTTCATCGGTTGCCACCACATCTTCAATGGCAGTACCGTTGTAATACTGACCCATATCCACCATAGGCACGCCTGCGTAAGTCTCCACAGTGCGGCCGAAATCGTCCTGAGAGCGCTCATAGTAGCCGGCGCGGCGAGCAATGGAGCGCAGCTTCACCAGCATAGCGCGGTTCATCAGCAGCATGGAGGGAGTGCCGTCCAGGGTGCTGATAAAGCTGTCCATCTCATCCAGGAATGCGTTGTAGTTTGCATCCAGCTCGTCGGAGGTGGTCAGGCTGACCTTGCTGGTGATCTCATTGGCAGTGCCGGAGAGCATCTTCTTCAGACCGTCAAAGGTGCCGGCAATGTAGCCCTCGTCGGCGGCTTCACCGGAGCCGTTGATCACCAGGTTGTGGAAATAGTTGGCAGTTGCCTTGATCTTCTGTTCTGCCTGGAATGCCATTTCATTGGCAGCGCCGGCAGTGTTCTGGATTACGCGGTCCATCTGGAACGCCCCGCCCATAATGATGGCATTGGAGGTCTTCTTCTCCTTCTTTGCCTCACCGGGGGTGTACTCGTCACCGATGGTACGCACAGCGGCGGTGGAGGGGGACTTCAGCTGAATATAGCCGTAAGTCAGAGTGCTGCCGCCTGTGCCGGGAGAGATGACATTGTCGAATACCATCTGATCCAGCAGCAGGGAGCTGCGGCGGAACATATCAACGATCTGCTGATCTACCTTGTCGGCCATGCCGACTTTTGCTTCTGCGAGTGTAATAGCCATAATTTTTTACTTCCTTTCAAACTTTTCTAATAATGCTCCTGCCAGTGTGGCAGGGCCTCTGGTTTCCTCCGGCGCAGCAGCGCCGGTGCCCCTTGCGTAAGGGGGCGGAGTCTCCGCCTGGAACAGATACCCGCAGTCCTGTTTCAGTTCTTGCAGCGCCTCTTCCAGGGCGGCCGTCTGATTTTCGCTGGCCATGAGGTTTTCCACATCCAAAAGAGCCGTGATTGCCTTGGCGTTGCGGCCCTTTGCCGCGAGGATTGCCTTTTCCAGGTTGTGGCCGAACACCAGACGATTCACTTCCTGTCGGTGGGCATCTACCACCCGGTTGTACTTCTCCTCCCAGATAGCTGCATCTTCTGCAGCCTTTGCCGCCGTCTCCGCCTGAGCAAGCTGCTCTTTCAGCGCCTCATAGTCGGAATAGTGGGCCTTCACATTTTGAATATCCCGTCCGTTTTCCGCCATGATGGCATCGATCACCTCTTTCGTAAGGGGCATATCCCCCACCGTAAGTCCTTGCAAAAAATCCCTTTTCATCTTTTCTCCTTTCGCATTACGCTTTTTACGGGGTTGCATCCCAAACGTTTGGCTTTTTAATGCCAGCCGCGGCATGGTATGAAAAAAGCGACCTTTCGGCCGCTTCCATCATCTTAATTGGGCATCAGCTTCTGCCGGACGGTCTCTGCCGTTTCATCCGTAAGGCCAAACCGCCATGCCAGCGCCACCTCCGGCTTGAGGATGCCCTCTTTCACCATCTGCATGTAGTCCGCCCAGGTCTTCTCCTGGTCGTAGAGGGTGCCGTTGCCCCAGTCAAAGCAGATCTGACCCGGCTCTCTTTCGGGGATCCCGTAAAGCTCCGCCAATACCTTGCACAGCGCCAAGGTCTTCTCAGCCGCTGCCTGCCACATTCTCTGGAAGTCAATGACCGTCAGGGAGAACTCTGCCGCGCTGGCCGTGATCTCCGTGGCGGTTCTGTCTTCCATATTGGAGTCCGACAGCATCCCCCGCTTCAGGCCGATAATGCTCTCCACATTTCGCAGATACTCCTGCTTTCTGGCCAGGAAGGACTGCTCCCGCAGCTGGGGTGAGAACACCGTCAGACCCACATGCTCCGGATCTTCATCCAACCCCACAAACAGATGGGCCTGCAGACCCATATCCTTGTCCAGCAAGTCCTTGGAGGCGATGATCCGGCTCTCACCCCGGCTGAACTCCCCGTTCATCTGCGCCTCGTTCCGGTCAATATTCCGGATCAGGCCCTCCGCCGCGGCATAGACCGCCACGCCATCGGCAGAGCCGTCCACGCAGTTAAAAATAGGCAGCTTCATCTCTGCCAAACCCACAGAGCCCACAGGCTTTTGGAAGCAGTAGCTCTCCGCCAGGGCGCTGTAGGCCGGCACGTTTTTCAAGGGTACTTCTGCACCCAGATTCTGGGCATCCCGGCTGCGGAACAACCGGTTGCGGATGGTAAGATATCCCTCCGCGTCAACCGTTCTCCGCTCCAGCAGCGTGTAATAGTAGTTGCCCTCCACGCTTCTGCCCACCAGGCCCACATCCGTAAGGCCGCCGTTTCCGTCTCTGCCGAATACCAAGATCTGATTTCTGGGTACCAGGGTAAAGGAAAACCCCGCTCCCACAGGGCAGGGTTTGATGTAGCAAGCGCCACCCACCAGCGCCAGCTGCAGGGCAAGGCATTTCTTTTCATCCAGTTCGGCCATCAGCTTTTGGCCGAAGGGCGTACCACCCGAAACCTTGTACTCACCGAATACCGCCTTCACCAGCTTATTCACCACTGTATAGGGGATTCGCTGGCAGGGGTCTGTCGTTTCTGTTGCGGAGGTGTCATAGTACATGTTGAACCACCGTTCGATGGCCCGCCGCATAGCTGCGCCCGTCTTATCCCAGGCGCCGAAAGCCTGCTCATAGTTGTAGATATTCATACCTGCCCTCCGTGATTTACGATGCTGATGCGTTTGTTGGCCCGCAAACCGACCTGCAAACCGTCAATGTACGATTCCAGCTCCCGCACCTTCTGCTGCAGTTCTTCATTCTCCCGTTCCAGGCGTCTGTTGTCCCACAACAGCGTTTCCTTAGCCCACATGGGGAGAAACCGATCCTGAAGCCATTTTTTCATCCAATTCTCCTCCGATCCTCTTTCGTATTTCCTGATCTCTGCGCAAAACCGTGGCGCAGAAATAGCGGATGTCGTCCATCGCGTGGTCATGCTCCTTGATCACCCGATCCGCTCCGCCGTTTTCCTCCCACCGGTATAGGGAAAACTCCCGAATGGTGTCCTTGCAATCAGGGGTAAATTGCAGTACGCCTTTTTGAAGCAGTCCCGCCACCAGGTGGATTCCGGACAACACATCGTTTTTGGCTTTCCGCGCAGAGAATACTCCATGGGCGCGGATGGTGGCAATCAAAGATGCCGCCGATGGGTCTACCACCACCTGCTCCACAGGCAGTCCCCCCGCCAGTTCCACCAACGCCTTGTGATACTCCTCATCGGTGTGCATTTTCCCACTGTCCCGACCGCTGTGATAGTACTCCCGCAGCCGTACCGCCCGGCCGTTCTCCACGCACCAAAGGCCTGCCGAGAAAGGATTGCGTGTGCCGTAGTCCACAGAAATGTAGTACCGCCCACCGGTGGGAAGGTCCTGGGTGATATGCTTTTCCGGCTGAAAATCGTACACCAAGCCCTCCGCCATACACCACTGTCCCAGGATGTACCGACGGTAAAACACGCCCGTGTACAGGGCTTCGTACCGTTTCCGGACAGCCGGGTCCAGCCCGGGATTGTCCGCCATGGTAAAGTGCAAATGGAGGATCTTTTTCTCCCTTGCCTTTTGGATCCACTCCTTGTACAGCCAGTGTTCCGGTCCTTCGGGATTGCAGTTAAACCACAGTTTCGACCCCGCCACCGAGCACCGGGCGCAGGCCTGCTCCACAAAAGACCGGGGCATCAGCGCCGCTTCGTCCATCAGTGCACCGGCCAGGGTCATACCCTGAATAAGGGCGGCACTGGACTCATCTTTGCCGCCAAACAGATAAAATGTATTCTCCCTCCGCCCCAGCCGCACCTTCAGTTGATTGCGCGAGATTTGCTCCCGACATTCAAACCCCAGACTTCGCAGCAGCGGCAGCTGTTCCCGCAGCAGATTGCGCCGCACCGACTGTATGGTCTTTCCGCACAGGGCAAACCCCTGCCCATCAAAGCACGCCATGGCCCAAAACAAAAAGGAAAGTCCCATACATAATGTCTTGCCGCTGCGCACCGCGCCGTCACA
>JAZNAK010000055.1:0-18818 GCA_045586485.1 Faecousia sp. | reverse complement strand
AGCGACGATGGCAAACTGTTCACGGGTCTCCAGCTTGGTACGGCCGGAACCGATGATGTCGAAACCGCCGGTGTTGCGGTACTGGTTGATGTAGTCATCCTCGAAGACAATGAAGTCATTGTCCAGCAGGCCGGAGGGGCCGCCCTTGAAACCGATCAGAACGTTCTCGGAATTCAGAGCCTTCAGCGCATCGTACAGACCGCAGACCACGTTGTGGCCGCCGGGAGCCTGGCCGCCGGAAAGAATTACGCCGACGGACAGCTTCTTGCTTTCAGAGGTGTTTGCGCCCTTCTGGAAGGTGATTTCGTTCTTGCCGTAGGTGTTGGGGAACAGAGCTTTAATTTTCTCCTGGTCCGCAACACTCTCAGTTGCGCCACCGTTTTTTACACAGATTTCGGAAATACCGTTTCTGAGCATACCGGGCAGCTTGGGGGTATACTGATATCTTGCTTTCTGAAGCGGGGAAATTTTCATAAATAACACTCCTTGCATTGGTATATGTCACAAAATACACAAGCATTATACTCCATTTTCCCTGAAAGGTAAATAGTCTTTTCCAATTTTTTCGGAAATTCAAATATTTCTGTTGAAAACCCCAAAAACTATGGTATAATGGTAGGCGTAAAAATTGCGGTTTTACCGTAAAATGAGAAAGGAAAATGATTATGGCTCTTGTTACCACTACCGAGATGTTCAAGAAGGCTTATGACGGTGGCTATGCTGTCGGCGCTTTCAATGTGAACAATATGGAAATCGTTCAGGGCATCACCGAGGCTTGCTGCGAGGAGAACGCTCCCGTTATCCTGCAGGTTTCCAAGGGCGCCCGCGCTTACGCTAACCATACTTACCTGGTTAAGCTGGTTGAGGCTGCTATTATTGAGTGCCCCAACATTCCCATCGCTCTGCACCTGGACCACGGCGACAGCTTTGAGACCTGTAAGTCCTGCATCGACGGCGGCTTCACCTCCGTTATGATCGACGCTTCTTCCAAGTCCTTCGAGGAGAACATCGCTATCACCAAGCAGGTCGTTGAGTACGCTCACGATCACGGTGTTGTGGTGGAGGCTGAGCTGGGTTCTCTGGCCGGCATTGAGGACGAAGTCAATGTGTCCTCCGAGGCTGCTTCCTACACCCGTCCCGAAGAGGTGGAAGAGTTCGTCACCCGCACCGGCTGTGACTCTCTGGCCATCGCCATCGGCACCTCCCACGGCGCTTACAAGTTCACCCCCGAGCAGTGCACTGTCAACGAGCAGGGCATTCTGGTGCCTCCCGCTCTGCGCTTCGATGTTCTGGAAGAAGTGACCAAGCGTCTGCCCGGCTTCCCCATCGTTCTGCACGGCTCCTCCTCCGTTCCTCAGGAGTACGTGGCAATGGTCAATGCCAACGGCGGCAAGATGCCCAACGCCATCGGTGTTCCCGAAGAGCAGCTGAGAAAGGCCGCAGCTCTGTCCGTATGTAAGATCAACATCGACTCCGACCTGCGTCTGGCTCTGACCGGCACTGTTCGTAAGTACTTCAACGAGCATCCCGATCACTTTGACCCCCGTCAGTACCTGAAGCCCGCCCGCGCCAACATCAAGGAGATCGTTCGCCACAAGCTGGTCAACGTTCTGGGCTGCGCCGGTAAGGCCTGATTCCATACTAAAACACCCTCCTTTGGGAGGGTGTTTTTTGTTCGGCTCTTGCGAAAACAGGGACTTTTTGCTATATTGAAGAGAGAAAGGAGGATGTTTTGTGAAGAATACGAAAAAACTGTTTCCTTTGATGGTGGATATGCCCGAGGATAAGAAGGTTGTAAGCGGCCTTCTGTACTGGATCCTTGCTTTTTTCGTCTGGCCTTTTTTCGGGCAATTCTTCTCCGTCGATCTGGATTGGAGTGACGCTTTTTGGGTAGATTTTGCCTTTCACCTGATTAATTTTGTGGTTATTCTGGCAATGTTTATTCCTTATCTAAAGGAATCCTTTCTGTCCGTCCAGCTCTATACGAAAAAGTTTTTCCGGGTGGCAGGTCTGTGCGCGCTGGTGGTCGTTGTGCTGAAAATTGCGCCTCTCAGAATATTTCACATTGGTGTGGAAAATGCGTTTGACCGCGCATTTTTAGGATGTCTCGTCACAACAGAGACGGATTTCCGGTTCTTCGCCTCTGACTTTGTGTATGAGAATCCTCTTTGGGGCATGCTCTGCGTGACGCTGATGTCCCCTGTCACGGTTTCCTGCCTGCTGTACGCCTGCGCCTTTGCGCCGCTGTGCAACAAGCGGCCCATCTTTGCCTACGGCGTGTTGACCGGCGCACTGTTTCTGTCCCGGCTGGCCACCTCCTTTGCTTTCTGGCCTTTCGCAGATGAAATGGCCATATTCCTGATCCAGCTGCCGGTCCATTGGATCGCCTGCTGGGGATATCAGCAGACGGATACCGTCTGGACGCCCATCGCCATACATACCCTTTCCAATCTGATTTTGTCCCTGTTTGTTCTGTTCTGAAATACATCAAAGGGCCGTGCCGCAAATTGCGGCACGGCCGTTTTTATTCTGCCGGCTCTAAGGAGATGACCACCACCGTAGCGTCATCCTGCCCGCCGGCCTGGCTGGTGGCCAAAAGGGCCATTGCCACCTCCCCGGGCGTTCTGCCTACACTGCCCACGCAGCACCGGAGCGCATCCTCCTCCCCGATCCCGTCACTGACCATCACCAGCATCTGCCCCCGACGCAGGGAAATCCGCTCCACACTCTCCCGGTAATCGGTGACGGAAAGGCCCGGGGGCGGACTGGCCGCGCCGATCTTCTCCGCGCCCACGGAACTGATCAGGTAGGACGGCACCGCGCCCCATTTATAAAGCGTCACCTTGCCGCTGTCCAGGCGGATCTCCGCCAGATCCATGGTGACTGCGCCGGCCCGATCCCGGAGGGCGCAAATGCTGTTAAGGCTTTGCAAGGCATATTCCGCCGGATACCCAGCGGTGAGCAGCCGCCGGAGCATAGATCCTGCCGTACGGCCCTCCTGCACCGCCCCGAGGCCCGTGCCCATTCCGTCGCACAGAAGCACATAATACTTCCCCTCCGTACCGGCAAATCGCAGACACCGGTCGCCGTTTTCATCCTCATGCCGGTTGCCGTAGACCGCCACCTCCGCTGTATAAGCTGCGGTGGGCGTCTTCTTCCGGGAGAGTCTGTCGGAAACATCCTGCATAAACTCTGACAAAAACTGATACTGCTGGATCACCGCAGAGCGGTACTCCCGCTGCCGCTCCCGGTCGGCGCGGATGGAGCGCAGCTGCTCCTGCGAGCGGTGGAGTTCCGCCAGAAACCGACCGCTCTTGCGGCAGATGATGGGCAGCTCCTCCGGCAAAAGCAAAGGCTTATGCAGCAGCAGGCCCGGGAGCATACCCAGGCGGCTGGAGTCCTTGCAGCTTTTCCGGTTGGGGCAGCTGCCACAGGCCCGTTCCGCCGCCCGGGTCACCAGGGCATCCTCGTCCACCGGTACTTCCGGCGCTTCCAGCAGCAGCTGCTGGGTCTGGGCCAGCACGGCCGATGCCAGTTCCAGCTGCACTTGCGCTGCGCCGGTCTCACCCCGGCGGTGGGCTACCTTTCCGGACACCGGCAAAAAGCTGCCTGTCACCGCCCCTAGAGCCAAGGGCGCAAGGGGAAGAAAATCCCAATGCTCGCACAGCCACATTGCCACAAGATAAGTAATGCCCGGGGCAAGCTTTCTGAGCCAGTCTCCCCTTTTGGGAAGCAGCCGGGTCAGGTAAGCCAGCACCAGCACCGCCGTCATCGGCACCGGTGTCACTCTGGCCAAATCCAGGGCAAGGCCGGCGATCGCCACCGCGGGGAATGCCGCCACTGTGGAAAGCATGCCGGCGGCAAAAAAGCCGAAACTAAACCACGCCACCGGGGCGATCTGCACCAGCGACAGCACGCCAAGGCCGCAAACCAGCCATTCCAGCACCGGATTGCGCCCCTTCCGTACCTGCCCGAACAGCCACGCTGCGCCGGTGGCAAGTCCCACCCGGAGCAGATACAGAGCAATGGGCGTATCCTCCATACCCATTGCCTGAAACAGCACCCCGGAGGATGCCACGATCAGTCCGGAAATGGCCGGCAGGAGCAGAGAGTTGTCCCGACTGATCCGTCGGTCACCCAGCAGCAGCGCCACGCAAAGGCCGGCGGCCAGCCACACAACCGGCTGCTCCGCCCCCGGCCAAAACAGCCGGTAGCCTGCAAGACTGCCCAGCGCCGCCAGCACCGCGGACCACCGTCCGCAAGCGCATACCAGCGCCAGCGCCAGGGGCAGCAATCCCTGATCCAGGCTGGCAGCGCTGAGGACGAAACCCGCCGCAAAATACCCGCCGCCCCGGGCGATGGTATGTACCCGCGGGTCCACCGCCCACCGACGCAGAAGATGCCTGCCGCGGTGGACATAGGATTGAATGGAAATCATGGTCGTCACGCCCCTTCTTATGTATAGGAAAATCCTACCACGAATGGGGTAATTTTTCTGTCGGAACAAGTTATCTGCGAAAGATTCTTGCGCCCGGCTGCAAGAGGGTGTATAATAAGGAAAAATACGGGAGGAAATGGGTATGGCTCTGGAATACGAACTGAAATACAAGGCCGAGCCGGCGGTGCTGGAAGCGATCGACGCAGCCATTAGCGGCGTTTCTCAGGTGATCGCCATGGAGACCACCTATTATGATACTCCCAGCGGCGGATTTTCCGCCCGGAAGTACACCCTGCGGCGGCGGCTGGAAAATGGTGTGAGCGTATGCACACTGAAAGTGCCTGCGGGAGATGCCCGGGGTGAGTGGGAGACGGAATGCGGCAGCATTGCGGACGCCGTTGCCAAGCTTTTGGCCATGGGTTGTCCGGAAGAGTTGTCTATTTTGGCGCAGGAGGGTCTCATTCCCACCTGCGGCGCTCAATTTACCCGGATCGCCAAAACCATCACCCTGGCAGACGGCACGGTTGAGCTGGCTCTGGACCGGGGCCGTTTGATAGGCGGCGGTCGGGAATCGCCTCTGTGTGAGGTGGAAGTGGAGCTGAAAGACGGCGACCCGGAGGTTTGCGACCGGTTTGCCGGAGAGCTTGCCGCCCGGTTTGGTCTGGAGCTGGAGAAAAAGAGCAAATACCGCCGCGCTTTGGCGCTTTACAAAGGAGAGTAAAATGCTGGAAGCCTTATTTCAAACCTATGACCGGCTGGTCCTCTTTGACACGGAGACCACAGGTCTTATCTTCAACCGGGACGAGATCATCGAGTTCGCCGCCGTGGTGGTAGAGATGCAGGACGGCACCCCCACTGTGGTGCAGGAATACGACGAGCTGATCTCGCTGAGTCCCGGCGGCTTTGTGCCACCTATGATTCAAAAGCTCACCGGCATTTCCAACGAGGATCTTCGGGCCCGGGGCATTCCCAAGACCCGGCTATGCTGCGATATCGCCCGTATGATCGCAGGCAAGACCCTTCTGCTGGCCTACAATGCCCATTTTGACCTGAGCTTTCTGTACTACCTGCTCCTGCGGGACGGCGACCCTGCCATTCTCAAGGGGAAGGACAAGCTGGATCTGCTCACTGTCTACCGGGATCGCCACGCCTATCCCCACAAGCTGTGCAACGCCATCGATACATACGGTCTTGCCGGGCAGGTAGTCAACTCCCACCGGGCGGTGGACGATGTGCTGGCCACCTTTGAGGTTATGAAGGCTATGGAGACAGAAAAGGCAGACTTGGAAAATTATGTTAACCTCTTTGGCTATTTCCAGAAGTTCGGCATTGACGGCCGCCCCATCGGCTCCGTCACCTACAAGCCCCAGCAGTTTGAGCCCGGCACGCCCCTGTATCAGCTCTAAAAAAAGCCTGTTGCAAAGCAACAGGCTTTTTCTTATTTCAGTACCGTTTCATTAAACAGCTGCAAGGTATCGTCGAACCGGTCTTCCTCCTCGGGGCAACCGAACACACCGATGATCAGCTGGTAGTCCTCATACACAAATGCCGACAGCAGGCAGCTTCCGGCAACGGGCGTCTGACCGGTCTTCAGACCCACGGCGTAGGGACAGTAATAGGGGCTTGCAGGATCAATAATGGCGTTGGTGTTCTTCCACTCCACCGTCTCCCCGTGGAGCTGCACCTCATCTCTTGCGGTGGCGGCGTACTGCATCACCGTAGCATTGGTCATGGACAACTCGCCCAAAACAGCAAGGTCTGCAAAGGTGGTATAATGACTGTCCTCGTGAATGCCGTCGGGGTTGGCAAAATGGGTGTCGGTCATACCCAACTCCTTGGCGAGGGCATTCATTTTCCCTACGAAAGCGGCCACCGCGCTGGACGCGCTGAGATTGGGATCGTTCTTCATCACCCGGCCTGCTTCACAGGCAAGCACATAGGCCGCATCGTTGCCGCTGGGCAGGAGCATCGCCTCCACCAGCTGCATAGCGGTCAGGGTATCGCCTTTTTTAATTTTGGCCACGGAAGATCCCCAGGCCACCAGATTCAGTTCGTCGCCGGCAGTGATCTGTGTTCCCGGCTGCAAATACTGCATAGCCACATAGGCGGTGAACAGCTTTGTGACGCTGGCGGGATAGATCCGCTCCGTCTTTGCGCCGGATATGGTGAGGAACGTGTCCGCCTGGCAGTCATACACAAAGTACTGCTGGGCCAGCAGCGCCCGATCCTCCGGGTAGGTCTTCCAGGTGGGGATAAAAGCCGTGGTCTCCTCCGGCGTTTCCTGAACATCGGTGGAGGGAGCAGTATCTTCCGGCGTTTGGAGCAGTATGGGTGAGAACATGGGCTCGATCATACTGACACTGGTAAACAGCGCCGCCACCATCAGGATCACCAGCACCGCAAACTCCGCTAAAAGAAGTTTCTTCATCGCAAGGCCTCTTTTCGTGATTGATTGTTCCCATTATACACCCGAAAAACCAAAAAAGATAGTCCCGGCGGCAGGAATAATCTGCAGATTCCTGAAAAAAATAAATCCATCCCCGGTAATCTCCCTTGACATTTTTTTATTGTATTGATATAGTAAATATTAACCATGAGGGAGTAATTCCAGGCAGTGACCACTGCCTGCAGCATTTCGTCAATCCAGCTTTTTAAGCTCGGAATGCTTTGTAAGAATGAGACTCATGCACTGCTTTCGGGGCATGTGCATGAGTCTTTTTGATTATACATGTTAAGGAGTGTTGATTCGATGCAGAAGACCTACACCCAGTCCACCCAGGAGGTTTTGAAAAACCTCGGTGTGGATACCAACGGCCTAACCAGCCAGCAGGCCCAGGAGCGAATGGCCAAATACGGCCCCAACAAGCTCAAGGAAGGCGAAAAGCCCTCCCTGCTCCAGCGGTTCCTGTCTCAGCTGAAGGACCCTATGCTGATCATTCTGATGATCGCGGCCGCCGTTTCCGCCCTGACCGGTATGCTCTCCGGCGAAAGCGAGTGGGCAGAAGTCATTATTATCATTGCGGTGGTGCTGCTGAACGCCATTCTGGGCGTGATCCAGGAGAGCAAGGCAGAAGCCGCCATTGAAGCACTGCAAACCATGACAGCGGCCACCTGTAAAGTGATACGGGACGGCAAGCAGATCGTCCTCCACTCCGATGAACTGGTCCCCGGCGATATCGTGGTGCTGGAAGCAGGCGACGCCGTTCCCGCCGACGGCCGCATCATTGAAAACGCCAGCCTGAAAATCGAAGAGGCTGCGTTGACGGGTGAGTCTGTCCCCGTCAACAAGATGATCGACGCTCTGTATCTGAAAGCCGACAGCGACGACATTCCTCTGGGTGACCGGAAGAATATGTGCTACATGGGCTCCACCGTGGTTTACGGCCGCGGCAAGGCCGTGATCACCGAGACCGGTATGGACACCGAGATGGGTAAGATCGCCGGCGCTTTGGCCGCCACCCAGGAGGAGCAGACTCCTCTGCAGAAGAAGCTGGACAGTCTGGGCAAGACCCTCAGCTTCCTGGTGCTGGGCATCTGCGTGTTCATTTTTGCCTTCAACCTTCTGATGGCCGGTGATTTCCACCTGAATGCCATTCTGGAGACCTTTATGGTTGCCGTTTCCCTGGCCGTTGCCGCCATTCCCGAGGGCCTTGCCACTGTTGTCACCGTGGTTCTGTCCATCGGTGTCACCAAGATGAGTAAGCGCAACGCTGTGATCCGCCGGCTCACCGCCGTGGAGACTCTGGGCTGTACCCAGGTCATCTGCTCCGACAAGACCGGTACTCTGACCCAGAACAAGATGACTGTTGTGGAGCATATGGGTCCTTCTGAACTGCTGGCAACTGCCATGGCCCTTTGCTCTGACGCCAATCTGAACGACAGCAACGAAGCCGAAGGTGAGCCCACCGAATGCGCTCTGGTGAACTTCGCCTATTCCCTGGGTCTGCACAAGGCTGCTTTGGAAGCCGCCACGCCCCGTGTGGACGAGGCGCCCTTTGACTCCGGCCGTAAGATGATGTCCACCGTCCACGCTGTAGACGGCAAGTTCATCCAGTACACCAAGGGCGGCCCCGATGTGGTGCTGGCTCGCTGCACCACCTATCTGGAAGATGGCGAAGTGAAGCCTATGACCGCTGAAAAGCTGCAGCAAATTATGGCTGAGAACAAGCGCATGGCCGACAAGGCGCTGCGTGTTCTGGCCGCTGCCAAGCGGGAATGGAATGAAAAGC
Source organism: Faecousia sp. (assembly GCA_045586485.1). Taxonomy (GTDB): domain Bacteria; phylum Bacillota; class Clostridia; order Oscillospirales; family Oscillospiraceae; genus Faecousia. The sequence goes on along the minus strand of JAZNAK010000055.1, from coordinate 10,151 downwards.
CTGCTGACAACACCCCCGAATATCTGGAGCAGGATCTGTGCTTCGTGGGTCTGACCGGTATGATCGATCCGGTGCGTCCCGAAGTAAAAGCCGCCATTGAGCAGTGCCGCGCTGCCGGCATCCGTCCCGTGATGATCACCGGTGACCACAAGGACACCGCCGTGGCCATCGCCAAGGAACTGGGCATCATCACCGATGCCTCCGAAGCCATCACCGGCGCAGAGCTGGACAACATCCCCGACGATCAGATCTGCGAGTTCGTAAAGAAGTTTGGCGTCTACGCCCGCGTGCAGCCGGAACACAAGACCCGGATCGTCACCGCGTGGAAAGCCAACGGTGCGATCACCGCTATGACCGGTGACGGCGTCAACGACGCGCCCTCCATCAAGTCCGCCGACATCGGCGTGGGCATGGGCATCACCGGCACCGATGTCACCAAGAATGTGGCCGATATGGTGCTGGCAGACGACAACTTCGCCACCATCGTCACCGCCGTGGGCGAAGGCCGCCGGATCTATGACAACATCCGCAAGGCCATTCAGTTCCTGCTGGCCTCCAATATGAGTGAGGTGCTGGGCGTCTTCGGCGCAACCCTGCTGGGCTTTGTCCTGCTGAATCCCGTGCATCTGCTGTTCATCAACCTGGTCACCGACTGCTTCCCCGCCCTGGCTTTGGGCATGGAAGAGGCTGAGCCCGACACCATGAACCGTCCTCCCAGAAACTCCAAGGACGGCATCTTCTCCGGCGGTCTCGGCTTTGATGTGATCTACCAGGGCGTTCTGGTCACCGTGATCACTGTGATCGCTTACCTGATCGGCGCCCGGATGGACCCGGAAGTGGGCAGCTTTGCCGCCCTGCGTGCTGCCGGTGAATCCGGCCACGGTATGACTATGGCATTTTTGGCAATGAGTATGTGTGAGATCTTCCACTCCTTCAACCTGCGGTCTCAGCGCAAGTCCCTGTTCAGCATCCGCAAGCAGAACAAGATCCTGTGGGCCGCTATGCTGGGTAGCCTCCTGCTGACCACATTGGTCATTGAAGTGCCCTTCATCGCCAACGCCTTCGGTTTCACGCCCATCGGCCTTGCCGAGTACGGCATCGCCATGGCTCTTGCGATCCTGGTCATTCCCGTTGTGGAACTGGTCAAGCTGATCCAGCGCGCCGTGAAGAAATAAATCCAAGCAAAAACGCGTCTGCAGTTTGCAGACGCGTTTTTTTATTTCAGTTTTAAGATTTCTTTGGCGGTTTTGTTTGCGATCTGCTCAAACTGACCGGCTGTCAGCTTCAGGCTTTGAAACCGCTCCATTTCCACCTTGGGATCCCACATGGGGTAGTCACTGCCGTAGACAAACCGCTCCGCGCCGCACCGGTCAATGTACCGTTCTGCCTCGCCGGGCTCCATAAACATCAGAGAGCTGGAAACATCAAAGAAGCAACCGGTGTCGTGCAAATACTCGTAGCCCTCGTTGTGCATACGGTAGCCGCCGAAATGGGCGGCAATCACCTGCAGCCGGGGAAAGAGCGTCAGCAAGTGCCGCAGCCTGGCCGGGTGGGAGTAGTCAAACCGGTAATCCCCCATGTGAAAGATCACTGGTAGCTGCCCCTGCAGCTGCTCATAAGCCGGAAACAGGCGGGGATCGTCAATGGCAAACACCTGGGTATCCGGGTGCATTTTGACCCCCCGCAGACCGCTGGAGAGAATATATTCCGCCTCGGCCGCAGGATCGTCCATAGCAGCGTGGAGCGTTCCAAATCCAATAAACTCCTTATGCTGTGCCGTCTGGGACAGGATAAAATCATTGATATGCCTTGTTCTCTCCGGGCGGATGGCCACGGGCAGGATCACAAAGGTGTCCACCCCTGCCGCCTTCCCCTGGTCCAAAAGCATTTCGGCGGTGCCTGTCATAGACTTTTCACCCAGAGAATAAAACTCTCTGATGCTCTCAGCGGCCTTCAGCGCCACAGCCTCCGGATAAATGTGGGTATGAAAATCGATAAACTCCAAAGCAAATTACCTTCCAATAATACCGGCGGAAAGGAGACCTTTCCGCCGGTCTTTCTTTACAGCGTGGCTGCCATCACGGCCTTGATGGTGTGCATCCGGTTTTCCGCCTCGTGGAAGACGATGGACTGCTCGCTTTCGAACACCTCATCGGTCACCTCCATGGCGGTGATGCCAAACTTTTCGCCCATTTCCTTGCCGATCTTGGTCTTCAGATCGTGGAACGCAGGCAGGCAGTGCATAAATACGGTGCTCTTTTTGCCGGTGGCCGCCATCAAAGCGGCATTGACCTGGTAGGGTGAGAGCTCCTGGATCCGCTCCTGCCACACCTCTTCCGGCTCGCCCATGGACACCCACACATCGGTGTAGATCACATCGGCGTCCTTCACTGCAGCCGCGGGGTCGGTCTCAAACCGCAGCTGGGCGCCGGACTCCCGGGCGATCTCCCGGCAGGTGGCGATCAGCGCAGTATCGGGGAAATACTTCTCCGGGCAGCAGGCGGTGAAATTGAGGCCCAGCTTGGCGCAGCCCACCATCAGGGAATTGCCCATATTGTATCGGGCATCGCCCATATACACAAAATTGATGCCCTTTAAGTAGCCGAACCGCTCCCGAATGGTGAGCATATCCGCCAGGATCTGGGTGGGGTGGAACTCGTTGGTCAGACCGTTCCACACAGGAACATCCGCATATTTTGCCAGCTCCTCCACGATCTGCTGACCATAGCCCCGGTACTCAATGCCGTCATAAATGGAGGCAAGAACCCGGGCGGTATCGGCGATGGATTCCTTCTTTCCGATCTGCGAGCCGGTAGGATCCAGATAAGTGACGCCCATACCCAAATCATAGGCTGCCACCTCGAAGGAGCAGCGGGTGCGGGTACTGGTCTTCTCAAAGATCAGGGCAATATTCTTTCCCTGGCACAGTCTGTGGGGTATGCCTGCCTTTTTCTTGGCCTTCAGCTCTGCGGCCAGATCGATGAGGCCGATGATCTCTGCGGGAGTAAAATCCAGCAGCTTCAGAAAATCTCTGCCTTTCATTTTCGTCACCTCTTACAGGACCTTGGACAGGAAGGTCTTCAGACGCTCGCTCTGGGGATTCTCAAAAACCTCCGCAGGAGAGCCTTCCTCCGCCACAACGCCGTCGTCCAGGAAGACCACCCGGTTGGAGACTTCACGGGCGAAGCCCATCTCGTGGGTGACCACTACCATGGTCATACCGGACTTTGCCAGATCCTTCATAACATCCAGCACCTCGCCCACCATCTCCGGGTCGAGGGCGGAGGTAGGCTCGTCGAAGAGGATGACCTTGGGATTCATAGCAAGGGTACGGACGATGGCAACACGCTGCTTCTGTCCGCCGGAGAGCTGAGAGGGATAGGCCTCTGCCTTTTCTTCCAGTCCGATGGCATGCAGCAGCTCCATAGCCCTCTTTTCCGCCGCTGCCTGCACCTGAGAAACGGGATCTCCCAAATCGTGGAGAGGCTTCTTATCCTTCCGGAACAGATTACCCGCCTGGATCCAAAAGTTCTTGACGCGCAGGCTCTTTCTCTTCTTCTTTGCGATGATTACCGGCGCAAGGGTGATGTTGTCCATCACGCTCAGGTTGTTGAACAGGTTGAACTGCTGGAAAACCATGCCGATCTTTTGCCGGTGGACATTGATATTCACCTTCATATCCGCAAGGTCTTCGCCGTTAAACATAATGGAGCCGCCGGTGGGATCCTCCAGGCAGTTGACACATCTTAAAAATGTGGACTTGCCGCAGCCGGAGGGGCCAATGATGGCCACCACATCGCCCTCATACACATCCAGATCCACGCCCTTCAGTACGGCATTGTCACCGAATGCTTTTTCCAATTTTTTAACCGATAAAACTAACTGTTTTTCCATATTATCTTTCACTCTTCTTCATTTTTGCTTCCAGCGCCTTCACACCCCAGGAGATCAGCAGCACCAGAACCAGATAGGTCAACGCCAGCATCAGATAGGGGATGGTATAATTATAGGTAGGGTCACCCAACTGCTTGAAAGATTTGTACAGGTCTGTCACCGCGATAAAGCTGACGATGGAGGTCTCCTTGATCAGGACGATAAACTCGTTGCCCAGGGTGGGCAGGATGTTTTTGATCGCCTGAGGCACCACGATCTTCAGCATTGTGGTGGCGTAGGTCAGACCCACGGCTCTGCCGGCTTCCATCTGTCCGGCATCCACGGAGTTGATGCCGCCGCGCATAATTTCGCTGACATAAGCGCCGCTGTTCAGGCCAAAGACGATCACCGCCACCGTAATGCCGGAGTTGACTGTGATGCCCAGCAGGGGCAGCAGCACCCAATAGCCGATCAGCAGCTGCACCACCATAGGCGTGCCCCGGAATAGGGCAATATAGCACACACAGATCTTGTCCAGGATCCGGGGCATCAGCTTGTACTTGGGCATTACCCGCACCACGGCGATGAGGGTGCCGATGACGATGCCGATCAGCAGGCCCAAAACCGCGATTTGCGCGGTGGCCCACAGACCCTTCAGGACATTCTCATAGCCCTTGAGGGTAATAAACTGTTTGACGAATTCGTTCCACATTTGTGTAAAATTGTTCATATCATTAACCAAAGCAAAGGCCTAGTGCTTGCACTAAGCCTTTGCTGCCCTTTTTCTATTTTACTGTTCTGCCTTGGGAGAGCAAACCACGGTCAGCAGGTCAACCACGGTGCCAGCGGCATCCAGAGAGGTGTCCTCTGCCTTGCAAACGGTGACGATTGCTTCGGTGTAGTAGGGGACGGAGAAGTTGATGACCTCCATACGCTCTGCGGTGATGGTGATACCGGACATTGCGATGTCAACGCCCTGCTTGCCAACAGCGCCCACGACCATATCAAAGTCCATGTCGTCGATGACCAGCTCCAGGCCCAGTTCGGTAGCGATCAGCTGCGCGATCTCCATGTCGATGCCGTAGAACATATTGCCTTCCTTGTACTCCCAGGGAGCAAACTCGGCGTTGGTGGCAACCACCAGCTGGGTGTCGGCCTTGTTCACATCCTTAGCAGCGGAGGTGACGCCCACGAACTTCTCTTCTTCGCCGTTCATGTACTTATCCTTGATAGCCTCGATCTCAGCAGCCTTGCTGGTGAGGATGGTGTCGATCTTGTTCTTCAGATCAGCCTGGTTGGGGTCGATGCCGATACCGTAGTTCTCGCTGGACAGGGCGATGTCGATCATCTTGATGCCGGAGATCTCCTTGCACAGAGCCTTGGCAGTGGTCTTATCCACAAAAACATAGTCGGCGTTGCCGTTCTTCATGTCGTTGACAGCCAGAGCAAAGGTGTCGTAAGACACGGTGGATGCGCCCTTCAGCAGGTCAGCATACATAAAGCTGGTAGTGCCCTTCTGGACAGCGATCTTGTTGCCGTTGTCGGCAGAGCCGCCGCAGGCGACCAGGGCCATAGCCATAACCAGTACCAAAATAACAGCGATCAGTTTTTTCATTTTCGTTTCCTCCTAAAAAATGTTATAAAAAAGTTTCTATATATTGGATTTGTTTTTCAACAGACGCCCGATTGGTGCCGCCGGCAGAGATCCGACTCTCCACGCATCGGCGCAAATCGATCGCCTGGAATACATCTTCTGCAAACAGAGGGTGGAACTGCTGATACGTGTCCAACGGCAGCGCTTCCAGCACCGTTCCGCTCTGTATGCAGTGCGCTACGATCTGTCCCACGATCTTGTAGGCTGTGCGGAAAGGCACATCCTTCTTTGTCAAGTAATCTGCCAGATCCGTAGCGTTGATGAAGCCTCCCTGGGCCGCCCGGAGCATATTCTCCGGCAAAGCCTGCATTGTTTTGAGCATGGGGGGAAACACCGTCAGGCACTGTTTAACAGTATCGATGGCATCGAAGATCGCCTCCTTATCCTCCTGCATATCCTTGTTATATGCCAGGGGGATACCCTTGAGGACGGTGAGCATTGCCATCAGATCGCCGTACACCCGGCCGGTCTTGCCTCGTACCAGCTCCGCAATATCGGGGTTCTTCTTTTGGGGCATAATGCTGGAGCCCGTGGTGTAGCTGTCGTCCAGGGAAATAAACTGGAACTCCCAGCTGGCCCAGAGGATGATCTCCTCGGAGAAACGGGACAGGTGCATCATGACCGTGGCAAAGGCGGCCAACAGCTCCACGCAGAAATCCCGGTCGGACACGCCGTCGATACTGTTGAGGGTTATGCCGTCAAAGCCAAGGGCCCTGGCTGTCATCTCCCGGTCGGTCTCATAAGTGGTACCGGCCAGAGCGCAGCTGCCCAGAGGACTGTAATTCATCCGCTGCACCGCATCCGCAATGCGGTCTATGTCGCGGGTAAACATCATGCCGTATGCCAGCAGGTGGTGGGCAAAGGTGATGGGCTGCCCCCGCTGCAGGTGGGTATAACCCGGCATAATGGTGTCCTTGTGTTGTTTTGCCTGATGGAGGATGGCCTCCAGCAGAGCGCGAAGCATGGCAGTAATCTGCGCCGCTTCTTCTTTTAAGTACAGGCGGATATCCACCGCCACCTGGTCGTTCCGGCTGCGGGCGGTGTGGAGCTTTTTGCCCACATCTCCGATCCGTTTCGTCAGCTCCGCCTCCACAAACATGTGGATGTCCTCGGCGGAAAGGTCCACGGCAAGCGCGCCGCTTTCCAATTCCTGCAAAATCTTTTCCAGTTCCCCGATGATCTGTTCTGCCTCATTGGGGCGAATGATTCCCTTGGCCGAGAGCATTGCCGCGTGGGCCATAGAGCCCTTGATGTCCTGGCGGAACATGCGGCTGTCAAAGTGGATGGATGAATTGAAATCATCCGCCTGCCGGTCCAGCGCCTTGCTGAACCGCCCTTCCCACATCTTACCCATTGAGCTTACCCTGCTCCATCAGCGCCTGCACCTGGGTGGGCAGACCCCAAAGATTGATAAATCCGGTGGCGTTGGACTGATCGTAATCGCTTTCACCAAAGGTGCAGATCTCTTCGGAGTACAGGGTGTAGGGGCTCTTGACGCCGGCGTTGATCATATTGCCCTTGTAGAGCTTCAGCCGGACAGTGCCAGTGACGGTCTTCTGGGTCTCGGTGACAAAAGCGGACAGAGCCTTCCGCAGGGGGGAGAACCACAGGCCGTTGTAGAGCAGCTCGGCAAAGCAAATGCTCAGCTCCTGCTTCTTATGGGCGGTCATCTTATCCAGACACAGGGTTTCCAGAACGCTGTGGGCCTTGTAGAGGATCGCGCCGCCGGGAGTCTCGTACACGCCTCTGCACTTCATACCGACCAAGCGGTTTTCCACGATGTCCAGCAGGCCGATGCCATTCTTGCCGCCGATCTCATTCAGCTTCCAAATGATGTCGGTAGCGGTCATCTTCTCACCGTCCAGTGCAACGGGAACGCCCTTTTCAAAGTCGATGGTCACATAAGTGGGAACATCGGGGGCCATCAGAGGAGAAACGCCCATCTCCAGGAAGCCGGGCTTCTCGTACTGGGGTTCATTCCAGGGATCTTCCAGGTCCAGACCCTCGTGGCTCAAGTGCCACATGTTCTTATCCTTGGAGTAGTTGGTCTCCCGGTTGATCTTCAGAGGCACATTGTGGGCCTCTGCGTAGTCGATCTCCTCTTCCCGGGACTTGATATCCCACTCACGCCAGGGGGCGATGATCTTCATATCGGGAGCGAAATGCTTGATGGCCAGTTCAAAACGGACCTGATCATTGCCCTTGCCGGTACAGCCGTGGGCAATGGCGTCTGCGCCCTCCTTCAGGGCGATCTCCACCAGCGCCTTGGCAATGATGGGACGGGCAAAGGCGGTGCCCATCAGATATTCTTCGTACATAGCGCCTGCCTGGATGGAGGGGACGATCACATCGTTGACCATCTCGTCGCACAGGTCAGCAGCGTAAAACTTATCAGCGCCGGTGGCGTAGGCCTTTTCTTCCAGTCCCTCCAGCTCATCGGCCTGGCCCACATTGCCGGCCACGGCGATGATGTAAGGATTGTCGTAATTCTCCTTCAGCCAGGGGATAATGATGGAGGTATCCAGGCCTCCGGAATACGCCAGTACGATCTTCTTCACATTCTTCTTGCTCATGATCTTCCTCCAATTCCATATCTTCCAATGGTTTTTTCTCTTCGTGAGGTGATTGTAGCACAGTATGCATAAATATGCAAGCCTTTATGCAAGGAAATATCCCGTTTTGAATGACAAAAATACCAACTAATCCACCCTTGTTTTTGTGCACATTGCCCCTAATTGTGGAAAACCCCGGGTTTTCCACCGTTTTTTGCCTGTTGTTGGCGGAAAAATGAATAAAAAGCAGTGTATATTATGTATATTTTTGTGGCCGCCGTGAATATCCTTGGGCGGCAGTCTTCTGTCTCCCTATTTTATATAAAGTATCACCCGGGAGGAGGCTTGCCTTTGGCCATGGGATTTGCTATAATCCCTTTCGTGAATACCAAAAAAGGAGAGAATCCCTATGCCAAAGAAAATCCTTACACTGATCCTTGCGCTGGTACTGGTCCTGAGCTTTGCCGCCTGCGGCCAAAAGGATGTCACCGGCGATGTGACTCCCGGCACTGTGGAGCAGACGCCCGACACCAACGCTACCGAAGCTACTGAGACTACCGAAGCTACTGAGGCTACTGAGCCCGAGGCGGAGTTTGGCATCGGCACTGTGAGCGCCAATGTGTATACCAACAAATTCCTGGGCATCACCTGCGCTTTGGACGCAAGCAGCTGGGTCATCAAGTCCGACGCTGAGATCCGGGAGATGAATGAGCAGTCCCTGGGTATGATGGGCGATGATTATGCGGAAACGCTGAAGAATGCGACTGTGATCTTCGACTTTATGGCTGCCCACACCAACAATTACGACTCTCTTAATATCACTATGGAAAGGCTGAGCCTGCTGAATCTGGCTATTACCGAAAACAGCTACCTAGAAGCAGCGCAGGAGAGCATTGTGGGCTCTCTGAGCTCCATGGGCATTGAAGGCGTGACCGCTACCATCGGCACCATACAGTTCGCCGGCAGCGAGCACGGCTGCATGGATATCCACGGCACCGTCAACGGTATCGATATGTACGAGAAGCTGGTCATCTTGAAGCGGGGCAACTATATTGCCTGCATCACTGCCTGCACCTGGTTTGAAAACACCTGCGACGATATCCTTTCCCAGTTCAACGCCATCTGATAGCAACAAAAATCGGCATAGCCAAATTGGCTATGCCGATTTTTTATGGATTTTTTACTCCGCTGCGGGCGTGAAGGTCAGATCGGGGAAGATCTCACTCAGGCTCTCCAGCTGAAGGGTTTCGCCGTTAACGGTGAAGCTTTCGCTGGTCATCTCGCTGTCCCAGGCCTCGCCGCTGTACAGCAGGCCGTCGGCCACATAGTACACACCCTCGGGCAGTTCCGCAGTATACACGGTGCTCCAGTCCACGGAATCGGCCATAATCAGGGCGTAGGACATCACATCAAAGCCGAGGGAGAGCCGGGCCTTCTCGTCGGCCTGTTCTCTGGTCAAACCCTGATCCTCGTACTGGGCGTACATCTCATCGGCAAAGTGGGTCTGCAGCTTCTTCAGGAAAGCTGCCTTGTCCTTCAGAACGATCTCCTGGCTGTAGGCGCCGTCATTGCCAAAGACCAGGGTGTAGGTCAGATCCAGGGTGCCGGTAAACGTGGGAACATCGATCTCTTCGCCGGTGAGGCTGATGAGACCCTCCCAGGTACCGATCAGGTCCTGGCAGGCGGCAGTGGTGAAGCGGCTGTCGGTGACGATCTTCTCACCCTCGGTCAGACCGCAAAGGGTGCAGGTCTTGGGGGCGTCAGTAGTGGCGTCGGCCCACACATGGGTCAGGACATCCCCTTCGGTCACGCCGCACTTTTCGCAGGTCTTGGGGGTATTGCAGGTGGCATCCTGCCACTGGTGCTTACATTCGCAGGCAGTAAGCACCAGGCACATCAGCACCGTCAGTACCACCAGAACAGATATGCATTTTTTCATAACGCTTCTCTCCTTTTGTTTTTCTTCCACACCCATTATACAGAATATGCCGGAAAAAGCAATGCTTTTATAAATACCTTAATAAAAAACGTTACCGTCCGAGCGTGGGGGCGGGGCAGATTTTTATTAATAC
>JAZNAK010000054.1:0-19336 GCA_045586485.1 Faecousia sp. | reverse complement strand
CGACATGGCTACGATCCGACTTCGAGGAGAAGCAGGCTGCTTTGACCGCTAACGAGGTTGAGGAGCAGGATATTCTGCTGGGCGTTCGCCCCGAGCACATCACCCTGGGTCAGAACGGTGTTTCCGGCATCATTGATGTGCATGAGCTGATGGGCTCTTCTGTCCACCTGCACGTGAATACCCACGGCAAGGACATCATCGCTGTCATCTCCACCATGGATATGACCGAGGCTGAGGTTGCCGAGATGAAGGCCGGCACCCAGATCTCCTTCGACTTCGGCGGTCACAACTGCCACGTCTTCAACAAGGAGACCGGCATCAATCTGGAAGCCTGATCTTAATACGGAAAACCGGGCCCCGAGATACTCTCGGGGCCCGGATTTTTTCGTGGTTTTTTCCACAAACAGGAGAGGAAATCCGGCTGGTTTTGCCAAAATGTCGAAAAAAAGGAAATGTTCTCGTTTTCCTTGACAAAAAGGCAAAAACATATTAATGTATATCGAGTATATATGGTGGAGAAGAATGGCCATTAGGGTATTCTGGCGGGTTGTTTTGGCAATACTTCCCAGCGGGAAAAGCACCAACGAACGCTCCTCCCCATACACTGCATTATGAACAAATCAGAATTAGCGAGGACAGCTATATGCGCGGAAGCGGTATTTTAATGCACATCACTTCTTTGCCCAGTCCCTACGGCATCGGCACTATGGGCGAGGAGTCTTATAAGTTTGTTGATTTCCTGAAAAAGGCCGGCCAGCAGTATTGGCAGATCCTGCCGCTGACCCCCACCGGCTACGGGGACTCTCCCTATCAGTCCTGCTCCACCTATGCAGGCAATCACTACCTGATCGACCTGGATATGCTGGTGAAGGAGGGCTTGCTGGAGCAAGAGGAGATCACCTCCTGCGATTGGGGACACAACGAGAACCGGGCGGACTTTGGCCTGCTGTACGCAAACCGGCTGAATGTGCTGCGGAAGGCCTATGACCGTTTCCAGGATACGGAGGCGCTGGACGCTTTCTGCCGGGGGAACGATAACTGGCTGCCGGACTTTACCCTTTTTATGGCGCTGAAGGCCCAAAAGGGCGGCAAGCCCTGGTATGAGTGGGAAGACGCTCTCAAGCGCCGGGATCCGGAGGCCATCTGGCAGGCCCGGAAGGAGCTGCGGGAGGAGATCCGATTCTATAGCTTTGTGCAGTACCTGTTCCATACCCAGTGGGAGGCGCTGCGGGCTTACGCCCACGAAAACGGCATCTCCATTATCGGCGATGTACCTATTTATGTTCCCTATGACTCCGCCGATGTGTGGAGCAGTCCCGAGTGGTTCTGGCTGGATGAAAATTACGCCCCTGTGTGCGTGGCGGGATGCCCTCCCGACTGCTTCAATGAAGACGGACAGCTTTGGGGCAACCCGTTGTATCTGTGGGATCTTCACAAGAAGGATGGCTACAGCTGGTGGCTGCAGCGGCTGCGGGGCACCAAGGCCCGGTACGATGTGATCCGCATCGACCATTTCCGCGGCTTTGCCGGCTACTATGCAGTACCCTTCGGCGCGGAAAATGCAAGAAACGGTCAGTGGCTCACCGGCCCGGGAATGGACTTTATGAAGGCCATCAAAGAGGCGATGCCCGATGCTAAGATGATCGCCGAGGACCTGGGCTTCCTAACAGAGGATGTCCACCAGCTTCGGGATGAATCCGGCTACCCCGGTATGAAGGTGCTGGCCTTCGGGTTTGATACCGATGGCAACAATGAGTACCTGCCCCATACTTATCCGCAAAACACCGTCTGCTACACCGGCACCCACGACAATATGCCCCTGAAGCAGTGGTTTGAGGAGACGGATGCTGAGACGGTGGCCTTTGCCAAGGAGTATATGGGTCAGCCCGGCAACCCCATTTGGGGTATGATCCGGTTGTGTATGGCCAGTGTGTCGGAGCTGGCTGTGGTTTTGATGCAGGATTACCTGGAGCTGGGCGCTGAGGCCCGGATGAACTTCCCCGGCACCCGCACCGACAAAAACTGGACCTGGCGCGCAAGCCCCAATTTCCTCAGCGATGCACTGGCAGAGAAAATCAAAGGTCTGACCCGTACCTACGGGCGGCTGTAAATATTGGGAATCTGCAACAGCTGTGAGCGACCAGAGCGTTAAGAAACGGAGACTTTTTATGAGCTATAATTGTTTGAATATCCTTAAGTGGACAGAGGCAAAGCTGAAGTACACTTATGACGTATCCCTGAAGGAGGCCAGCGCCCAGGAGCTGCATGAGGCTCTTGGCGAAGCGGTGATGATGGCGATTTCCGACAACTGGAATCACGCCAAGCACACCCGTATGCCCGCCCGGAAGGCCTACTATATCTCCGCCGAGTACCTGATTGGCCGGTTGGTATATTCCAATCTGTACAATCTGGGCATTTTGGACGAGATGAAGCAGCTCTTTGCCCAGCGGGGCGTGGATCTGGCCATTTTGGAGGAGATCGAGGATGCGGCTTTGGGCAATGGCGGTCTGGGTCGTCTGGCAGCCTGCTTCCTGGATTCTGCCGCCAGCACCAACATCCCCCTGTCCGGCTACGGCCTGCGGTATAAGTTCGGCCTGTTCAAGCAGAGCTTCGATGCCGACGGCAGTCAGAAGGAAAATGCCGATGACTGGTCCAAGTTCGGTGACCCCTGGTCCTACCGCCGGTACAACCACACCGTGAAGGTGCAGTTCCCTGACCACACCGTGCTGGCCGTTCCCTACGATGTGCCGGTAATCGGCTACGGCACGCAGAATATCAACACGCTGCGTCTGTGGCAGTGCGAGGCAGAGGAAGAACTGGACTTCAACGCCTTCAACGATCAGGACTACCTGCGGGCGCTGACCCAAAAGAACAAGGCCGAAGACATTACCCGTGTCCTTTATCCCAATGACTCTACCTGGGAAGGCAAGCGCCTGCGTATCAAGCAGCAGTATGTGCTGTCCTCTGCTTCTCTGCAGGATATGCTCCGGGTCTACAAGACCTCCCACGGCAACGATATGGGCCATTTTGCGGACTTCTACTGCGTCCAGCTCAATGACACCCACCCCGCCATGTCCATTCCCGAGCTGATTCGCCTGCTGATGCGGGAGGGTATGGATTTTGATCAGAGCTTTGAGATCGCCCAGAAGACCTTCTCCTACACCAACCATACAGTTATGGGAGAGGCCCTGGAAAAGTGGGATCTGGATCTGCTGCGGTCTGTGGTGCCGGAGATCGTGGATATCATTCTGCGGATCGACGAAAAGCTGAAGAAAGAGCATCCCCATCTGTTTATCGTCCGGGACAACACCGCCCATATGGCAAATCTGTCCGTGTATGTGGGCACTTATGTCAATGGCGTGGCAGAGATCCACTCCCAGATCCTGAAGGACGATGTATTCCATCAGTGGTACGAGGCATTCCCCGAGAGATTCCAGAATAAGACCAACGGCGTCACCCCCCGGCGCTGGATGGGTCTGTGCAACCCGGAGCTGACCCAGCTGCTGAAGTACCGCATCGGCGGCGATTTCCTGAAGAATCTGGATAAGCTGAACACCCTCAAGCCCAAGATCGATGACGACCTGGTCCGCCAGTTCAATGCCGTCAAGCGCCTGAAGAAGGAGCAGCTGTGTCAGATGATCGAGAAGCGGGAGGGCATCAAGCTGAATCCCGACTTCTTGTTCGATGTGCAGGTTAAGCGCCTCCATGAGTATAAGCGCCAGCTGCTGAATGCGCTGTCCATCGTGGATATCTACTTCCGCCTGAAGGATGGCAGCTTGACGGACTTCCAGCCCACCGTATATCTCTTCGGCGCAAAGTCTGCCCCCGGCTACGCCCGTGCCAAGGCGGTGATCCGCTACATCAACCGGATCGCCCGGATGATCAACAATGATCCCGAGATGGACGGCAAGCTGAAGGTGGTCTTCGTACAGAACTACAACTGCTCCTACGCAGAGTCCATCATCCCCGCCGCCGACATCTCCGAGCAGATCTCTCCTGCAGGCACGGAGGCCTCCGGCACCGGCAATATGAAGCTGATGCTCAACGGCGCGGTCACTCTGGGCACGCTGGACGGCGCCAATGTGGAGATTGTCAAGGAAGCCGGTATGGAAAACAACTATATCTTCGGCGCTACCGTGGCGGACATCAATGCTGTGAAGGACACCTACCACGCCCGTGGCATTTATGACACTGATCCCAGACTCCGTCGAGCCATCGATACGCTGGTGGACGGTACTGTTCCTACCGATGATGACCAGAGAGAACTGTACCACGCCCTGCTGGATGGCACCCACTGGCACAGAGCCGACCACTACTTCCTGCTGCTGGACTACGCCTCCTATCTGGATGCAAAGCTCCGGGCCAACCGGGATTATGCCGACCGGCTGAACTTTGGCCGGAAGTGTTTGATGAACATCGCCAGCGGCGCGAAGTTCTCTTCCGACCGGACCATTGCCCAGTATGCCGAGGAGATCTGGCATATTGATCCTACCCAGTATTAAAAACGAAACCTGCGGGCAGATGCCCGCAGGTTTTTTACCCAATCTGGCATTATATTTGAAAACAAAATTGGGACTGGATTTATTGCCAGAAGGTGTTATAATGCAGATAATCTGATGGAGGAGGTGTGGGCATGTCCAAAGGAACATCCCTGCGAAAGCTGTGTATGGCGGCGCTGTTTGCGGCCCTTTGCTACATCGGCTTTACCTACTGCAAAATTGATATTCCCGTTGGCGCGGAGAAGACGGCATTCCATTTGGGAAATGTGTTCTGCGTCCTGGCAGCACTGCTTTTGGGCGGCCTGTGGGGCGGCCTGGCCGGCGCCGTCGGCATGACTGTGGCGGACTTGACCACGGCATATGTCACCTCCGCCCCCAAGACCTTTGTGCTGAAGCTCTGCATCGGCCTGATCACAGGCCTCGTTGCCCATAAAGTGTTCCATATCAGCCGGGAAGGGGAGAGAAAGGTACCTCTGCCTGTGGCAACGGTGATCAGCTGCGCCTGCGGCATGGCCTTCAATGTGGTGGCCGATCCGGTGGTAGGGTACTTCTATAAGACCTATGTGCTGGGCGTTCCTCAGGAGGCGGCAGCCATTTGGGTCAAGATCGGCGCGCTCACCACGGCGGTGAACGCGGTGGTGGCGGTGATTGCAGCCACGGTATTTTATCTGGCTCTCAGAAAACCGCTGAAGCACAGCGGCTTCCTGCTGACAGTAAAGTGAATGAAAAACGAACCCTGTCGATTGCTGTCGCAATGGGCAGGGTTTTCCTTTTTTCCCCCTTGGGAATCGTGCCAAAAACCACATTTTACTTGCAATTATCCCCGCAAATGAGTATAGTAGGAGAAAAGAAAACTGTACAAGGAGACGTAAAATGAAAAAACAGGCTTTAACAGCGCTGCTCGTCCTGCTGCTTCTTTGCAGTCTCGCTGCGTGCAAAGACCGGGTGACAGATGTGCCGGGTACTTCTGCTGACGCTACTGTAGAAACAACATCAAGCCAATCCGGAGAAGACACCACCGATGCTGTGGCGACCGATGCAACCGGCACAGAGGAGACGGAAGCGACCGTCGGCGATGAGACCGAGCCGGAGGAAACCGGGGAGACAAAACCCTCTGAACCCGATGAGCCCCGGGGAACGACTCCGGTCGTAGCGCCGGACGAAACTGAGCCGGACGAGACTGAGCCGGAGGAAACCGAGCCGGAGCAGACACAGCCGGAGGAGACCGAGCCGGAGCAGACACAGCCGGGCAATCCCGGTGCGCCCGGTGCGCTGGCTGGGGCAGTTCCCGAGAGCGCTCCGGTGGACGGCAGCTATTTTGATGACGCGGTGTTTATTGGCGACTCGGTGAGTCTGAAACTGGCCTACTACGAGGCGGCGGTGAACAAGCTGGGCGGCGCCCAGTTCCTGACTGCCGGCAGCCTTGGCAGCGGCAACGCTCTGTGGGCAGTGTCCAGCAAGTCTGTCCACCCCACCTATCAGGGCGTGAAGATGCGCTTGGAGGACTCCGTGCCGCTCACCGGAGCCAAAAAGCTCTATATTATGCTGGGTATGAACGACATCGCGGTTTACGGCATCAACGGCGCTGTGAATAATATGGTGACCTTGATCGAGGGGATCCTTGCCAATGTGCCGGATATGGAAGTGTTTATCCAGTCCATGACTCCCATCGGCGTCAACAGCAATGTGGCCAGCAAGAACGGCCTGAACAATACCAATATCCGGCGGTACAATGAAGCGCTGCTGGCAATGGCCCAGGCAAAGGGCTGGCATTTTGTGGATGTGGCATCGGTGATGTATGATAGCAACGGCTATCTCCGGGAAGACTACTGTAGTGACAACTACGATATGGCGCTGCACTTCTCCAATGCCGGCTGCGAAGCCTGGATCGCCTATCTGAAGACCCATACTGCTTAAGGAGACAAACTATGAAACGGATACTGATGTTTGCGCTGGCCCTTGCGCTGGTGCTTTCCATGGCCGCCTGCGGCGCGCCCAAGACGATGGATATTGCCGCTGTGAAGGCGCAGATCGTGGAACAGGTGAAGCCTGTTGATCCCCTGGACCTGCCCGGCGAACGGCTGGGCGAGCTGTACGGCATTGCCGCCGAAGATGTAAAGGCAAGCGCCTGCTTTATTACTATGAGCGGCGCATTCCCTGACGAAGTGGTGATCGTGGAGGCAACGGACGCCGCTGCAGCCGACCGGATCGAGGGAAAGCTCCAGCAGCGGCTGGAGGATGTCACCAACCAGGCGCAGAATTATGACGCCGAGAGCTTTGCCCTGCTGCAGAAGTGCAAGGTGCAGCGGATCGGCAACTATCTTGCGCTGTTCATTTCCGCAGAAAACGGCGCTATGCAGGAGATCTTTACCCGGGCGGCGAACTAATTTCACTCGTAAGGAAGAGGTATTATGGTCTTTTCCAGTGTCATTTTTCTATTTGTGTATTTTGTTGCGGCGGTGGCAGTCTATTACGGACTGCCACGCCGTCTTCGTAATGGCTGGCTGTTTTTGGTCAGCATCTTTTTCTATGGGTACGGCGAGCCGGTCTATGTACTGATGTTCCTGGCTTCCATTCTGGGCAACTATTTGTGCGGCCTGGCATTGGGGCGGCATGCAGATGACCAAAGACGGAAAAAGTGGATTCTGATCCTGTGCGTGGCGGGCAACTTGCTTTTGCTGGGGTTCTTCAAGTACACCACCATGGTGGTGGATACCCTGCGGCTGCTGCCTGGCTTTGAGGCGCTGCCCAATGTCAAGATCGCCCTGCCCATCGGTATTTCTTTCTATACCTTCCAGAGCATGTCCTATGTGATCGATGTATACTGGGGCAACTGCAAGACCCAGAAAAACTTCGTTATTTTCGGCACCTATGTGGCATTGTTTCCCCAACTGATCGCCGGCCCAATTGTCCGGTATGTGGATGTGGAGGAACAGCTGCAGACCCGGCGGGAATCCGTAGCGTTGTTCAATCACGGCACAAAACTGTTTCTGGCAGGCCTTGCCAAAAAGGTGCTGCTGGCCAATCCCTTGGGACTTCTGTGGAATCAGCTGAAGCTGACGGGCGGAGCAAACGGTATTTTAGGTTCGTGGGTCGGCATTCTGGCCTTTACAATGCAGATCTATTTCGACTTCTCCGGCTACTCCGATATGGCCCGGGGTTTGGGCAACATGTTCGGCTTCTCTTTTGTGAAGAACTTTGACTACCCCTATCTCTGCCGGAGTATTACCGAGTTTTGGCGCAGATGGCACATTTCTCTGAGCACCTGGTTCCGGGAGTATGTGTACATCCCCCTGGGCGGCAACCGAAAGGGCAAGGGACGGCAGAGCCTGAACCTGCTGATCGTGTGGGGTCTGACAGGCCTGTGGCATGGGGCAAGCTGGAACTTTGTCCTGTGGGGGCTGTATTTCGGTCTCCTGCTGATAGGCGAAAAGCTCTTTTTGCTCCCGTTGCTGGAGAAAGCGCCCAAGGTCTTGCGGCATATCTATGCGCTGTTTTTTGTGGTGATCGGTTGGGTGCTCTTTGACTTTACTGACTTCGGCCAGATGAGGGCCTACCTTGCCAGTATGTTCAGCCTGAAAAACGGCATTTTGGGCGGAGAAGCGGCGTATCTTGTGGGTGCGAATCTGCTTCTGCTGGTCTTTGGCGTGGCAGCCTGCCTGCCTGTGGGCAAGAAACTGTATTTGCGCGTTTCTAATTGGCGCATCGGCTGGGTAGTGGATCTTGTAGGTGCAGTGCTGGTGCTGCTGCTTTGTACGGCGGCGCTGGTCAGCTCCACCTATAATCCCTTCCTCTATTTCCGCTTCTAGGAGGTGCGCCGGCTATGAAAATGAAACAAATCATCTCTGCGGTGGTGCTTGCCGCTTTCCTGGTGGGCGTTGTGGCGGCCTTTGCGTTGCTGCCCAAGGAAGAGGTCTCCACCCACGAAAAACGGGTGCTGGCGACTTTCCCGGAGCTGGAGCTGAAAGCCATCGCCGACGGCAGCTTCGGCAGCCAGCTGGAAACCTATCTTTCCGACCATTTCCCCTTCCGCCAGTTTTGGGTGGGCGTTCATTCCTACACCCAGCTGCTGACGGGCGGCAACGGCCTTTCCGGTATCTACCGGGCCAGGGACGGGCGGCTGATTGCCGCGCCGGATGCCTTGAATGAAGAACAGGCAAAGCGGAACATCTCCCGTTTCCGGGCGTTTGCGGAGCAGACAGGTCTGCCTGCTGCGATCCTGCCGATCCCTTCGGCAGGTTATGTGATGGAAGATCTGCTTCCTGAAAATCACCAGCAGTACTGGGATGACCGGCTCTTTGAGATCCTGGCAGAGCACGCCGGGGATATGGAGATCATCGATCTGCGGGAGCGGTTTTTGGCGTCTCAGGAACGGCTGGAGCTGTACTACTGCACGGACCATCATCTGACCAGCACCGGCTCGTTTGCAGTGTATGAGGCGGTGTGCGAGGCTCTGGGACTGGAAAGCGGGGCGTTTGCCTGCACAGAGACCGTGGACGGCTTCTATGGTACCGGCTATTCCCGCAGCGGCTTGTGGTTTACAGAGCCCGATCAGGTGGAGCTTTGGACTGCGACAACCCCCGGGGAATACACCGTGACGGTTTATGAGGGTACGAAAAAGGAGACTTTTGATAGCCTTTATTTCCGGGAGCATCTGGATGCAGCGGACAAGTATCCCGTGTTCCTGGACGGCAACCACAGCCTTGTGACTGTTGAAAATGCAGCCTGCCAAAACGGACGGCGGCTGCTGCTGATCAAGGATTCCTATGCCCACTGTTTCGCCACCTTCGCGGCGGAAAGCTACGAGCAGATCTGCATGGTGGATCTGCGCTACTACCGGGGCGATGTGAAAGCCTTGGCAGAGGAGATGGGGATCACGGAGATCCTGTATCTCTACGGCGTTGAGAATCTGGCGGCATCTACCGATACCGGCTGGCTGCTGCCGTAAATATGAAAAAGACGGGCGTGTGTAAACACGCCCGTCTTTTTGTTTTGAAAACGGTAGAATCAGAGCTTTTCTGCAATGTCCAAAATCAGCTGCTGCGTTTTTTCCCAGCCCAGACAGGGATCTGTAATGGACTTGCCGAATACACGCTCATGAACACTTTGCGCTCCGTCCTCCAGGTAGCTTTCGATCATTAAGCCCTTGACCAATCCTTTGATCTCGGTACTCTGATTGCGGCTATGGATAACGTCCTTTGCGATTCGAATCTGCTCCAAATACTGCTTTCCGGAGTTGTTGTGGTTGGTATCTACAATGACAGAAGGATTTTCAAGACCGGTTTCCTTGTACAGCTCACTGACCCGAAGCAGATCCTCGTAATGATAGTTGGAGGCGTTTCTGCCGGCGTGATCCAAATATCCCCGCAGAATGGCATGCGCGTTGGGATTCCCTGCTGACAGCACCTCCCAGCCGCGGTAGATGAAGGTGTGACTGGATTGCGCTGCAGTAATAGCGTTCATCATAACAGAGAGATCACCGCTGGTTGGATTCTTCATTCCCACAGGAAGGTCAATTCCGCTTGCAGTCAGCCGATGCTGCTGGTCCTCTACGGAACGGGCGCCAATGGCCACGTAGGAGAGAAGGTCTGAGAGGTAGCGATGGTTTTCGGGATACAGCATTTCATCGGCGCAGGAGAAATCGTAATCCCGCAGAGCCGTCATATGAAGCTCCCGGATCGCCACCAGACCGTTATACATATCCGGCTTGGCATCCGGGTTGGGCTGGTGCAGCATGCCTTTATAGCCGTGACCGGTGGTACGGGGCTTATTTGTATAGATGCGGGGGATGACAATGATCTTGTCGGACACCTGATCTGCAACCTTCCGCAACCGGGAAAGGTATTCGATAACTGGCTCGCTGTGGTCGGCAGAGCAAGGTCCGATGATCAGAATAAACTTGTCGGACTTGCCCTCGAACACCGCCTTGATTTCCGCATCACGGGCGGCCTTCACCTGCGCCATTTTTTCGCTGAGAGGAAACTCCGCCTTTACCTTTTTGGGGATGGGAAGTTTCCGCTGAAAAGTCATATTCATTATGCTTACCTCAAGTATCTTACTTTTTATCGAAAAGTGTGCGCCGCGCTGTGGATTTGCGCATAGCCTCACGCATACCGTCTACATCACTGCGCTCAAGCATATCCCGCAGCGCAGCAAAGCTTTCGCTGAACGCATCCATATGCTGAAGGAGCATGTCACGGTTGCACATAAACAGTTCTGACCACATCTGATCGTTGATGCGGGCGATCCGGGTCAGGTCCCGGAAAGAGTCGCCGGTGTAGGCCTCCATACCCGGCGTATCGTTGCAGTTCATCAATGCGATCGCTATGCAGTGGGTCAGCTGGGACAAAAAGCCGATCATATCGTCGTGGGCTTCCGGAGAAAGCCGTGACACCCGGGCGAAGCCAAGCTCCCATCCAAGCTGCTCACATAGCTGTATTGCCGATTCCGTGTTTTTCTCAGTGGGCGTGACGATGTAATTGGCATTTCTGAAAATGCTGTCATCGCTGTTTTCAACGCCGTAAACCTCGCGGCCTGCCATGGGATGGGCGCCGATGAACTCCACATCGCTGCGCAGTATGTTCTGAATGTCATAGACCACGCAGCATTTGACACCAGTCACATCAGTCAGGACAGCGCCGGATTTGAAGTGTTGCTGGTGCTGCTCCAGCCAGGGGATCAGCAGGTTGGGATACAGCGCAAACACAACGATATCGGCGTCTTTTATGAGCTTCGGGTCAACTTCCGTTGCGCCTTCCGCAATTATGCCGTGCTCCAAGGCATACCGGATCGTGGACGCGCTTCGGGTGATGGCGCTTACATGGTAGCCCTTCTTCACCAGGGCTTTGGCATAACTGCCGCCGATCAGACCCAGGCCGATGATCAGTATGTTCTTTTTATTTGTCAGTCTCAATGGTTTGTACCTCAATTCCCAGTTGGTTCAGCTTCTTAAAAAAGTCCGGGAAGCTCTTGCGCACAGCCTGCGCGCCTGCGATTTCACCGCCGGTCAAAGTCAGAAGCACCGCTAAGGACATAACGATCCGGTGATCGTTGTGCCCGTGCAGTATCCTGTCCGGGGCATGAAACGCCACGGGCATTACGGTGACGGAGTTTTCCTCTACCGCAACATTTGTGCCGAAAGCGGCCAATTCCTGCGCCATTGCTGCGGCCCGGTCACTTTCTTTGAGCCTCAGTCTGCGGGTACCTGTAAAGACAGCGCCGTTTTTCGCAGCCGCTACCGCAAAAAGCACGGGACCCAGGTCCGGGCAATCCGAAAGGTCGATTTCAGGACAACCGGCACAAAGACTCTGCATATGCCGGGTGTATATCTTATCCCCCTGCAGACTGTCCGGCAAAAGGCCCTGGATCGTGATGTCGGATCCCAGCGCGTTCATAGCCCCATAAAAAGCCGCGCCGGAATAGTCGCCCTCCACCGCCATATCTCTGGCCATATACTGCTGGCCACCGGGGATGAGGAGCGTTTGGTCATCCTGCCATTGGGCTTCCACACCAAAAGTGTGGAGCGCCTGCAGGGTAAGATCGATATAGCTTCTGCTTTCCAGCGATGTGGTAATCTTAATACGGCTGTCCGGCTGGGTCAACGGCAAGGCAAATAACAGACCGGTAATAAACTGGCTGCTGATATCTCCGGGGATCTGGAATGTGCCGCCGGTCAGATTGCCCCGCACCTGCAGCGTCTGCCCGTTATGGGCGAAGAAACACGCCTTCTCTGCGCACAGTTGCTCATAAACCCCAAGGGGTCGTGCCAAGAGCTTCTGTGTGCCTGTCAGCGCAACGGTTTTTCCGCACAGCAACGCCAGCGGGATGAAAAACCGCAGGGTGCTGCCGCTTTCCCGACAGCAAAGCGTCTGGGAAGGCGCGGCCTTACGTGGGTCGGCAC
Source organism: Faecousia sp. (assembly GCA_045586485.1). GTDB lineage: Bacteria > Bacillota > Clostridia > Oscillospirales > Oscillospiraceae > Faecousia. The sequence continues at coordinate 6,937 of JAZNAK010000054.1, read as the reverse complement.
CGACGACAGTCACGGTATCGCCCCGTACAGTGCAGCTGGCGCCCATTGCCCGCAGGCAGTCAATGGTAGCGAGGATATCCTCGTTGTACTCCAAACCGGAGATATGGCTGGTGCCGTTTGCGAGACCGGCACAGATCAGCAGCCGGTGCGCCATGCTTTTGGAAGGCGGCGCGGACACGGCGCCGGTGGCTTTCCCGGGGCGGATCGAAACATTCATACCTTCTTCTCCAACAAAATATCGATTGCTTCTGTGTACCCGTCGAAGCCCTTGCCGGTGACGGTAGCAATGCAAGCGGAACGGATATAGCTGACTTGCCGGAAAGCTTCCCGCTCTTCCACTTTGGAAATATGCACTTCCACGGTAGGAATGCAGACAGATTTGACTGCGTCCAGCAGGGCAATGCTGGTATGGGTATAAGCGCCGGGGTTGATCACGATGCCATCCACACCGTCAAAATAGGCCTTTTGGATGCGGTCGACCAAAGCGCCCTCGTGGTTGGACTGGTAGAACTCCACGCCAATGCCCTTGGCGTCGCAATGGGCCTGAATCTGATTGCACAAAGCCTCATAGGTTCCGGAGCCATAAAGGGCAGGCTCACGGATTCCCAGCATATTTAGATTTGGTCCGTTGATTACCAGGATGTTCATACAAAAAAGCTCCTTTTTACAAGCTGCGCCGCGGCATCCGGGGTGCTGGTATTTTCGATGACAGCATCTGCCGTGGCTGTGTATATGGGATAGCGCTCGTTGTACCGCTTCACAATGGCCTCTTTTGTGGAGGACAGGGGACGATCCGCCGTGGGGATCAGTTGCTCCACCGGCCGGTCCAGGAAAAAGAGCTTGCCATTCATACGAAGCAGATCAACATTTTCCTCACGCAGGACAGCGCCGCCGCCGGTGGCGATCACACAGCCGTTTTGGGAGGAAAGCTCCCGGATCACTTCAGTCTCCAGAGTGCGGAACGCAGGCTCGCCCCGGGTGGAAATGATCTGGCCGGGGGCCATACCGGTCTTCTCTTCAATCAGCGCATCGGTATCCCAATAGGGACGGCCCAGTTCTGCGGCCAGCAGTTTGCCCACAGTGGTCTTGCCGCTGCCCGGCATACCGGTGAGGACGATATTTTCCTTGCCGGCTTTGATCTTTCGGTACACCTCTTCGGTAATGGTATCCGGATACTTGGTGTCCAGGAAAATCTCGGAAGCCAGCACCGCCTGACGGACCAGCATATACAATCCGCCCGCCGCAGGCACACCCATACTGCGCGCCTTCAGAACGAACTGTGTACGCAGGGGGTTATAGACAGCATCAATGACACCGCTGAGGTTTGGGAAAAGCGTGGGATCAATGGCCATGCCTCCTTGTCGGGAGAACATTCCCCGGGGCGTGGTGTTGATCAGCACCTCAGCATCCAAATGCTCCTGCACAACAGTTTCATAAGTCAGAATGCCGGACTTGGCGCTGCGGCTGACCTTGAAAACGGAGGCTGCGCCCATATGCTGCGCCACAGCCATGGCGGTTTTGGATGTGCCGCCGGTACCCAGGATCAGAACCTTCTTGCCATTCAGATCAATATGGGTTCTCCGGATCAGGTCCGCCATGCCTCCAAAGTCGGTGTTATAACCAAAAAGCTGACCGCCCCGGTTGACAACGGTATTCACCGCGCCAATGGCAGCGGCTGTTTCTTCCACCTCTTTCAGAAAGGGGATCACATCCTGCTTGTAGGGAATGGTGACATTGATGGCCTTGAAATTATGTTCCGTCATAAAGGCGTCCAGAGCGCCCAGAGGGATCTCCTTCAGCTCGTATAAATAATCCTGCAGCAGTCCGTGGATTTCCTTGGAAAAGCTGTGATTCAAATGCTCACCAATGCAGCCGTATTGCATAGTTCAATCTTCCTTTGCAAAATAATCTGTCCCAAACCGTCCGGCCAGCATATCATACACGGCAATTGCGGTGACAGCATCAATGACAATGCGTGCCCGGTGTACGATGGCGGGGTCGTGACGGCCGTGGATTTCCAGAGTGGCGTTTTCTTTCCGCATAATATCCACCGTTTCCTGGCGTTTGGCGATGGAAGGGGTGGGCTTGATGGCGCAGCGGAAAATCACCGACATGCCGCTGGTAATGCCGCCGCCGATCCCGCCGCCATGATTCGTTGCGGCAACCACAGTGCCGTTTTGATAGTAAAGAGGATCATTCGCAGCGCTGCCGCGCATATCTGCCAGAGCAAAGCCGTCGCCGAACGCAACGCCTTTTACTGCCGGAACGGAGAAGAGAATGTGGGCCAGCATACTTTCAAAAGTATCAAACCAGGGCTCTCCCACGCCGGCAGGCAGACCCACAACGGCGGTTTCCAGAACACCGCCCACACTGTCGCCGTCTGCCTTGGCAGCCAGAATGGCTTCCTGCATTTTTTCGCCGGCAGACACTTCCAGCACAGGAAACGCGCTGGTGGAAAGAGCACGGATATCCTCATCAAGATTGTCGAATCCCCGGTCGGGGATGCCGGCGCAGCGGGAAATGTGGGTGCCGATGGAAATGCCCTTTGCCTGCAATGCGCTATGGCAAATCGCGCCGGCTGCTACCAGCGCCGCAGTGATCCGGCCGGAAAAATGGCCGCCACCCCGGGTATCCTGGTAGCCGTGGTATTTGCACTGTGCCGGATAATCTGCGTGCCCGGGCCGCATCAGCGCCTGCATGGCTGCATAATCCCCGCTTTTGGTATCCTGGTTGCGAATCAGAATGGTCAGAGGTGTGCCGGTAGCGACGCCGTTGACACAGCCGCTGACGATCTCATACAGATCCTGCTCTTTCCTTGCGGTAGAGATCCCGCCGCCGGGCTGCCTCAGCTGCAGCATCCTGCGGATATTTTCTTCGTCTATCGGTGTGCCGGGGCAGAGGCCATCCAGCACAGCGCCGATGGCCGGGCCGTGGCTTTCACCGAACAGCGTGATTGCCAAATGGTGTCCGAAAGTATTCTTCATGGCGCGTCACTCCTTTTTTTCGAGAAATGCATATACAGTTGCCTTCAGCTCTGCAATGGGCATGGACCGCAGTTCAAAACTGCCGCTTTTGGGGGCATAGACTACGGTAATGGTATCGCCGGAACGCTTTTTGTCATGAGAGATCGCCTCCCATACGGCGTCCGGATCTGCTGCGCAGGAGGTGGGAAGCTGCAGCTTTTCCAGAATGGCTTTCACTCTGGGCCGCAGCGCATCGCTGCACATTGGAAGCATACCCAGGGCCACGCATTCGCCGTGGTACAGAGTGTCCAGACCGACGGCAGTTTCGATTCCGTGGCCGATGGTATGACCAAAGTTCAGCACGCGGCGCAAGCCGGATTCCTTTTCGTCCGCCGCCACCACAGCCGCCTTGATCCGGAGAGATGCGGCAATGATCCGGTCAATGCAGGAAAGATAATCGTCCGTTTCAAACAACGCCAAAAGGCTCTCGTCAAAGTTGATCGCCATCTTCACCGCCTCGGCAAGACCGTTGGAGATCTGGCGGGCCGGCAAGGTGTTCAGCACCTCCGGGTCGATTAGCACAGCCTTTGGCTGGTAGAATGCACCCACACAGTTTTTGATAGTATCCAAATCGATGGCAACTTTGCCGCCGATAGAGGAATCCACCTGGGACAGGACTGTGGTGGGGATGTTATAAAAATCAATACCCCGCATAAAAGAGGCGGCAGCAAAGCCTGCTAGGTCACCCACGACACCGCCGCCAACGGCGACTACACAGTCAGTACGGGTAAAACCGCCGCGCAGCATGGTGCGGCAAAGCAGTTCGAAATTATCTAAGTTTTTGCTGCTTTCTCCCTGGGGAATGGTCACGATTACCGGCGCGGCGCAGCAGGCGGCGACCGTTTTCGCATATTCCGCCGGAACGCCGCTGTCGGTGACGATCAGCACTTTCCGGTCCAGTTTCATATAAGCATCGGCCTGGGCCAAGGCGCCTCGCCGGATCGTGATGTCGTAGCTGTTTACCCCTAACGCAACTGTGATTTTCATATAGTTCTCCTTATGTGAAAGAGCCGACGCACTTGATCTTATCGCAGCAGACGGCCAGCTCCTTCAGCATCTTTTCACCATCATCACTGTGGATGTTTCCTTCTGCTTCCACATAGAAATAGTACTGCCACAGCAGTTCACCCATCGGGCGGCTGCGCAGGGTGCGCATATTGAAGCCGCGGGAACCGATAATGTTCAGCGCCTGCGCCAGAGAACCGGCCTCGTTGCGCACCGTAAATACCAGAATGAAATGGGCGCCGTGCTGCTTGCTTACATTCCTGTTTTCTGATCTCGACAGCACAGCAAACCGGGTAGTATTTACCTGAGACTGATTGATCCCCTCTGCCAGCATCTTGAGTCCAAACCGGCTTGCGCTTTCGCCGCTGGCAATGGCAGCAACTGTGGGATCGTTTAACTCCGCCACATATTTTGCCGCCAGGGCCGTGTTGGCGTATGGAGTTTGTTCATAGCCGTGGGCGCGAAGGAAATCATCGCACTGGGACAGCGCCTGAGGATGGCTGACAACGGTTTTTATGGTTTCCAGAGTGGAACCCTCCACAGCCAGCAGATCGTGGGTAATGGAGAGCGGCAGAATATGGTTGACATACAAAGGACCGGAGAACATCAAATCGGTCACCTGCCCGACTTCGCCTGCGTAGCTGTTTTCCAGAGGGAGAACCGCAACATCGCATTTGCCGCTAACCACAGAGTCGTAGGCTGCCTTGAAATCGGGGAATGGAACTTTCTCAGCATCGTGGAACAGCTTGTCTGCGGCGATGTGCGCAAAGGCACCCTCCGTTCCGCTGTAGGCCACTTTCATTCCGTGGAGCAGCCGCTGCTGATACCGACGGGAAGTGGCCATGGTATCCCGCATAAAGTCAATATAATACTCCCGCAGCAATGTATCTTCTACCCGCGCGGAACCGTCGCGAATGACCGCCTCTTCACGGGCAGCATCCAAAATCGGCATGCCGTGGGCCTGCTTATACTGCGCCACCATCTCGGCGGCCCGCATGCGCTGCACAAAAAGATCCGCCATTTGGCTGTCTACTTCGTTAATCATCTTTCTGGCTTCTTGCAAAAGATCCATAATTCATCCTCCACGATATGACGCCGCAAGCTTTTTGAATGCCGGCAGACTGCGGCGAATCTGATCGGTTGTGACACAATAGGCAATTCGGAAATAGCCGGGACAACCAAAACTGTCGGCGGGAACCAGCAGTAGATCAAAGGCCTTTGCTTTTTCGCAAAAGGCATTTGCGTCCGGCTCCAACGCCTTTACAAACAAATAAAATGCGCCGTCGGGATATACTGCCTCAAAGCCGTATTCCGTCAAGGCCGAATACAGCAGCTTCCTGTTTTCGTCATATACGGAAAGGTCTACGGTTTCTCCCAGGCAGGACTTAACCAGTTGCTGAAATAAGCTGGGCGCACACACATAACCCAGCGCTCTGCCTGCACCGCACACAGCATCAAAAACCATTTGCGCGGCCTCCGCTTCCGGAGAAACCAGAATGTATCCGATGCGCTCACCGGGCAGGGAGAGGGATTTGCTGAATGAATAGCAAACAATGGTATTTTTGTAATAAAGAGGAAGATAAGGCACCTGTGTATCTCCGTACACCAGCTCCCGGTAGGGCTCGTCCGCGATCAGATAAATGGGATGGCCGTATTCCCGGGATTTTTCGGTCAGGATTTCGGTCAGCGCAGCAATGCTCTGACGGGTGAGCACCACACCGGTTGGATTGTTGGGAGAGTTTACGATGACAGCCTTTGTGCGGGCGTTCACAGCGCAGGCAAGGGCCTGCGGATCGATCTGGAAGGTTTTTTCCGCGCTGTTTACCGTTATGAGTTTTGCGCCGGTTTTTTCCACGAACACCCGGTACTCCGGAAAGAAAGGCGCAATGGCGATCACCTCATCGCCGTCTTCCACAACGGCGGTCAACGAAATGGACAGCGACGCAGCCGCGCCGGCAGTCATATAGATGTAGCTTGCCCGGGCGTCAAAACCGAAGCTGTCCCGCACATACCGGGCAATTGCTTCACGCACCTGCGGATCGCCGGCAGCGGAAGTATAGGCGTGCAGCCGGGCGGCAGGGGTCTGCGCGATCAGCGTCTGCAAGGTGTCCGTCACGATCCGGGGCGCCGGAACGCTGGGATTACCCAAACTGAAATCAAATACATTTTCCCTGCCAATTTGCGCGCTTCTCTGAATGCCATATTCAAAAATATCCCGAATCACAGAGCGGTGTCTGCCCAGCTCCAACATTTTTTCAGAAACCATTTATCTCTCTCCCACAAAACAGAATAACAAAAAACCCCGTTTAATCCTATAGGATCAAACAGGGACGGTCATAGACCGTGGTACCACTCTGCTTCGCTTTTCCTCACGGAATAAGCCTCAAAGGGTGCCAACACACCCCGTCGATATAACGGTCGAACCCGGTATGGCCTACACAGCTCAAAAAGCCTTCAGTCAACAGCTTACGAAAGGAATTCACCGCTTCCTGCAATGCTGCTTCGCACCAACCAACAGCTCTCTGAAATGCCGATCAAACGATTACTGGTTTTCGCTCTAACGCTTTTTCCTTATTACATTGGATTCTACCACATACCTTCTGTAAAGTCAATCGTTTGCGCCATAAAATCAGCGCAGGAAGAATGAATAAAATGCCTGTTTTTATGGACGATACAGGACTCGATTTGCATTTTGCTCCCCAGGGAGCAAAATAATTGTTCGGCTCGGTCCAGCCCTCGCCGGCAACAGTCCACCGGACTGCTGCATTTAAATGGGTTCGAGTCCTTATCGGCCAAAACCAAAAAAGAACACCACCCGAATGGGTGGTGATGGCGAACGGATTGCTCGCCGTCCGCAGACTCTGCCTGCGTCCTGCAAGCAATAGGACTCTTCCGCGGGCTAAAAAGTG
>JAZNAK010000053.1:0-3109 GCA_045586485.1 Faecousia sp. | reverse complement strand
CCGCAGAGGGTGGGCATACGGGGATCGTCCCAGCCGGCCACATAGCCTTCCTCCACCAGAGCCCGCAGATACCGCTTGCTCAGCACGGTGTGGTCAATGCCCAGACGGGCGAACTCGATCTGTCGGGGACTATGGGGTACGGAGACATTTTCCACCACCCAGTTGTACAGGGGACGGTGGTTCTCAAACTCCAGTGAGCACAGACTGTGGGTAATGCCCTCCAGAGCGTCCTGAATGGGGTGGGCAAAGTCATACATGGGGTAAATGCACCACTTGTTGCCCTGACGGTGATGGTGCATATGGCGGATCCGGTAGATGACCGGGTCACGCATATTAAAGTTGCCGGAGGCCAGATCGATCTTGGCTCTCAGGGTGTACTTGTTGTCCTCAAACTCACCGGCACGCATTCGGGCGAACAGATCCAGGTTTTCCTCGATCGGTCTGTCCCGGTAGGGAGAGGTGGCGGGGGTGTTCAGATCGCCCCGGCGCTCTTTGAACTCCTCGGGAGTCAGTTCGCACACATAGGCAAGACCCTTCTTAATCAGCTCTACGGCATATTCGTAGTCCTTCTCAAAGTAATCGGAACCGAAATAGAACCGGTCGCCCCAGTCAAAACCCAGCCAGTGGATATCTTCCTTAATGGCCTCCACAAACTCCACATCCTCTTTGGTGGGGTTGGTGTCGTCCATACGGAGATTGCACAGACCGTTGTATTTCTCGGCAGTGCCGAAGTCGATAATCAAAGCCTTGCAGTGACCGATGTGCAGATAGCCGTTGGGCTCCGGCGGGAAACGGGTGTGCACCTGCTTGCCGGCATAGCGTCCGCCCTCGGCAATATCCTCATCAATAAATGCGTGGATGAAATTCTTACTCTCGGTGATTTCAGCCATCATCAGCATCCTCTCTGTTGGTAAAAGTCTGAAATATTATAACCCATTATCCCGCTTTTTGCAACTGTAAACCGCAAAGAATCCGGTATTTGCCGGAATGTTTTTCGGAGACCGGGAGAAAATGGTTATTTCCCGAAAACAATTTCAGAAAAATGAGAAATTATAGTTGTCAATTTGCCTGTCTTATATTAAAATAGATAAAGATGTAGGAAGGAGTGAGTCGATATGTGCGAACCCAAATATAAGCGCATTATGCTCAAGATCAGCGGAGAGGCCCTTGCAGGCGATGCCCATCGCGGTTTGGATTTCAATGTGATCAATTCTGTGTGCTCCGTCATCAAAACCTGTACGGATATGGGTGTTCAGGTTGGACTGATGGTGGGCGCCGGCAATTTCTGGCGAGGTGTGAAGGATGGCGCCAATAAAATGGAGCGCTCCCACGCGGATGCCATGGGAATGCTGGGCACGGTAATGAACTCCATCGCGGTGGCCGATGCTTTGGAAAAGCACGGTGTGGATGCCCGGGTGCTGTCCGCTGTTGAAATGAACAAGTTCTGTGAGTATTTCACCAGAGATACCGCTGTGCGCTACTTAAATGAGGGGAAGGTGGTCATTTTCGCCGCCGGCACAGGCAACCCCTATTTCTCCACCGACACGGGCGTTGTGCTCCGGGGTGTTGAGATCGGCGCGGATGCCATTTTGATGGCTAAGAATGTGGACGGCATTTACTCGGCCGACCCCGATACCGATCCCACTGCTGTGAAGTATGATTCTCTCACCTACGACGAGGTGCTGGCCCGCCACCTGAAGGCAACGGATACCACTGCCATGACACTGGCAATGGACAACCATATGAAGCTTGTGTGCTTTGCACTGAAAGACCCTGAAAATATCATCCGCGTGGTTCGTGGTGAACCGGTGGGAACAATCGTTAAGGAGGACTAAGTTATGAGCGTAGATTTTACCGAATATGGTAGAAAGATGGACAAGACCCTGGTACACCTGTCCGAGGAGTTTGATGCAGTGCGCGCCGGTCGTGCCAACCCCAAGGTTCTTGATCGCATCAGTGTAGAATATTATGGACAGGAGACCCCCCTCAACGGCGTGGCTACCATCTCCAGCCCCGATGCCCGCACCCTGGTTGTTCAGCCTTGGGACACCAACCTGCTGAAGGATATTCAGAAGGCGATTCAGTCCAGTGAGCTGGGCATTAACCCCCAAAACGACGGCCGTATGCTCCGCCTGGTATTCCCCCAGCTGACGGAGGAGCGCCGTAAGGAACTGACTAAGCAGGTCAAGAAGTACGCAGAAGAGGCCAAGGTCGCTATGCGCAATATCCGCCGCGACGGTATGGACTATGTGAAGAAGCTGAAGAAGAACTCCGAAATCACAGAGGACGACCAGAAGAAGGCAGAAAAGGATCTGCAGGATATGCTGGATAAGTATATCAAGAAGGCTGATGAAGCACTGGCTGCCAAAGAAAAGGAACTGATGGCCATCTGATTTGATGTGCCTGAAACAATCGTGTCATTGCGAGCCGGTGCGTATACCGGCGTGACAGATTCCCGGAGGACCGAAGTCCTCCGGGTATGCCGCGCCGAGGCCTCGCCATTTCTCACAATGGCACTCTTCTTATTTTCCTGGGAAAGAGGTGCTGAAAAATGGCACTTTCCAATGAAATTCAAAAAATGGCTCCTCCGGAGCATATTGCCATTATCATGGATGGCAATGGCCGTTGGGCAAAGAACCGCGGCCTGCCCAGAACCGCCGGCCATGCAGCAGGCGCGGAAGCGTTCCGCCGCATCGCCACATATTGCGGAAAGCTGGGCGTAAAATACCTGACTGTCTATGCCTTCTCCACGGAGAATTGGAAACGCTCGGAAGAGGAAGTTTCCGGCATTATGCGGCTGCTGGACCGTTATCTGGATGAAGCGCTGCAGGATCTGGATAAGAAAAAGGTGAGGGCATGTTTTTACGGTGACCTGAGCCGCCTCAGCCCGGAACTGCGGAAAAAGTGTCTGGAGATTCAGGAACGCTCCAAGGACTATGAACTGCAGGTGAATTTCTGCTTTAATTACGGCGGCCGCATGGAAATCGTTCAGGCTGCCCAGCGTTTTGCCCAGGAAGTGCAAAGCGGCAAAAGAGCGCCGGAAGAACTGACGGAAGCTCTGTTTGAAAACTATCTGTTCTCTGCCGGTGTTCCGGATCCGGAACTGATC
>JAZNAK010000052.1:0-21103 GCA_045586485.1 Faecousia sp. | reverse complement strand
TGAGGTGATATCTTTTTCGGTTCTCAATAAAAAGGGACAAGAAAGATCATCAACTATGACACGCACCGAGAAAAAATATAAAAAAGTCCGAAAAAGCCTTGTCACAAGCGGATTTTCCTAAAAATTCGGTGATATCTTTTTCGGTGCGACGTGCCAACATTGCGAACCGAAAAAGATATCGGTTCGGAAAACCCAGAAACCACAACGGTTTCTGGTTTTTTTCGTGCCATTTTTCAAGGTGGAATTCAAAAGATATCATTTCCCAAAAACGACCATTGGGGAGGACTTGAACTATAGGTCAGAGAAATATTGGGTGGAAAAAACTATAGTTATATGATATAATCAGCTCGATAAATAAAAATTTGTAGGTGGGGATTATGAGAAAGAAATTGTTTTTAATAATTGAACCAGTAAACAATGACAACAAGTTGAGCAATATTTACGATTTTATAATGATGGTAACTATCGTTATAAGCATTGTGCCACTTGCGTTCAAAGAAACAAATATTGTTTTTCAATGGATTGATTATATTACGGTAAGCATTTTCATTTTAGATTATTTTTTACGGTTAATTACCGCAGATTACAAACTAAACAAATCTGTTGCTTCGTTTTTTGTGTATCCGATAACACCAATGGCAATTATTGATTTGGTTTCAATATTGCCGTCTATAACAGTTCTGAATAACGGGTTTAGATTGCTTAAACTGTTTAGATTACTGAGAACATTAAAGGTGTTGCGTGCTTTCAAATTTTTAAGATATTCAAAGAGTTTCGATATTATAGCAAGCGTATTCAAAAAGCAGAAGAAGGTACTGTCTGCTGTTGCAACAATGGCAATTGCTTATATTTTAGTGTCTGCACTTGTTATATACAATGTTGAGCCTGAATCATTTGAAACATTCTTTGATGCTATCTATTGGGCTACTATATCGCTAACAACTGTCGGATATGGCGATATTTACCCAGTAACAACAATCGGTAGAATTGTCACAATGATATCTTCCGCTTTTGGTATTGCGATAATTGCCCTGCCATCTGGTGTGATTACTGCAGGTTACCTTGCCGAGATAAACAAAGAAGAATAAAAATTCCAATTTGTTGGTCAGCTTCAACTGTGATATCTTTTTCGGTGCTACGTGCCATGTCGAGTGGGGATAACGGATTTCGTTATCTCCACTTATTTTTTTGCCCATGGACGCCCTGCGTTAGCAGGGCGTTTTCTTTTAGCGTGTTGCTTCGGAATATACTCGATATGCCCATTTGACGGATTATATGATGTGTATGATCCGTCTTTTTTGCGGAAGGGAAATGTGGGGGGCCGGTTGCGGGCAAAATATTTTTGCTACTGTATTGACTAGTCAGTTTATTTGTGCTACACTGCGGAATATTGAGGCTTGCATACAACTTACATACCAATTAAATGCAAACAAGAACAAGAGGTTTTTTATGAAAAATATCATAACAATATTAAACGATGGCCTTAGTTTTGCCTACGATAATATTCTAAGTGTGGCGATGTTGGTTCTGCTGATATCAGCCGGTTTGTTTTTGACTATTCGAACGAGGTTTTTTCAGTTTAGACGGTTTGGTTATGTGCTGAAAAATACAATTGGAAATCTGTTCCATAAGAATATGCACCGCCGGGACAAGGGCAGTGTCAGTCCGTTCCAGGCAGTGACCACCGCGCTGGCCGGAACGATCGGTACCGGCAGCATTGCAGGCGTTGCCACTGCGCTGGTGCTGGGCGGTCCCGGAGCGGTGTTCTGGATGTGGATCAGCGCTCTTTTCGGCATGGTGACCAAATATTCTGAGATCGTGCTGGCGCTTACCTACCGAGAGAAGAACGCCCGCGGCGCTTATGTGGGCGGCCCTATGTACTACATCCGGAAAGGCTTGGGGCTCAAGTGGCTGGCTGCGCTATTTGCAGCCTTTGCGATGATCGCCTGTATTGGCACGGGAAATGCCACCCAATCCAATTCCATTTCCGGTGTTCTGGATATGAACTTTGGTGTCGCGCCCTGGATCACGGGCGTTGTTTTGACAATCGTTGTGGCTGTGGTGACCATTGGCGGAGTTAAGAGAATCGCATCGGTCAATGAAAAACTGGTACCTATAATGGCGATTTTCTTTGTCCTTGCATCTGTGCTTGCTTTGATTTTCCGTGCCGATAAGATCCCGGATGCCTTTGGACTTATTTTCAAGGAGGCATTTCGTTTCAAATCCGTGTTCGGCGGCGTGTCCGGCTATGGCATACTGTCTGCTATGCGCTACGGTGTAGGCAGAGGTGTGTTCTCCAACGAAGCGGGCTTGGGAAGCGCGCCTATTGCCCATTCTGCATCCAGCGCAGAAGATCCTGTAAAACAGGGCCTTTGGGGTGTGTTCGAGGTGTTTATTACTACCATCGTGATCTGCACTATGTCAGCTATTGTGGTTCTTACCTCCAATGCATATCTGAATGCATACAATGCGGGCATCCAACCTACCGTTAGCGGCGCAGCGCTCAGCAGCGCGGCATTTGGCGAGGCGCTTCCCTGTGTGGGTGGTTTTGGTATTGCCGTTTCCACCGTGTTCTTTGCCCTGTCAACGATTCTTGGATGGGCCTATTACGGGGAAGCCAGTATTGGCTACCTATTTAAGAATCACGAAAAAGCGGCTATCACGATTTACAGAATCGTTTATGTGGTCTTTGTGTTTGTGGGCGCGGTTGCGGAGATCAATACGGTATGGCTGATTGCAGATTGTTTCAACGCGCTGATGGCCTTGCCCAATCTGATTGCCTTGATCGCCCTGTCCGGAATGATCGTCAAGATCACCCAGGATCATTTCAACACAAAAGATGAATAGAGCTTCTGCTGTTGAGACAGGACTTCTTTTTTAAGGCGGATCACCAAGCAGAAACAATTACGGCAGGATTTGCAAAGTCCTGCCATAATTGTTTCGTATAGAATAGAGCCGAATGCACTGGGGCTGTGTTGATATGCGGATTGCGCGGTGTTAGAAAATATAAATCCAGGAGAAGGAGAGACTTTCGCGGGAAAGCTGAAAAAAACAGCAAACAGATCAATGCGTTGACCTTGCTGCTATGCGCCAAGTCCTGGAAAAAGAAAATCATGGACTGACAAAAGCCTCTTTAGGGAGGCTTTTTGTTTTTGCGGTGGGAAAACTTGCTTTTTGGACGGTATGGGGTATAATGAAATAGAAAGGGCACATAGAGAGGAGAAGGCAAAATGACACAACTTTCCTTTACCACCACAGGCGGTTTTGACCTGGCGGAAGGATTTGGCTGCGCCAGCCTGGGTCTGCCGGGCGTATGCAGCAACGATGAGAAGCGCGTGGTCACAGACCCCAGGGAACTGGAAGGGATAGCGCTGACCGGTACATATGACGAGATCCTGTCCAAGGTAGAGCAGATACAGGAAAACGTTCAGGCGGCGATCCTTCTTTTTGGCAATGCCGGTGGCGAAAACGCTTTCCTGCGGGACTTGCAGAAAATCCTGACTTGCCCAATTGTAGGCGGAGGCGCGGCTATTGATTTTGCCACAAACACCAAGGGCCTGATCACCGGCAGGGGAGAAGCGGCGCTGCTGCTGATCACCGACCAGCGGTATACCTATACTACGGAAACGCTCTGTATCCACGACCAGATCCTGGATACCTGCAAACTGGTACTGGAAGACCCGAGAACAATCCTGACCATAAACGGCGTGGATGCGGTGGCGTTTTACAACCAAAAACGGCGGGAACTGGGACTTTCCGATACGGACTTTGAGCATTTGACCCTTTCCGATCTGCAAAATGTGAATGCCCACCTGTCGATACCGGCGGGCAAGCTGGTCAGCGGCCGGGATCTGCAGGAAACCATGCTGCTGCGGTATGTGGACCACGCCAAGGTGTACGAAACCATGCGTAATTTCTATGACGACCGGGACGCGGTGGTGTTCGGCTGCGCAGGCCTGTCCGGTATTTTGGATAAGCCTCTGGACACCAAGTCTTTGGGACTGTTCCTGTTTGGAGAAGTCTGTATGGCTGACGGCTATGCCGAGTTTGGCAACCTGATGCTGAGCAAACTGCGGATCGTAGCGAAATAAAGGAGAGCGCAATTATGTTTCAATTCAAGGACAAGGTTGCCGTTGTGACCGGCGGCGCAAGAGGAATCGGTAAGTGCATAGCAGAGCAGTTCCGCGCTGCGGGCGCGACGGTCTGTGTGATCGACCTGCTGGAGAACGATTATTTTGTGGGAGACCTCGGGGATAAAAATGTCCTTGAGGCATTTGCCCAAAAAGTGATCGCAGACTACGGTCGGGTGGACTACCTCATCAACAATGCCGCGCCTCTGATGCGGGGAATCACAGAGGGGAACTACGAGGATTTTGAGTACGCCCTGAAGGTGGGCGTGACCGCACCCTTTTACCTTGCAAAGCTTTTTGCGCCTTATTTTGCCCAGGGCGCAAGCATCGTCAACATCTCCTCCTCCCGAGACAGAATGAGCCAGCCCCAGACAGAGAGCTATACGGCGGCAAAGGGCGGCATTTCCGCTCTTACCCACGCCCTTGCGGTGAGCCTTGCGGGTAGGGTGCGGGTGAACTCCATTTCGCCCGGCTGGATCGACACCACAGACACTGATTACACCGGCGCAGACGCAGTTCAGCAGCCGGCAGGCAGAGTGGGAAATCCCCTCGATATTGCCAATATGGTGCTCTATCTCTGCTCGGATATGGCAGGTTTTATTACCGGAGAAAATATCTGCATCGACGGGGGTATGACCCGGCAGATGATCTATCACAATGATTTCGGCTGGACTCTGAACTAAACAAAAAATCGCCACCCGTTTGGGTGGCGATTTTTGTGTTGCCTGTTTGGCCACAATGTATGAATAATCAGCGGTCATCACCGGCACAAATATATGTAATTGTAGAAATATATTGATACACAAGCTCAATTGCAAGTTTTACTTGTAATTGTTCCCCGTTTATTGTATTATATAAGTGCATTGGTTTTATATACCCTTGCGCTCTTTTGAGGGGCGCACAGATACAATTTGGATTATTACGCGCTTATCCTCAAACAGTATCCGTTGCACCTTAGCTTGAGAACAATTCATTTGCAAAATAGATTTTTTCAGGAGGAAGAGGAAATGAAGAAGGGAATCAGATACATTTTGGTAGGCCTGTTAGTTTTGGCTGCGATCGTTTTGCTTAAACCCACAGCAGCCCAGGCGGCGAGTGAGAGCGATCTGACTTTCCGGCTGAATAGTGACGGTGAAAGTTATTACGTATCGGATTGCAACACATCTGCTAGCGGAGAACTGGTGATTCCGGCGACCTATAACGGCAAGCCGGTCACCAGCATTGGATATGCTGCGTTCTCCTACTGCGACAGTCTGACCAGCATCATCATCCCGGACAGCGTGACCAGCATTGGCGGTTGGGCGTTCTACGAGTGCACCAGCCTGACCAGCATCACCATCCCAGATGGTGTGACCAGCATTGGCGATTATGCGTTCCGTAGGTGCACGAATCTGACCAGCATCACCATCCCGGACAGCGTGATCAGCATTGGCGAGGGTGCGTTCGACAGTTGTTACAGTCTGACCAGCATCACCATCCCGGACAGCGTGACCAGCATTGGCGATTATGCGTTCAGCGGTTGCTCAAGTCTGACCAGCATCACCATCCCGGACAGCGTGACCAGCATTGGCAATAAAGCGTTCTCCAGTTGCGATAGTCTGGCCAGCATCACCATCCCGGACAGCGTGACCAGCATTGGCGGGGGGGCGTTCGACTGGTGCACCAGCCTGACCAGCATCACCATCCCGGACAGCGTGACCAGCATTGGCGATAGGGCGTTCTACTGTTGCGACGGCTTGACCAGCATCACCATCCCGGCCAGCGTGACCAGCATTGGTGATTCGGCGTTCAGTGGTTGCACGAATCTGACCAGCATCACCATCCCGGACAGCGTGACCAGCATTGGTGATTCGGCGTTCAGTGGTTGCACGAATCTGACCAGCATCACCATCCCAGATGGTGTGACCACCATTGGCGATTGGGCGTTCGACGGTTGCACCAGCCTGACCAGCATCACCATCCCGGACAGCGTGACCACCATTGGCGAGGAGGCATTCTCCGGTTGCACCGGTCTGACCAGCATCACCATCCCGGACAGCGTGACCAGCATTGGCGGTTGGGCGTTCAAGGGTTGCTCAAGCCTGACCAGCATCACCATCCCGGACAGCGTGACCACCATTGGCAGTTATGCGTTCGATAGTTGCACCGGCCTGACCAGCATCACCATCGGCAATGGCGTCACCAGCATTGGCGGGTATGCGTTCAGGGGTTGCTCAAGCCTGACCAGCATCACCATCGGCACTGGTGTGACAAGCATTGGCGATGGTGCGTTTGCACGTTGCAGCGCGCTGTCTGGAATATGGGTAGATCCAAGCAATCCGAAATATAGCAGCGATGACAGAGGCGTGCTGTTCGACAAAAATAAAACAAGATTGATTCAAGTTCCTGGCGGCATCACCGGGGGTTATGCCATCCCGTATGGTGTCACCAGCATTGGCAGTTCTGCGTTCAATGGTTGTTCAGGTTTAACGAGCATCACCATCCCGGACAGCGTGACCAGCATTGGCGGGGGGGCGTTCGACTCTTGTTACAGTCTGACCAGCATCACCATCCCGGCCAGCGTGACCAGCATTGGTGATTCGGCGTTCAGTGGTTGCACGAATCTGACCAGCATCACCATCCCGGACAGCGTGACCAGCATTGGCGGTTGGGCGTTCTACTCTTGTGACAGCTTAGATACGGTATTTTACCTTGGTACTAAGGAGCAAAAGAGCCAGATCTCTATTGGCACTCGCAATTATGCCCTCACTTCTGCAACCTGGCATTACGAAGTTAAGGATGCTGTTTTTGCAGAGCAAGACTGCATTTACTGCCCGGAGTGTAATGACTATTTCCTGCCCAATGGCGACTATGCTTTGGCAACAGTTATTTTCCAGGATTGGGACGGCACTGAGCTGTCTAAGCAGTCCGTTCGTTACAACGGCGCTGTGACCGCGCCGGCAGATCCCACCAGAGCAGCTGATGAGAACTACACTTATACCTTCTCCGGTTGGGATAAGGAAGTCACAAATTGCACAGGCAACATCACCTACACTGCGACTTACACAGCAACCAGTCGCGAGCCTATTGATTTCACGTATACGATCACAAACGGAGAAGTGATAATCACCGGCTATACCGGCAACGCAACAGACCTGGTTATACCGAGCACGATCGAAGGTCTGCCCGTCACCAGCATTGGCGCTGAGGCGTTCTACGATTGCGGCGGCCTTACCAGCATCACCATCCCGGACAGCGTGACCAGCATTGGCGATTCTGCGTTCTCCTCTTGCGACAATCTGACCAGCATCGCCATCCCGGACAGCGTGACTAGCATTGGCGACAGGGCGTTCTACAATTGCTCCGGCCTGACCGGTATTTGGGTAAATCAAAACAATGCAGCCTATTGCAATGATTCTTATGGCGTGCTGTTTAACAAAGATAAAACAGAGCTGATCCATGTTCCTGGTGGTATCATTGGAAGTTATATCATCCCCGCAGGAGTGACCAGCATTGGCGATAGGGCGTTCTACTGTTGCGACGGCTTGACCAGCATCACCATCCCGGCCAGCGTGACAAGCATTGGCAGCAATGCGTTCCTTGGGTGCAACGAGTTGGCAGATGTTTATACCTCCAATATCAGTGCATGGTGGAATATTAGCTTTGCTGATTCTTGGGCCAACCCAATAAACGCGAATTATGATGGTAATCTGCATATTTTGGATGCTGACGGGAACGAAGTGACGGAAGTCGTCTTGGATAATACCATTACGACAATTCCTGAAAGCGGCTTCTGGAACTGTAGCAACTTAATTAGCATCACCATCCCAGACAGCGTGACTAGTATTGGTGAGTATGCATTTCTCTCATGCGACAACTTAGATACGGTGTTTTACATGGGCTCCAAGGAGCAAAAGGACCAAATATCTATTGGCACTGGCAACTATGATCTCACTAATGCAACATGGCATTATGAAGTTGAGGAGACTATTTTTGCAGGACAGCGTTGCTACTATTGCCCGGATTGCGATGACTATTACCTGTCCAACGGCAACCGTACTTTCGTGTTGACAACGGGTGAACAAATAACACTTGAATATACCGCTAAAAAAGAGTTTACGTTTGTTCTGTCAGATGAGACGACTGCGAAAATCACAAATGTTTCTTCCAGTGTAATCAGTTGGGGGGCCACATTCCAGAAGACATCTTCTGCAACAATTATTCCCCTCAAGCCTGGATCTGTTGTTGTTAGTGTGGTGGATGCCGAGGGGAATATTCTGACAAGCTCAGTAATCTTCATTGAGGCGGGAGAACATCAGATCGTCTTCCAGAACTGGGATGGCACGGTCCTGTCCACCAAGACCTACCACTGGGGCGACGAGGTCACAGCACCCGCAGTTCCCACTCGGGCGGCAGACAACACCGGCACGTACACCTTTGCAGGCTGGGATAAGACTGTTGTCAACTGTGCAGGCGATGCAACCTACACCGCAACTTATAACACGGCATATATCGATTACACAGTGGCGTTCAAGAATTGGGATGGCACTGTTCTGTCTACCGAGACCTACCACTGGGGCGATGAGGTCACAGCACCCGCAACCCCCACCCGGGCGGCAGACAACACCGGCACGTACACCTTTGCAGGCTGGGATAAGGCTGTTGTCAATTGTGCAGGCGACGCTACCTACACTGCAACTTATAACACGGCATATATCGATTACACAGTGGTGTTCAAGAATTGGGATGGCACTGTTCTGTCTACCGAGACCTACCACTGGGGCGATGCAGTGACCGCGCCTGCAAATCCCACCAAAGCAGCAGACAACACTTATACCTACGCCTTTGCAGGCTGGGGTAAGGAAGTTGAGAATTGCGCAGGCGATGCAACTTACACCGCAACCTATACGCCCAATTACATCAACTACACAGTGGTATTTAAGAACTGGGACGGCACAGTTCTATCTACCCAGACTTACCACTGGGGCGATGCAGTGACCGCGCCTGCAAATCCCACCAGAGAAAAAGATGATACCTACACCTACACCTTTGCAGGCTGGGATCAGGAGATTGTGAGCTGTGCGGGTGACGCAACCTACACCGCAAATTATAATTCCGCCTATATCAACTACATGGTGGTGTTCAAGAATTGGGACGACACGGTTCTCTCGTCTGAGACCTACCACTGGGGCGATGAGGTCACAGCACCAGCAGCTCCCACCCGGGCGGCAGACGACACCTACACCTATGCCTTTGCCGGCTGGGATATGGAGATTGTGAACTGTGCAGGTAATGTCACCTACACCGCGACCTACACACCTACCTACATCGACTACACCGTCACATTCCAGTATGCAGATGGCACAGTGATCTCTTCTGCAAAATATCACTACGGCGATGCCGTTGTGATCCCGGCGGATCCTGTTGACCCGGACGGCAATAAGTTCCTGGGCTGGGATAAGGAGGTCACGACCTGTACCGGCAACGCTACCTATACGGCAGTGTTTGAAAACCTGTACACCCCCGGCGACATAAACGGCGACGGCAAAGTGGACCTGAAGGACCTAGCCCGTCTGCGTAAGTATCTGGCAGGCGCTGATGTTGAGATCAACATGAACAGCGCGGATGTAAACGGCGACGGCAAAGTGGATCTGAAGGACCTTGCCCGTCTGCGTAAGTATTTTGCCGGCGCTAATGTAGAACTCGGCTGATAGGGCGCGATCTTTCGGATCACCCTGGTGGTTGCAGTGGCCAAAAAGAAGAAAAGGCATAAACAGCAAATAAAAAATCGCCACCCGTTTGGGTGGCGATTTTTGCTTTTTCATTATTCCATCATGGTGTCCAGGTCGGAAAGCATTGCCATTGCAGTCTCCCGGTCGGCAACGGTAGCACCGCTGGCCTTGGCGTGACCGCCGCCGCCGTACTTCACGGCAATGGGATTGATATTGTGGCGGTTGGAGCGCAGTTCGCAGAGAACGCCGTTTTCCGTTTCTGTAAAATTGCACCAAATGTTCACGCCCTGGATATCCGACATGGTGTTGACCATACCCCGGGACACGGTGAAAATATCTGCGCCAAGAGCCTCCAGCTCTTCCCGGGTGGTGTAGATATAGGCCACATTCTTGGGGGTGAACTGGATTTTTAGCACGAACTGCGCCTTCAGCTTTTTGCTCTCAAAGGAACCGCTGTACAGGTGAAGATAGACTTCCGTAATGTCAAAAGGTGTCTCCAGCAAAAAAGCGGCCAGCTGGAAGGTCCGGGAAGTAGTGGCATCATAGCGGAAGCGGCCGGAATCGGAGACAAGTCCGGTGTAGAGAGATTTTGCGGCAATGGCATTTAAGCGCAAGCCGGCCTCTCGGGCAAAATAGGTGACCATACCGCAGCAGCTTTCGTAGCTGCTGTCGATAAACTCTGTATCGGCAATGGTTTGCACGAACAGGTGATGGTCGATCCGCAGAGTCCGCGCTGCTTTTGTGTAGCGGGTGTCGCTGATAAGGCCGGGAGCGCCGCAGTCCAGGATCACCGCCAGCGCATTTTCGTATACACTGTCCGGGATCTCATCCATTGTGCTGTCGTCCATAAAGCTGAAGAAACCGGCGCCGTCACCCACGGCGAAGATCTGCTTCTCCGGGAAGTTCTCTTTGAGGATGTGCTTCAGACCGATCTGACTGCCAAGGGCATCCCCGTCCGGTTTCGTGTGGCGGTGGATTATGATGGTGTCATAGGCTTTTAATTCGTTTAGGATCGTTTCAATCATAGGTTATTCCTCGTGTATTCGGTGGGATTACCAGCCGCTTACGCTAAGCGGCGGCCGGCCAAAAAACGACTAAGATTTGTTAAATATTATACTATGCTCCGTAGAAAAAAGCAATGCTTTCCTTGCCGACGTTTTTTCAAAAAAGGCGTGTGGGATAGTATAATTTGTTTTAATTTCCCCGGTATACTTGATTTTTTGCAGTCGCATTTATATAATTTTGGGTATAGATGTAAAAACAGGAAGGAGATTGCTATGGCAAACTTAACCATTCCTTTGGAGAAAATCGTGGAAAAGCTCCAGCGCGACTACAAATGCAGCCGCAAGGACGCGCAGATCACTGCCCAGCGGCTGGCAAAGCTCCACAGTGAGCTGCACCCGCTGGTAGAGGCCTGGTACCGGGGCGAGTTTAAGGATTTCACTGTGGGGGATATGTCCGTTTCCACCTTTATGGAGATCCAGAAGACCGGCTACCTGAACGCCATTATTTGGATGGATTTTTTCCTGGAGAATCCGGATAAGGTGGAACTGTTCCGCGAGAAGCGCTTTTTGCGGAGGTGAGCATAATGGATTCTGAAAGCTTGGTATTGGGGGAGTACACTCCCAAATTGGAGGATTTTCGGCAGGAAAAATGGTGTTCAATGAGTCCCCGCGACAGGCTGTCATTGCTGAAATATGCAGAGGAATTGAGAGCCAGGGCAGAGAAGCGGATCCCCAGAGAGATTGTCCCCATGCCGATGGAGGAGGGGGAGGAAGGGTATTATGATCCCAACGATCCGTATAATATTTATATCAACGAAGACCTTCTGTTGAATAAAGGCCGGCATGCCCCCTATCGCGCTCTGCACACCGTCTACCACGAAGGCAGACACGCCTTCCAGGATGACTGCGTCAACGGCCGCCTTCTTAAGGCGGGCGAGATCGATAAAGTCGACAAAGAGAAATTGCGCCAATGGAAGATCCAGTTCCTGGAGGGAAAATACAACGACGGTCCGGATCCGGACGATGAGAATGCCCCGGTGGCGGAGTATTATAAATACTACTTCCAACCCTGTGAGGATGATGCGGAAGAGTATGCGCTGGAGCAATTAAAGGCATTGGCCGAAACGCTGGGAGACAAAGATTGCCTGGATTACACAAGGGAGTTTGAGGCGTTGAGAGGCGCCTACAGCTGGAATGCCAAGATGTTCTGGGGCAAGGACTATAAGCAGGTCCTGCTGAAGGATTTGGAGGAGCGGGAAGAGGAGGACGAGCCGGTTCTCCTGCAGTCTAAGAAGCCCCAGCAGACCCCTAGGCCAAAGCCCGCCGAAAGCCCCGGAAAAAGGAACTATGTCCCCTTGCAGCTGGGGATCTTCGGTGTGACCCTGGCCATACTGCTGGTTATGTACTGGATCGCAAAGCCCTCCGGCCTGATCGAGCACGCACTGTGGATCCTCTCCGCGGCGATCCCCTTTGTGCCGGTGATCCTGCTGCTGCGGTCCAAGAGTAAGTTTGCTCAGAAGCTGCGGAACAAAAAGGGCGGCATACTGCTGATGGTACTGTTTGCCCTGTTGCTGCTGATGATCCAAAAGTTCTATTACTGGCTGAGCATTGCCTTCCTGGTCTTCACCGGGTTTTTCCTGTTCAAGAATATTGCGAAATGTATGCCCAATACTCTGACCATCATTCGTGAAGAAGCGGACGGCACCACCAGTACAGAGACCCGTATCATCGGCGACGACGTTGCCGGAGAGATGCGCATGGCCGAATCTCAGCTCCGCAGTGAAGGCTATACCAGGAAATACTAAGGGGGTGGCGCAGTATGAAATCAAATATCATTCAAAAGATCGTAAACTGGTATCGGGACTTCATTGAGGACGCTACCTACACCTTCTCGCCGGAGGCCTACGAGTACCTCCACGGGAAGTCCGACCGTTTCCCGTCCCTGGTCAGCGCTGTGCTCCGTTTTCTGCTGAAATACCTGTACATCCTTGTTGCAGTGATCTGGGTCATTGCCATGATTATGTGCTTTTTCACAGAGGAGATCCCCATCTTCGGCGCATTCCTCGTCAGCCCCCTTGCCACGGTGCTGCTGTGCCTGGTGGCGCTGATCGTATTCTTTGTGCTGATGATGCTGGAATCCTTCAGCAAGATCCTGGCCAGCCTTGTGCTGTACAATGAATTGCCCAAAGGCGCGGAAAATCCCGTGGATTCCATGCTCCTGTCGGTTATTAACCGAATGATTTAATTTACTTGGAGGTAGATGTTATGAAAAAAGTGTATTCGATGAACGACAGCGCTGCCAAGAAGCATGTCGCCCATCTTTTGAAGCTGCTGGCAATCAGTGGCGCCATGGCACTGGCAGCACTTTTGCTGGGCCTGAAGCGCTGGACTACCGGCCAGTATGTGTGGGTCAATATCCTTCTGCTGGGTATGCTGGTCTTCTGCGTCAACGCGCTGGCTCATTTTGGCGGCCGCTTTGACGGCAAAGACAATAAGGCCGAGGCAAGTAAGAAGTTTTTGATCATCTCCGGCGCTGCCGCCGCGGCGTTTTGGCTGATTCTGACCATCGCCGGCACACCTCTGGTCATTTCCGGCTTCATTTTCATTGCGGACCTGCTCATGGCAATTTCCCTCTGCCTGCGGTTCTGGGAGATGCTGAAGAACACATGGAAGGGCCTCGGCGGTGAGATCGACAAAAACGGCAAGCCCATTACATATCCCGGCGAGATTGTCCTCCACGAGGTGCATACCTCCGATGCGCTGACCTCTCCCTTCGGCAAGGTGCTGATCTATAAGAACGCCTTCCTGTTCGTTTTGCCGGAGCTGAACCACGGCATTGTGATCGCCAACCCCAATGGCACCCTGGAACTGAAGAAGACCGCATATTTTAACGACAACAAGATCAAGGAGACCAAGCTCTCCGCCTCTACCATTATGTCCCAGGCAAGAGACGGCGCCGAGCGGGTCATCCGCATCGTGGAGGAGGAATGTGCAAAGAACAATATCCCCGTCCCCGAGATGATCTACAACTATGTTCTCTACCTGCCCAACTTTGAGCGGGGCAATGTGGTGTGGGATATGGACAGCTTCCGATCCCTTGCATCTGTCCATTTCTGGAACGAAGAAAAGAAGTATGACCAGTACCTGAAGAATGCGGCCCAGAAGGACTACTTCAACGGCAGAGCCTGCTATGAATATGACGACCTGAAGGAAGTACTGGAAATGATGAACGTAGAATCTGAAATGGGCGACGAGGGCGCTCGGGAGAAGGGTGAGCTGATCGCCTCCATCCTTGCTAAGGCCTGCCAGCTGGAAGAAAAGGCGTAAGATCAAAAAACAGTCAGTACATTGAGGGTGAATTATGCTTATTCAGTTTCATATGTTTTACGGCTTTCTTTGGGCGCCGTTGATCGTATCTCTGTTCTTTTTTAAGCGGGATGAAGACGAGTTCCGGAAGCAGAAGAAGATCGTACAGATCTATTACAGGCTGTTTCCGTTCTTGTGTATGCTGTGGGTCTACCTGTACGCCTTTATGAACGCAGAGGTGTTTACGGACAACCCCTACGACTTTGTCACAAGACTGGGCTTCTTGCTGATCGGCTGCACCTGCATCAATGTTTTGTCCCTCTTTTTCCGCTACAACCGGGAATGGCTGATCGGCGGCGGAATCGTAATGGTGATTCTCTATTTGGCGCTGATGGTAGGCTGGAACATTCTCAGACACTGCCGCCCCCTTGCCTTTGTCATCAATATGGTGCTTGCGGTAGTAGCGATTTTCCCCATCTATCTGATCGCCGTGGCCCTGGGCAGTATGGCCATTACCTACACCAAGGAACAGCAGGCGGCTATGGAGCAGGCCAAGGAGAAAGAGAAGGAGCTCAAGGCCAAATGGGCCGCCGAGCGCAAGGCGCGTGAGGAAGAGGAGCGCAAGCGCCAGGAAGCCCAGCACGCCCGGGAACAAAAATTGGTGGACGAGTGGGCCAAGAAGCAGGCGGCAAAAGGAAATCCCGTCTATCAGCCCCGGAACAGATGGCAACCGCCTGCGGCCAGTAATTGGGATGATGACGAGCCTAAGAACAACCGCAAGAGCTGGTCGGATTCCGTCATGGAATGGTATGAAGAAAAGCGCACAGTGAACGACATCAGTGGTTCGGGATCTTCCCGCAACTGCACCAACTGTGCCGATTTCTGGAACGGCGAATGCCACAATTCCGCCAGCGCAGGTCGCACAGAAGTGATCTGGAATCCTCAGTATCACAGCTGCGGTTATCATCACTACGGATAATACAAAAAGAAAAGCAGGACGATCTCGCCCTGCTTTCTTTTTTGTATTTTAGTCCTTAGTAAGCACTTTCTTCTGCCAGGATTTCTTTCCGCATTTCGGACATGTCATTTTCCTGGTGAAGCCCATATGCGGCGCCCAAAGTACGCTTTTAAAAGTTGGAACATAACGATGACCACATTCAGCGCATTTATAGTAGCCTGCCTTTTGTTCAATCTTTATCAAGAACGGTATTGCGATCAAGAAAGGAATAAGACTGATGAAAACGATGACAACTCGTTTCCACTCTGCTATGCTTTGGTTGTATGCTACAAAAACTGTTGCAATCAACAAAGGAATCAAGCTGAGTATGCCAGTGATGAGCTCTGCCTTTAATAGCATTCTATCTCTTTCTTCTTTTTCCTTGACCATTTCAATTAACATTTCGTCTGTTTTCTCTTTGTAATTTTCCATTGCTACGACCTCCCCACTTAATAAATCGTTGACAGTGATGTTCAGCACCGCGCACAGTTTCAGCATAATGGAGGAATCGGGCATCGCCCTGCCGGTCTCCCATTTTGAAACGGCTCTGTCGGTGATGTTCAGCTTTTCGGCCAGCTGCATTTGGGTGAGATTGACCTTCTTTCTGCAGCCGGCAATGAATCTTCCGATTTTTACCTGATCCATACGCTGCCTCCTTTCTCTGTCAGTATAGTAGGGGGTGTTTGAAAAGTCTACATACCGGTGGTTGAGTGGGGATCTCCACCTGCGGTAGAGGTATTTTACCCGTGAAGCCAGCCGATAAACGCCTGTGCAATCCGCGCTTTCAGTTCATCCTTTTGAGAATCAGGCAGGAAGGCTGCGTCGGCTGCGCTGCAGGCAGTTTCCTGCAGGCGCGCATCGGAAAGACCAAACTGCTTTTGCAGGAGAAGATACTCCTGCTTCAGATCCGTGGCGGATACGGTCATATTGTCGGTGTTGATTGTGGCGGGGATGCCCATATTCAGAAATGCAGCCAGGGGATAGCTGTCAGCGCCTGCAACAGCCTTCGTTTGCAGATTGCTGGTGAAGCAGGTTTCCAGAGGCACTTTCTTTTGGGCCAGTTCTGCCATCAGCGCAGGATCTTCCATGGCCCGGACACCGTGACCGATGCGCCGCGCCCCAAGGGTGAGGGCCTGGCGGATGCTCTCCGGCCCGGCGGCTTCGCCGGCGTGAATGATAAAGGGTACACCCAGTTCGTCCGCAAGGGAAAATACGGGCGCATACCACTGGGCGGGATTGGCGGCCTCGTTGCCGGCAAGATCGGCTGCGCAAACGCCGCGGTCCAGGTATGCCTTCGCCACCCGGATGGTTTCAAAGTTAGCGTCTTGGTTATTGTCAAAGCGCATGCAGCACAGTATCAGCTGGGCGGGCATACCCGTATCGCAAACGCCTTTCTGCAGACCCTCTGCAGCGGCGTCTACCACCTGCATCTGAGTCAGTCCCCGGGCGGTGTGAAGCTGAGGGGCAAAGCGGATCTCAGCATAACAAAGGCCCTGCATGGCCAGCCGTTTCAGCAGCAGATATACAGAAAGAGAAATGGTCTGCTCCGTCTGCAGCACCTGCAGGGGCAGGTCAAACTTCTCCAGGTATTCCCCAAGATTTTGACAGTCCGGCTCTGCCTCCAGCAGGGGGCGAAGAGCGTCGGCGTTTTCCCGGGGGAGGCAGATGCCGGAGAGCTTTGCCAGCTGCAGCACATCCTCCGGGGCAAGAGAGCCATCCAGGTGCAAATGTAAATCAATCATATCCGGTTCCTGACCTATCTCCGCATAAGCGGTAAAATCTGCAGTCAATTATAGCCCATATCCGGAGCAAATGCAAATAAAATCCGTTGCAATCGCCCTGAAAACCCGATATACTATGATCAGAAACCAACAAAGGAGACTGTTATGGAGCAACTTCGCTATGGCATTTTAAGCACATCCTCCATCGCCCCCCGGTTCATTGCGGCTCTGCGGGCATCGGGCAGGGGAGAGGCGGTGGCCCTTTCCTCCCGCACCCTGGAAAAAGCGCAGGAAAAAGCGGCCCAATGGAACATTCCGAAAGCCTACGGTAGCCACAGGGAGCTGCTGGAAGACAAGGATGTGAATATCGTCTATATTTCCGCAGTAAACGGCCAGCATTACCCCTTGGCCAGGGCGGCGCTGGAGGCGGGAAAGCATGTGGTCTGCGAAAAGCCATGCACCACCTCAGAGGCCCACACCCGGGAACTGTTCCGGCTTGCAGGGGAGAGAAATCTCTTTCTGATGGAGGCGGAGAAAATGCTCTTTCTGCCTGCGATCCTGGAGGTCCGGAAACGGATCGAAAGGGGAGATTTGGGGCAGATCCATATGGCGGAGTTGAGCCACAGCTTTGCCGCCAGCTATAACACATGGATGTTTGACAAGAGTGTGGGCGGCGGCACGCTGCTCTCCAGCGGCATCTATGCGGTGCAGCTGCTTTTGTGGCTCTTTGGACCGATCAAGGACATCCGGGGCGTGAAATCTCCCCTTGCCGACGGCACGGAGTGGCAGTATGTCCTTTCCGGGGAAACTCAGGCCGGTCAGCTTTTCAGCATCAAGAACAGCACCCGCGCTGTTTTGGACAACACCGCCCGCATCTTCGGCAGCGAAGGTTATGTGGAGATCCCCGAGTACTGGAAAGCCAGAAAGGCGGTATTCCATATTGCCGGCAGGGAGGAGACCGTGGAGTTTCCTTGCCAGCACGAGCTTATCTATGAGATCGAGCATATCGCCGATTGCTTTGACCGGGGCCTTCTCACCAGCCCGGTGGTCACGGAGGAACTGTCTGCGGCCGGCATCCGGGCGCTGGAAGCGGTAGAGTCCCGGTGGGCGTGATTTCGCCGATTGACAGAAAATCCAAATAGAGATAAAATATACCCATACATACAGACAGGAGGAATCTTTATGCGTAGAATTAGAGTTGAAAACCTTACCAATGAGGCCTTTGCACCTTTTGGCCAGTTCTATTCCATGGAGCATCCCCAGGGCTATGCTCTGTGCGGTGAGATCCACCGTTTCTTCCCCGACCGCATCAACGCCGACAGTACCCACCGGGTGGGCTATTCTCCCATTCTGGTGAAGAAGCCGGAGAAGATGGTGGTCACCCAGCAGGAGTACCATACCACGACTTGGGAGATGATTCTGCCCCTCAACGACGATATGATCCTCCATGTGGCCCCCGCTTCCGCCGGTACGCCTGTGCCGGAGCTGGTAAAGGCATTCCTTGTCCCCAAGCATACCCTGGTGAAGATGAATGCGGCCATTTGGCATCTGGCACCTCTGCCCGCCAATGCAGACGAGCTGGCAGCGATGATCATTCTGCCCGAATGCACCTATGCCAACGACTGCACCGTGGTGGACCTGAAGGCCGACGAGCAGTTCGAGATCGTTAAGTAAGACCAAATAATAATCCGCACCGGATTACCGGTGCGGATTCTCTTATTTTCCGTTTGCAAGCCGTACGATGTCTCCCACACCGGAGAGCACCATTGTGGGCTGATAGGCATAAGTTTTTAGAGTGTCTCTTGTGGACACACCGGAGAGCACAAGAATGGTAGACATACCGGTCTCCAGGCCGGAAATAACATCCGTGTCCATCCGGTCGCCGATCATCACAGCCTCTGCCGAGTGACAGCCCAGCAGCTTCAGACCGGTGCGCATCATCAGGGGATTGGGTTTGCCGCAGAAATAGGCTTGCTTGCCGGTGGCCATCTCAATGGGGGCAACAAGCGCCCGGCAGGCGGGTGCGATGCCGTGCTCAATGGGGCCGGTCACATCGGAGTTGGCGCCGATCAGCTTGGCGCCGCCCAGCACCAGATTGGTCGCCTTGGTGAGGGTGTCCAGGGAATAGGTCTTGCCTTCGCCGACCACCACATAGTCCGGGTTCACATCGTTCATGGTGCAGCCGGCCTGATAGAGGGCGTTGAGAAGACCGGCTTCGCCGATGGCGTACACGGAACAGCCGGGGCTCTGCTCTTTCAGAAAGGCTGCGGTGGCAAGGGCGCTGGTGTAGAAATGATGCTCCGGCACATCCAGACCCATCCGCGCCAGCTTCAGCTTCAGCTCGCAGGGCGTATAGCCGCTGTTGTTGGTAAGAAACAGATATTCCTTCTTTTCGGCATTGAGCCAGTTGATAAACTCAGCCACACCGGGCAGGATGGTGTTGCCGTGATAGATAACACCGTCCATATCGCAGATGAAGCCTTTGATCGCATGAAAATCGAGGTTGGACATTGAGATCCTCCTGGGTAAGATTTCTGTGTTTACTAAAACATAAAAGAGGGAAAAAGTCAAGCCAATGTTGCATAGTATCCTGTCGGTGGAAGATACAGATGCTTGTGTTTTCCGGGCGGTTGTGGTATTCTAAGGGGAAAAGAAAGGGTGATGGTTTTGAAAAAGAAATTGCTGGCCGTTTCTCAGGCAGTTTTGACCGCGTTGGTGGTCCTTTCCGGCGCCATCGCAGCGCCCATTTTGTGTCGGCCTTTTTACTATCTGCACATTCAGTATACGGACATTATGTCCCGGTTCGACATTACAGTTCAGCAGGTGAAAATGGCGTACAATGAGATGATGAATTACTGCATTGGCCTTACCGACACCTTTTCCGCCGGTATCCTGGCCTTTTCGGAGTCCGGCGCGTCCCACTTTGCGGATGTGCGGAAGCTGTTTTTGCTGGACCTGTGGGTGTTGGTCGTGGCGGCGGTTTTACTGACAGCCGTATCTTTGCTGCGGCGGAAAGACCCGGTGAAGCTTTTGAACCATACGCCGGGCTTTTGGAGCGCGGTGGGTCTGGGTGTGACCTTTGTGACTGTGGGCGCTCTGGCTGCGCTGGATTTTGACAGGGCATTTACGGTGTTCCATCAGTTATTTTTCCCCGGCAAAGACAACTGGATCTTTGACTATCGCACGGATCCCATCATACTGATGCTGCCGGCGGAGTTTTTCCGCAATTGCGCCATTGCCATTTTAGCGCTGATCCTGATCAGCTGCGGCGCGCTGCTCCTGCACGACCGGAAACTGCGGCGCAAATAAGCGGAAGACTGTTGCCGGAATCTGACTGCACAGGCAAGAAAAGGAAATCAAAACAGGATTGATTTCCAAGGGATATTGTGCTATACTGTCTCTGTCAAAAATCGGCCTTTTTATGATGTGATAATTGGAGGGAAATATGCTTTCTATCTCTGATCTTTACGATCTGTCCCACACTCTGGCGGCAGACTATTTGAAAAGCTTTACTTACCCCTGGGAAGCGCTGAAGGGCATCAAGGATATGATCATCGCCCTGGGAGCGACTCTGGGAGAGGACTACCGGGAGGTAGCGCCCCAGGTATGGGTACATAACACCGCCAAAGTAGCGCCCACGGCTTACCTGGGAGCACCCTGTATCATCGGCGCCGGCACGGAGGTGCGCCACTGCGCCTTTGTCCGCGGCCCTGCGCTGGTGGGGGAGAACTGTGTGGTGGGCAACTCTGTGGAGCTGAAGAATGTAATTATTTTTGATAACGTTCAGGTACCGCATTATAATTATGTGGGTGACTCGATCCTGGGTTACAGAAGTCACATGGGTGCCGGTGCACTGACCTGCAATGTGAAATCCGACAAGACTCTGGTGGTCATTAAGGACGGAGATACCCGCATTGAAACAGGCCGGAAAAAGGTGGGAGCCATCTTGGGCGACTATGTGGAGATCGGCTGCAACAGCGTGCTCAATCCCGGTGTCATCATTGGCCGACATACCAATGTTTATCCCGGTTCTGCCGTGCGCGGCGTGATTCCGGCCAACAGCATCTATAAAAAGGAAAGCGAAGTTGTTTCCCGCAGGGAAGGATAATAGCCGTGTGAAAAACAGAAAGGAGGGGCAACCGCCCCTCCTTGATTTTATTGCTTCAAAAGGTCTGGAACCAGTTTCGCCAAAGCAGCTGCCAGAGTGGAATGCCCCTTTTTGGTCAGATGCATG
>JAZNAK010000051.1:0-22322 GCA_045586485.1 Faecousia sp. | reverse complement strand
AAACCGTTAATAGCAACTTTTACAGACATGGTTATTTCCTCCAATTTTTACTACTGCTTTTCGCAGCAAAATAGACTGTATCTTCCGGGATTTTTACCCCATACGGCACTATTATACTATAACAAAAACGCCTTGTAAAGTAGCTATTTTGTATAAATACACCGGTTTTTCCCAAAAACTTTTGACACAGAGCACAAAACCGGATGTACAGCAAAAGGGTCTGCCGAAGCAGACCCTTATCTTATGTATCCCACGGCACAGTATGGGGCAGACTTTCCGCTCTGGGAGTGAGGGGTTTTTCATTCAAATCGCAGAAGGCAAGGCCGTAAACGGTCATCACCTTCCCCCGGCAGCTCCACAGAAGCACCCCCTGTCCCACTATGCCCAAAATGTAGAACAGGAAAAACCCTGTGTCCGAGGAGAAGGGCAGCGTGACTCCCAAAAGGTCGCAGATCACATCCCCATAGCACAAGCACGTAAACACCAGCTGCAGCAGGTAGAACCACCAGAAGCTCAGATCCAGTTTCAGCAGCTGCAGGCGGCTGCCCTTGGTCACGCGGATGCTCTGCAAAACAGACATTAGGCCCCCGCCGTTTTCCACCGCCACAAACTCCGCAAACCGAAGGCGGTAGAAAAGGGGTATGCCCACAGCAACAAACAGCACGCCGAATATCACGAAAAGCGGACCGCTTTTGCGAACGATGTCCATCATCAGCTCCGGGGTCAGCAGCGCTTCCGGCTGCTGGAAAGGCAGTCCGCTGAGGAACGGCTCCATAATCTCCAGCACCGGCTCAGCGTAGGGCGTCATCAAAAAAATGATGGTACTGACATAGCTTGCTGCCAGATACAGCGCCAAAACGATAGCGCCCTGGAGGATCTTCAGAGACAGCACCGGACCAAACCGGCGGAACCCCTGGAAAAAGTCCTGAAAGCTGACCTGTTCCCCCCTTGCCCAGCGCAGAGCGGCGTACACCACGCCGATCTCCCAGAAGGGCAAAAGAATCATCGTGGCAAACTGCAGCACCGTCTGTGCAGTAGCAATCACCGATCGCAGTCCCATACCGGCAAGGCCGCCGGCGACCTCGATCCGGCTGCTCAAAATAAAGTTCAGCGCTGTCACCAGCAGGGCGCTTCCCAAAGCGATGGCGGTGTGCTGCAGAATCAGTTTCCGGGGATTGCCTCCGGAGGACCTCAGGATCTCCTCCGCCCGCTGCCGCAACTGCCGCGGCTGTATCGTTGCCATAACAGCACCTCCTGTCTTTTCTATAGTTATACGCCAAAACCGGCGCAATAGCAAATGTTTTTTCACCATGCTGGATTTTTCTACCCTGCCGTGGTACAATGCAGGTACTTACACAGTGAGGTTTTACTATGGATTATTCTGCCTGCGCTTTATGTCCCAGAAACTGCCAAGTAAACAGAGCTGCCGGGGAGACCGGCTACTGCGGCTGTCCGGATACCGCCCTGATTGCCAAAACCATGCTTCATAAGTGGGAAGAGCCGGCTCTTGCGGGCAGCGGCGGCAGCGGCGCTGTTTTCTTCGGCGGCTGCACCTTGGGCTGTCGGTTCTGCCAAAACCGGGCCATCTCCGCAAGACCCACCGGTCAGAAGGTGGACTCTGCCGGCCTGCGGCAGATGATGGAATCTCTCATCGCCCGTGGCGCGGAAAATATCGATCTTGTCACCGCCACCCAGTTTCTTCCTACCCTAATCCCCGCTCTGACTCCGAAGCTGCCCGTTCCTGTGGTATACAACTGCGGCGGCTATGAAACGGCGGAGACCATTGCCGCGCTGAACGGTCTCGTGGACATTTATCTGCCGGATATGAAATATGCCGACGACGCCCTTGCCGCGAAGCTCTCCGGGGCAAAGGACTATTTTTCTGTGGCTTCCCGGGCCATCCGGGAAATGGCAGAGCAGGTTGGCCCTGTTCAATGGAATGGGGATAAAGTGGTGAAAGGCGTGATCATCCGCCACCTTGTCCTGCCGGGGCAGGTTGAAAACTCTCTGAAGGTGCTGGACTGGATCGGCGATACCTTTGCCCCGGGGCAGGTGCTGGTGAGCCTGATGCGCCAGTACACTCCCATGCCCGGTATGGAAGCGCCCCTTGACAGGACTGTCACAGAGGAGGAATACCAGGCGGTGCTGTCCTGGATGTACCTGAACGATCTGGACGGCTTTACCCAGGAGGCCGCCTCCGGGGATACGGCCTTTATTCCGGACTTCTAAATCTCCTATTTACAGAACACCGGCGGATATGGTATGATATCCCGGAGAACAGAAAACAACGAGGTTTCGATACTATGAACTATATCGTTTTGGATATGGAATGGAATCAGCCCTGGCCCGGCTCTCCCTCCTCCAGGAAGGTGCTTCCCGTAGAGATACGGGGCGAGATCATTCAGATCGGCGCCGTCCGTGTGACAGAGAATCAGCAGGTAGCTGATGAGTTTCAGGTGCTGGTCAAGCCAAAATACTACCGCCGCTTAAACCGCAGGGTCAGCAAGCTCACCGGCATCAAAGAAGCCGATCTGCGGGACAACGGTGTGCCTATGACAGAGGCTATGGCCCTGTTCAAAGCCTGGTGCGGCGAGGATGTGATCTTCCTCACCTGGGGCTTTGACGACATCACCATCCTCCGGGAAAACCTCCGGCTGCACGGCCTTGAGGAGACCTGGGTCAGCCGCTGGTACAACGCCCAGATGATCTTTAACGCCCAGACCGACGGGTCGTCTGCCCAAAAGGCGCTGAAGACCGCCATGGAGATCTTTGAGATCGAAGCTACCCGACCTGCCCACGACGCTTTGGGAGACGCCTATCACACTGCGCTGATCTGCGCGAAGCTGGATCTGAAAAAGGGCATCGAGGAATACGGCGCGGCCCTCAAGAGCCATGTGGACGGTTTCCACGGAGCGGAGCTGCCCGGCTGTATCAGCCGAAAAGTATTTTACGGCTATGCAGACAAGCGGGAGGCCCTGGCGGCTATGTCTGGCCCGGAAAACAAATGCCCCGCCTGCGGCAAGCAGATGCTGGGCACCCGTTGGTTCGCCCAACCGGGCAAACGGTATATGGATCTGGCCAACTGCCCCAGCTGCGGCAAGTTCCTGATCCGCGTCCGGCTCTCCGATCAGCCCGACGGCACGATCCGGGTCAGCCGACTCACCTATGAAGCCACCTCCGAAGCGGCCGAGGCCTACGCCCGCCGAGCAGACAAAGCCGAGCCGGAGAAGAGCAGACCTTCCTCCTCCCAGCGGCGCAGACGGCGCAGCAAGCTGCCGGAGAAAAAAACGGATTCTCAATAAGCAAAAATCCTGCCTTACGGCAGGATTTTTTGATTTAGTTCAAAAGAACATCAAACAGCAGCATCAGGCAGAAGCCGGCCAGCAGAGAGTAGGTTGCGCCCCGCTCACTACCGTGGGAATGGGTCTCGGGGATCATCTCGTCGCTGATCACATAGAGCATCGTGCCGCCTGCAAACGCCAGGGCAAAGGGCAAAATGGCAGTGGAAAGACTCACAGCAAAATAACCCAGCAACGTGCCCAGCACCTCCACCACACCGGTGGCCGCGGCCACAAGGAAGGTGCGCCGGGGCTTCATGCCCGCCGCCAGCATTGGGCCGATAATCACCATGCCCTCAGGAATGTTCTGCAGGGCAATACCACCCGCCACCGTCAAGGCCTCAGCATTGTTGCCGGAGCCGAAACTCACGCCTGCGGCAATGCCCTCGGGCAGATTATGGATGGCGATCGCTGTCACAAAAAGCAGGACCTTGTTGAGTTTTTCCGTATCCGCCGGATGCTGTTCCGTATCCGCGCCGCTGAGGCGGTGGAGATGGGGGACAAGCCTGTCAAACAGATTTACACACACCGCACCGGCAAACACGCCAGCAATGGCATAGACAATCCCGAACTTCCCGCCGTACTCCAACGACGGCAGGATCAGTCCCAGCACCGCCGCCGCCAGCATCACGCCTGCGGCAAAGGAGAGGACGATGTCACTGAACCTGTGAGAGATTTTCTTGAAAACAAAGCCCAGGATGCTGCCGATCACCGTCGCGCCGCCTACACCCAAAGCTGTAAGCAAAACCAGTTTCATGGGAAACCTCCTTTTCAGTCTTTTCTTTCATTCTATACGCGAGAGCAGAAAAATGTCAAGAAATATTTTAAGAATGAGAATCATTCTTATTGACAAACAGGGAAATATTTGCTATACTAGCATCATAAATAGTATGGGTCAGCAGGGCCCATCAATTCAGGAGGATACGAAATGATCAGGA
This sequence comes from Faecousia sp., assembly GCA_045586485.1. Lineage (GTDB taxonomy): Bacteria > Bacillota > Clostridia > Oscillospirales > Oscillospiraceae > Faecousia. The sequence goes on along the minus strand of JAZNAK010000051.1, from coordinate 18,046 downwards.
AAGTGACAGACACGATTTTGTATGTAGGCGCCAACGACCACGATGTGGATCTGTTTGAGGGCCAGTATGTGGTGCCCAACGGCATGGCTTACAATTCCTATGTGATCCTTGACGAAAAAATTGCTGTTATGGACACCATCGACGCCAGCAAGACCGGCGAATGGCTGAAGAACATTGAAAAGACCCTTGCCGGCCGCCAGCCCGATTATCTGGTGGTCCAGCATATGGAGCCGGATCACGCGGCATCTGTGGAGGCATTTGTCAATGTCTACCCCAATGTGACCGTGGGGGGCAACGCCAAGGCCTTTACCATGATCGGCCAGTTCTTCCCCAAGCTGCAGATGGCCAACACCCTCGCCGTAGAAAACCTCAGCACCCTTTCTCTGGGTCAGCACACTCTGACCTTCGCGTTTGCGCCCATGGTCCACTGGCCTGAGGTCATGATGACTTACGACTCCTACGACAAGGTCCTCTTCTCCGCAGACGGCTTTGGCAAGTTCGGCGCGCTGGATGTGAACGAAGACTGGGACGACGAGGCCCGCCGCTACTTCATTGGTATTGTCGGCAAATACGGCAAGCAGGTGCAGAACATTCTGAAGGTAGCCGCAACGCTGGATATTCAGATCATCTGCCCGCTCCACGGACCGGTGTTGACAGAGGATCTGGGCCATTACATCAAGCTCTATGACCTGTGGTCCAGCTATACCCCCGAATCCGACGGCATTGTGATCGCCTACACCTCCATTTACGGCCACACCAAGGAGGCCGCCGAGCTGCTGGCTCTGGAGCTGCGGAAGCGGGATGTTCCCAATGTTGTGGTTTACGATCTTGCCCGCTGCGATATGGCGCAGGCTGTATCCGACGCCTTCCGCTATGACAAGCTGGTGCTGGCTACCACCACCTACAACGCCGATGTGTTCCCCTTTATGCGCACCTACCTGGATAAGCTCACCGAGCGGAACTTCCAGAACCGCACCGTTGCCATGATCGAAAACGGCTCCTGGGCGCCCACCGCCATTAAGGTGATGAAAGAGAAGCTGGCGGCCTCCAAGAAGATCACCTACGCCGCCAACAACATCACGATCCTCTCTTCTATGAACGACGAGACCGTCAAGCAGATCGGCCGTCTGGCTGACGAGCTGTCCGCTTCCTACACCGCCGCGGAAGTGCAGGACGATTTTGTGGATCCCACTGCTCTGTTCAACATCGGCTACGGCCTGTATGTGGTCACCTCCAACGACGGCAGCAAGGACAACGGCCTGATCGTAAACACCGTCACCCAGGTGACCAACACCCCCAACCGGGTGGCCGTCACCATCAACAAGCTCAACCACTCCTGCGGCGTGATTGAAAAGACCGGCAAACTGAATATCTCCACCCTCTCCCAGGACGCCCCCTTCTCCATCTTCGAGCGGTTCGGCTTCCACTCCGGACGGGACACCGACAAGTTTGCAGGTTTTGACTATACTCAGCGCGCTGCCAACGGTCTGCTGTTTCTGGATAAATATGCCAACGCCTTCATCTGCTGCAAGGTGATCAACCAGGTGGATCTGGGCACCCATGTGATGTTCATCTGCGACGTGGTGCAGTGCGCAAATCTGAACTCCGCCGAGACCATGACCTACACCTACTATATGCAGAATGTGAAGCCCAAGCCCGACACAGAAAAGAAGGGCTATGTCTGCAAGATCTGCGGCTGGGTCTACGAGGGACAGGAACTGCCGGAAGACATCGTCTGCCCCCTGTGCAAGCACGGCGCTGCCGACTTTGAGCCTCTGAACTAAAAATAACCGCCCCGGAACATCCGGGGCGGTTTTGTTTTACAGAATCAGTTTCACAGCACCGTAGACGCCGGCGTCGTTTCCGAGAGATGCCAGGCGGAATTGGATCTCCTTGCTGGCGTGGTAGATATAGCGGTCAAAGTAGCGCCGGATGCCGTCCAGCAGGGTCTGGCCGGCCTTGCTGACACCGCCGCCGATGACCACCTGTTGGGGGTCAAGGACAATGCAGAGGTTGGCAAGGAAAATGCCCATATACTGATAGACCTGCTCCAAAATCGCCTTGGCGGCCTCGTCCCCTGCCGCGGCTGCGTCAAACACATCCTTGCAGGTGAGGTTATTTACAGAACGCAGCGCGGACTGGTCCGTATGCCCGGCAAGGTAGTCCTTTGCCACCCGCACGATGCCGGTGGCAGAGCAGTACTGCTCCACGCAGCCGTATTTTCCGCAGTTGCAGCGGCGGGTCTCCTCAGGATTCAGGACCATATGGCCGATCTCGCCGCCGGCGCCGTGGACACCGTGGACGGGTCTGCCGCCTAGAATGATGCCGCCGCCCACGCCGGTACCCAGCGTGACCATGACCATATCACGGCATCCCTGTCCGCCGCCCTTCCAGCATTCACCGAGAGCCGCCACCGTCGCGTCGTTGCCTGCCTCCACAGGAAAGCCTGTGAGTTCTCTCAAAGCCTTGCGGATATCCGTTCTGCCCCAGCCCAAATTGTCGCAGCCGGCCACAACGCCATGAGCGTCCACCGCCCCGGGTACGCCGATACCAATTCCCAGAACGTCCTCCCGGGGGATCTTATTCTCTGTCAGGTGCTTTTCAATGGCTGCGGCGATATCCGGCAGGATCTGCCGTCCCTTATCCTCCGTCCGGGTGGGGATCTCCCACTTGGAGAGCATTTCACCCTGCTGGTCAAAAAAGGCAAGCTTTACTGTCGTGCCGCCCAGGTCCACGCCGAATCCGTATTTCATATCTGCACCTTCCTTTGTTTTTTCATCATTATACAAAATCCCCCACAAAAATGCTATACCTCCTTCAGAAAAAACCGGGAAAGTTTTTCCGGAGCACTTGCGTTAAAGGCATTTTTGGTGTACCATAGAGTTATAAAAAACTCGAAAGGGTGAAACACACTTTATGATAAAAGTTGATATTTCCAATGTATGGGGCGACCTGTCTCTGCCTGACCTGCTGGCTGCCGAAAAAGAGGTATTTGCCGCCCACCAGACCCTCACCGAGGGCAGCGGCGACGGCAACGATTTCCTCGGCTGGCTGGATCTTCCTGTGAAGGAGCAGACCGAAGAGATCCGTCGGATCTACGCTGCCGCAAACCGCATTCGCGAAGACTCCGATGTGTTCGTAGTCATCGGCATCGGCGGCTCTTATCTGGGCCCCCGGGCTGCCATTGAGCTGATGCAGGGCTGCAATCACAACATCGGCAAGGGCAAGGGCAACCCCCAGATCTATTTTGCGGGCAACACCCTGTCCACCCGGGCATGGAACGAGCTGCAGCGCCTGCTGGAGGGCAAGGATTTCTCTATCGCCATCATCAGTAAGTCCGGCACCACCACCGAGCCTGCCATCGCCACCCGGGCACTGCGGTGGCTGCTGGAGCGCAAATACGGCACGGAAGGCGCCCGGAAGCGTACATACGCCATCACCGACCCCTGCAAGGGCGCTCTGCGGCAGATGGCTACCGAGGAGGGCTGGGAAACCTTCGTCATTCCTCCCAATGTTGGCGGCCGCTACAGCGTGCTGACTGCTGTAGGTCTGCTGCCTCTGGCAGTTGCCGGCATCGATCCTATGGAAGTGATGCAGGGCGCTTACGAAGCCAAGCAGGCATACGATATCCGCTCCTTTGAAAACCCCGTGTGGCTGTATGCCGCCGCCCGGAATCTGCTGTACCGCAACGGCAAGTGCATCGAGATCCTGGAGTCCTTTGAGCCCGGCTTCCGTATGATGGGCGGCTGGTGGCAGCAGCTCTACGGTGAGTCCGAGGGCAAGGACGGCAAGGGTATTTTCCCCGTCTCCGCCGAGTTCACCCCCGACCTGCACTCCCTGGGTCAGATGATCCAGCAGGGCGAGCGGAATATCTTCGAGACCATGATCCGCTTCGACGCGCCCGAGCAGAAGCTGACCATTGGCGGCGACTACAAGAATCTGGACGGTCTGAACTACCTGGAGGGCAAGACTCTGGACTTCGTGGACGGGCAGGCATTCCAGGGTACTCTGGCCGCCCATGTGGACGGCAATGTGCCGGTGATCACCATGGATATGGGCGAGCTGAACAACGCAAAGCTGGGCGAGATGTTCTACTTCTTCGAGCTGGCTTGCGGCGTATCCGCCTATATGCTGGGTGTCAACCCCTTCAACCAGCCCGGTGTTGAGTTCTACAAGCGGAACATGTTCCAGCTGCTGGGCAAACCCGGCTACGAGGTATAACTCTTATCAACAAACCCCCTGCCTGAGCAGGGGGTTTTCTTATTGGGTCTTTGGAATGGTGATGGTCAGCACGATCTGACTCTCCGTCTCCCGCCGTTCGGACACAGCGGAGATCCCCGACAGCTGGATCCGGGCAAGGGACTGATTCAGATAGCTCAGAAACGCCCCCACATTGGCCTTTGTCTGCCCGGCATTTTCCTGATTCAGCAGATTCTCGATGTACTGTTCCGTCCGGGACACGCTCATGCCCTGCCGGGCGATCACCGTTATGGCCTGCAGCTTTTGCGGCTCGGTCTTCAGCTTCAGCAGCGCCCGGGCGTGGCGCTCCGTCAGCCCCTCCCGGCGCAGCGCCTCCAGCACCGGGTCGGAATGGCGCAGCAGGCGCAGCTTATTGGCAACGCCGCTTTGGCTCTTGCCCAGAAGTCTTGCCACCTGCTCCTGGCTCATATCCCACCGGCGCAGCAGCAGGTCGATCCCCTTCGCCTCCTCAATAAAGTCCAGATCCTGCCGCTGAAGATTCTCCACCAGAGCTGTCATAGCGGACTCCTGGTCGGTCATCTGCATCACGATGCAGGGAACCTCCGAAAGGCCTGCGCTGATCCCCGCCCGCAGCCGCCGCTCCCCGGCGATCAGCTCATAGCTTGTCCCAACCCGGCGCACCGACAGCGGCTGAAGGATCCCATGGCGGCGAATGGATTCCGTCAGCTCCGTCAGCTGCTCCTCCCGAAACAGTTTCCGGGGTTGGGCGGGGTTGGGGTGAATGGCCTTTGCGGGAAGAAACACCACCCGTCCGGTCTCCATATAGGTCTTCAGTTTCTGACATTGCATAGCGAGTCCTCCTTGGTGCATCCTTGTGAAAATAGTGTATCGGCAAAGGCGGCTAGAAAACCCACGAATCCGCTCCCTGCAAAGAGAAAACCCCTCGACAATCTCCACGGCAATTCCGTTGCAAAGAGCGGCTCTGTGTGGTACAATGGATAAAAACCACTAAGGAGCGCCGGTTATGTGTGTCAGAAAATTGTATTACGAAGACAGCCATCTGAAAACCTTTGATGCTGTGGTCACCGGCTGCGCCCCGGCAGAGGGCGGCTACCACATCACCCTCAGCGCCACCGCCTTTTATCCCGAAGGCGGCGGTCAGCCCAGCGACACCGGTACGCTGGCAGACAGCCGTGTTCTTTCCGTCCGGGAGCAGGGGGAAGACATTCTCCACCTGTGCGGCAAGGCCCTCTGCGTCGGCAGCACCGTCACCGGCGCGATCGATTGGGACAGGCGGCTGGATCTGATGCAGCAGCACTCCGGTGAACACATCGTCTCCGGCATCATTCACAGCATCTACGGCTACCACAATGTGGGGTTTCATATGGGCGCCGATGTGGTGACCATTGATTTTGACGGGCCTATCGACCCGGACGCTTTGCAGGCCATCGAGGATAAGGCAAACGATGCTGTCTGGCAGGATCTTCCCATTTCCTGCACCTACCCCTCCCGGGAGGAGCTGCCCGGGGTTAATTACCGGCGGAAAAAGGATCTGCCCTGGCCGGTGCGGATTGTGGATGTGCCGGGGATCGATCTGTGCGCCTGCTGCGGCACCCATGTCAAGCGCACCGGTGAAATCGGTCTTGTGAAGCTGTTCTCCTGCGTGAAGTTTCACGAGGGCGTGCGGATTGAAATGGCCTGCGGCAAACGGGCGCTGGCGCTGCTGAACGAAGCCTACGACCAAAACCGGCAGGTCAGCCAAGCCTTTTCTGCCAAGATCAGCCAAACCGGCCAGGCCGCCCGGAGAATGAATGAGACTCTGGCCGCAGAGAAGTTCCGCGCTGCCGGCCTGGAAAAGCGGCTCTTTGCCTACATCGCCCAAGGCTACTCCGGCGAAAAAATCGCGCTGCATTTTGAAGAATCCCTCACCCCGGGCGCAAACCGGGAGCTCTGCGACAGTATTGCCCGCCACGCAACGGTGGCCATCGCCCTCTCCGGAAACGACGAATCCGGCTACAGTTTTTGCGTCATCAGCCGCACTGAGGACGCCAAAGCCATCGGCACTGCCGCGGTTCAGGCACTGGGCGGTCGCGGCGGCGGCAAAAAAGAGGCCTTTCAAGGCTCTGTTTCCGCCTCCCGGCAGAAAATTGAGGCCTATTTCAAAGAATCGATAATTTTGCATAATTAGGTCTTGCAAAATCGTCTGTGAACTGATAAAATTACTATATAGCATATAAGGAGGAATCACCATGATTCATGTGATTATGGGCCTGAAGGGCTCCGGTAAGACCAAAAAAATGATCTCTGCTATCAACGAGGCCGTGGCAAGCGCTCAGGGCAACGTGGTTTGCATTGAATACGGCAGCAAGCTGACCTATGATGTCAACTATCGTGTCCGCCTGGTTAACTCCAAGGAATACGGCATCAACAACTTGGACAAGCTGAAGGGTCTGTTGAGCGGTCTCCATGCCGGCAATTTTGATATTACCCATGTGTACATCGACAATCTGTATAAGACCATCGGCGCCGATCGCGCCAGCGGCGAGGACTTCATTCTGTGGTGCGCAGCCTTTGCTGAGACCCACAATATGAACATCACCATCACCGTTTCCGACGATCCCGCTGAGGCTTCCGAGGCCGTGAAGGCATTTTTGGTATAACCCGTTTATTACACCGCTGGTTTTCTTCCGGCGGTGTAATTTTTTTGTTCCCTTTTCTTGCAACTTGTGATAGAATAGTGGCAGAAAACTGATTCCACCTATAAAGGAGCAGCGCTATGAAAAATACTGTTTTCAAGGGTATGGCTACCGCCATGATCACCCCCATGACCCCCCATGGTGTGGACTTTGATACCTACGCCAAGTTCATCGAGTTCCAGATCGCCAACGGCATCAACGCACTGGTCGCCGTAGGCACTACCGGTGAAAGCGCCACCCTCAGCCAGGAGGAGCGGAAAGCTGTGATTCGATTTGCCGTGAAGCAAGTCAACGGCCGCGTTCCCGTGATCGCCGGCACCGGCACCAACAACACTGAGCACGTGCTGGACTTCACCAAGAGCGCCTGCGATGACGGCGCTGACGCTGTCCTTGTGGTGACGCCCTATTACAACAAGGCCACCCAGAAGGGCCTCATCAATCACTACACCGCTGTGGCGGATGCCGCTCAGAAGCCAGTGATCATGTACAGCGTTCCCAGCCGCACTGGCTGCAACATCCTGCCCGACACCGTGGCTACCCTTGCCCAGCACCCCAACATTGTGGGTCTGAAGGACGCCACCGGCAATATGGACCAGTTGGTGGAGACCATCGCCAAGTGCGGCGACAACCTGGATATCTACTCCGGTGAGGACTCCCTCACCGTTCCCATGATGTCTATGGGCGCTGCCGGCTGTATCAGCGTTTTGTCCAATGTGGTTCCCGCTATGGCCGTGGAGATGTGCGACAAGTTCTTCGACGGCGATGTAGCCGCCGCTGCCAAGCTTCAGTGCAAGATGCTGCCCCTGATCCGCAGCCTGTTCTGCGAGGTCAATCCCATTCCTGCCAAGGCTGCGGTGGCAGCCATGGGCTTTGGCGAGGAGTTCCTGCGGATGCCTCTGTCCTATCTGGAAGACGACCATCGGGCCACACTGTTTGCGGAGATGAAGAAGCTGGGGGCCCTGTAATGAAAGCCCTCCACATGAGCGGCGCCGGCAACGATTTCATCGTAGTAGACGCCCGGGGCAAGCAGCTCGATTTTTCGGCCATGGCCAAATCGCTGTGTGAAAGATACGGTGCCGACGGGTTTTTAGCCACAGATGTGTCGGAAACCGCTGATTTTAAGCTCCATTTTTACAATCCCGACGGCACCCGCGGCGAGATGTGCGGCAACGGCGCCCGTTGTATCTGCAAGTTCGCCTACGAGCACGGTCTCGCGGGAGAAAAAATGTCCGTAGAGACCGATGCTGGTATCGTCTACGGCCAGCGTTTCAGCCAAAACCGCTACCGGGTGCGGCTGAACAATCCCGGCATCACAGACCTGCGCCGCCATCCGAATGCCGCCTACATCGAGTTGGGAACGCCGGGCATACCGCACTGTGTGACGGAGCTGCCCGGGTTGGACTGGGCGGACAAGGAGGCTCTGCGGCCTGCCTTTTTGGCACTGCGTCACGCGCCTCATTTCCCCAAGGGCGTGAATGTGAATATGTATCGCCGGTTGGATGAAACAACTGTGCGGCTCCTCACCTTTGAACGGGGCGTTGAGGACTACACCCTGGCCTGCGGTACCGGCAGCGCATCGGTGACGGTGGCTCTGTGGCTGCAGGGGCAAGTCCCCGGCGGGCATTTAACGGTGGAAAATCCCGGCGGCACGCTGGAAGTGACCATTGAAGGAGAGGCCGGGCAGGTTTCCGCATTGTATCTGGAAGGGCCTGCTGAAGTCATCGCCACATTTGATATCTGAAAAATCCCGGATTGGGCAGCCGATCCGGGTGTTTTTTTGTCTTTTCCGGCCATACTATCTCCGGAGGGGATGAAAATGAAGGAAAAAGAGAAGCAGCCGCCCGTTCCCTGGGAGCTGAAAGACCCCAAGCCGCCGGTGGTGCAGTCCGGCCACATGGAAAACCGGGTGCAGCATTAAAAAAGCCACGGGGAGTTCCCCGTGGCTTTGCTTTTATTCGTAGCTGTCCAGCAGGTAATGGACCTGATGGACGATCTGGCCGTCACGCCGGTAGAACCGGGGGACCCGGCGGCTGATGCCGCAGACAAACTCATAATTAAAAGAATCCGCCTTGGCTGCGATCTCCTCCATAGTGATCCGGTCATCTCCGTCAGGTCCGATGAGGACCACCCGGTCATTGACGGCCACATTGGGAATGTCCGTCACATCCACCATCATCTGGTCCATACAGATACGGCCGAGAATGGGAGCGCGGCGGCCGTGGATCAGCACAGAAAACTTACCGCTCAGCGCCCTTCTGTAGCCGTCGGCGTAGCCAACGGGGACCGTTGCCACAACGGTGGGTTTGGTGGTGACGAAAGTACCGCCGTAGCTTACCTCCCGGCCGGCCTCCAGGGTCTTTACATGGGTGACCCGGCTGCTCCAGCTCAGGGCAGGCTTCAGCTGGAGAAGCGCCGGAGATACCTCCTGACTGGGGTACATACCGTAAATGACGATGCCGGCGCGGACCATCTCATAGTGGCTGGCAAAGTTCATTATGCCGGCAGAATTGTCCATATGGCGCAGCTTCACGCTGACGCCCCGGTCCTGCAGCATCCGGTAAAATGCGTCGAACTTCTGGGTCTGGGCGTGGGCGCGGGTCAGATCGGCGCAGTCAGCGGTGGCGTAATGGCTGAACAGGCCCTCCGCCACAATGCCGGGCAGACTGCAGATCTGCTGACAGATGTCCGCGTCCTCTTCCGTTGCCTGGAAACCGATCCGGCTCATACCCGTATCTACCACCAGGTGGAAGGGAGCTTCCAAGCCCAGCCGCTGGGCGGTCTTGGACAGCTCCAGGGCATCTTCGTACCGGAAGATGGACGGGCGGATTCCCTCCCGTATGGCTGTGCCAAAGGCAGAGGTGGGGATCTGTCCCAAAATCAGGATTGGTGTGCCGATCCCGGCTTTCCGCAATTCCATTGCCTCCAGCATGGAGGACACACCGAAGAAGGCGCAGCGATCCTGCAGCTGGCGTGCCACCTGAATGGCGCCGTGGCCGTAGGCATCTGCCTTCACAACGGCCATCACCGGAACGCCGGCCTTTTCCCGGATGGCCCGGAAATTGTCGGCAATAATATCCAGATCGATGGTCACATGGGTATTATCAAACTTCATGGTTTCCACTCCGAACTTTCGTTGCTTCCGAAACGATCAAGCCTTAACTGTGCCGTCGGGATTGAACAGAGGCAACTTTTCCAGGCAAATGAGATCGGGACGCTCCTGGGCGTCGCCCTCGGCCAGAATGGCCATGCGGCCTGCGATGATGCCGCCAGCCTGCTCAACCAGCACTTCCAGCGCCCGCAGGCTCTCGCCGGTGGAGATCACATCGTCCACCAACAGGATCCTCTTGCCCTTCATCAGCGCCACATCCGCCGTGTCTAAGTACAGCTTCTGCTCCTTGGCGGTGGTAATGGATTTGACGGAGACTTCCATAACACCGGTCATATACAGCTTCGGCGCCTTGCGGGCAAGAAAATACTTCCTGGCATTGGTCTGCCGGGCCATCTCGTGGGCAAGGGGAATACCCTTTGCTTCAGCGGTGATAATATAGTCATAGTCGGGCGCTTTCTCCAGCAGTGCCTTAGCGCAGGCCACGGTCAACTCCTGGTCTCCGAAGATCACAAATCCGGCGATGTACAATTCGTCCGTCACTTTGCAAATAGGCAGGTCACGCTCCAGGCCTGCAATCGTCATACGGTGATACATAACGCGCTCTCCTTTTCTGTCTTACAGGGTACGCAGGATCACATCCACCAGCTTATGGAACAGGTCATGGACCATAGCGGCGGTCTCCATCACTTCTGCGTGGTTCAGCTTCACAGGCAGCACACCGGCGGCCATGTTGGTGATGCAGGAAACGCCCACCACCTGCAATCCGCTGTGGCCGGCCACCAGAGATTCCGGCACGGTGGACATGCCCACCGCATCAGCGCCCAAGGTCCGGAATGCCCGGATCTCCGCAGGGGTCTCGTAGTTAGGACCGGAGCACATCAGATAGACGCCCTCCTCCAGGGGGATCTTCTCCGCGGCGGCATTGGCCTTGATGGCTTCCCGGAGAGATGCGGTGTACAGATCGCTCACATCGGGGAAGCGGGGGCCAAACTTCTCCAGATTGGGTCCCAGGAGGGGATTCGCACCGGAGAGATTGATGTGGTCGGAGATCAGCATCAGCGTGCCGGGCTTGTAGTTGAGATTTACACCGCCGGCGGCATTGGTCAGCACCAGGGTCTTCACGCCGATAGCTGCCAGGACCCGGACGGGCAGGGTGATCTCCTGCATGGGCAGGCCCTCGTAGTAATGCACACGGCCCTGGGCCACCACCACTTGCTTACCCTCTTTCTCACCGAAGACAAAGGCGCCGGTATGGCCTTCCACCGTAGGCTGAGGGAAATTGGGGATCTGGGAATAGGGGATCTTTACGCTGTTTTCCAAGGTATCCGCGTAGTCGCCAAGGCCGCTGCCCAGCACCAGCGCCACAGTGGGGCGCATAGAGACCTTGTTCAGCAGGTATTCCGCCGCAGCGGTAATCTTATCTTGCAGAGTCATAGTAAACACTCCTTTTTTCTTTTATCATACCACAGATTTCCTCTTCCGTCAACGAAACAAAAGACGCTCGCTTTCTTTGAAAAAAGCTGTGCGTTGCCTTTGGGCAACGCACAGCATCATCTTTTACAGAGGGTTCTGCTTGATCTTTGCAAAGCGGCGGGGGTACTGGGCAGGGGTATGGGATACCTTTTTCAGCACGATCACCGTGTGAGCCGTGCCGTCTATGGGAAACTGGGCGATTCTTTCCAGCTTCAGACCCAATTTGGCAATGGCGTTCTTCGCCTCGTCCAGCTCCTCCTGGGCAGCAGTGCCTTTCATCGCCAGCACCTTGCCGCCCACCTTGACATAGGGCGCTGTCAGTTCCAGCAGGATGTTCAGCCTTGCCACCGCCCGGCTGGTGGCGATGTCATAGGTCTCACGACACTTCTGCACAGCCTCTTCTGCCCGGGCAGTCACACAGTCCGCCTCCACGCCGAGATTCGGCAGGACCATCTCCAGCCACTGCATCCGTTTCCCCAGAGAGTCCAGCAATGTCAGCTTCATCTCCGGGCAGGCAATCTTCACCGGCACGCCGGGAAAGCCTGCGCCGCAACCCACATCAATCACTTTTTTGCCTTTTAAGTTTTCCAGGGTCAGCAGGGACAAGCTGTCCAGCAGGTGGAGCTTGGCCACCTGCTCCGGCTCTGTGATGGCCGTGAGGTTCATTACCTTATTCTGCTGGATCACCGCCGCGCCGAAGGCGCAGAGGGTATCCTGCCGTTCCTCCGGGAGTGAAAGCCCCAGTTGGGGCAGTCCGTTTGCCAGTGTATTCTTCATAGCCTTCAGTCCAAATCCACCTGTTCTTTATCCAGCGGATCAAAGGGATCTTCCTCCACGATCTGGGAGGGGATCACGACCTTCTGAATGTGCCAGCTGACCAGCAGGTCACAAGCCTTGGCGGCATTCTTTTCGCCGTCACCGATAAAGGCATCGCAAACGGCCATATCGTGGGCCAGACTGCTGCTTTCCAGGGCAGATACGCTTGCGGTATTGGATGCGCCGGTCACTTCATCCAACTCCTCCAAAGCCTTCAGGCAATAGCGGTAGGCCATCACCATGCCGGAGTAGCGGAACTGGATATCTTCATTGGCGTCGCAGGCAAGCCACGCGCTGAAGGTGGCGTCCCGGGGCGCTACGATGCACACTCTGTAGGTCATCTCCCGGCACATGGCAAAGGGAAGCAGGATTGCAGGCGCTTCGGGATTGACGGCAGCTTCGCCGGTCAGACCCACCATCAGGCCTGTCATACCCCGGGCGGTGAACCAGCCCTCCCAGCCCAGCTTCTTCACCGGCACGGAAGGCCCTGCGAATACAGGCATAGAGCGCTCATACACCAACGTATCAAAGCCCTTTTGGGCCTTGGCGGCCAGAGTGTCAAAATCGTCAAAGACCACATCGCCGTTGCTGTCCCGCCGGACCTGCTCTGACAACTCATTGGCCAGATCCCGGTAGTACTCGGCGGCATTTTTCAGTTCGGTGACCGTATAGTCTGTTTCCTTCAGCTGGATGTCCTCTGCCAGAGGGCCGGCAAAGACATTGAGCTCATACATGCCGGTGTTCAGCAGGAACACCACCGCCACAGCGGCGCAGACCCAGCCGAACCACTGAATGGGATTCCATTTGAAGATCACCATCAGCACCACTGTCAGCGCCACCAGCGCCAGCAGCACAACAAGCAGAATCTGCCACAGGCAGCCATCAACGCCGGCGCTCCAGTCTGCCAAAAAGGACTGGACCATCCGGGTGGCATAGGGATAGATCATATCCACAAGGGCGGAATGGGCTTTGGCAAACTCCCGCAGACCCCAGGTACAGGCCGCGATGATCGCCGCAGTCAAATAACCTCGCCAATACTTCAAAGGACAACGCCTCCTTGTCTATAAGATTCTCCAACAACAAACTTCATTGATATATCAGTATATCACATAGTTTTCCACTTGTCCAGCAGCTTTAACCAATCTGCCCAGAACACCGTCCTGGTAGAGGCCGGTGACGGTCACCTCCCGGAGGGTGTTATGCAGGTCTTCGCCGGGAACATACACTTTTATATAGTTTGGCGTATGGCCGGTGTAATAGTCGCCGCTGCGCTCCTCAAAGAGCACCTGCACAGTTTGTCCCACCAGCGCCTGCCGGTAGGATCTGGACATCTCGTCTGCCACGGCGATGGCCGCTCTGCTGCGAGCCTCCTTGGTGGCGTTGCTGTGCTGGCCAGGCATTTTGTCTGCCGGCGTGCCGGGTCGGCGGGAATAGGGGAAGATATGCATGTCCGCAAAGCCGCACTTGCCAATGAATGCCAGTGACGCGGCAAACTCCTCCTCCGTCTCCCCGGGGAAGGCCACGATCATATCGGTGGTCACCGCGCAGCCGGGGAAATACCCCTTCAGCAGCTCCACGCTCTCCAGATACCGGGCGGTATCGTATTTCCGCTTCATGCGCTTGAGCACCGTGTCGCAGCCGGACTGCATAGAAAGGTGGAACTGGGGACACAGATTCGGCAGCTCCCGCAGTCGCCGGCAAAAGTCCTCTGTGATGATCCGCGGCTCCAGGGAGCCAAGGCGTACCCGCAGGCCAGGCACTGCCCGGCAGATGGCCTCCAACAGGTCTGCAAGGCCGGGCTTACCCGGCAGATCTGCGCCCCAGCTGGCAATTTCGATCCCCGTCACAACAATTTCTTTGTATCCCTGCTCTGCCAGAGCCTTGGCCTGCTCCACCGCCAGAGCCACCGGCGCGGAGCGGACAGGCCCTCTGGTGTAGGGAATGATGCAATAGCTGCAGAAGTTCACGCAGCCGTCCTGCACCTTGACCATGGCCCGGGTGCGTCCCTCAAGGCCACCGGCGGGCAGCACTTCAAACTGCCGCCGCTTCAGCGCCTCGTCCAGCACCACTGACTTGGTTTTGGTCTCTGCGGCAGCCAAAACCTGCTGCAGAAACGCCTCCCGGCTGCCGCTGCCGCCGATCACATCGATGCCCATGCCCTCCAGAGCCTTGGCAGCGTGCTGAGGATAGCAGCCGCACACCGCCAGCACGGCCTCCGGATTCTCCCGGCGGCACCGGCGGATCACCGCCCGGTTCTTTTTGTCGGCTACTGCCGTCACCGAGCAGGTATTGATGATGTAGGCATCGCAGGCATCGTGAAAGCCGGCGATCTCATGGCCCCGGGCAGCCAGGAGCTGCTCCATAGCCTGGGTCTCGTACTGATTTACTTTGCAGCCCAGCGTATAAAATCCAATCTTCATTGTATAATCTACCAATAATCTCTTTCTCTAGGGAATAATTTCTTGTGGTTTGGTCAATTGATATCCATACTTTAATTGTATATAATATGTGAGGTTTGTAATGGGTATTATACTCTAAAAATCCCTTTTTGTACAGTATCGGAGGCAATTTCCTATGAGTTTTAATGTTTGGCTGACTTCCTACGAGCAGGTCAAGTCCTTTGTCACCCTGGCCGCGAAGCAGCCCTTTGATATCCATGTGGGCAACGAACGGCAGTCCATCAACGGAAAAGATTTTATGGGAATGTTCACTTTGGACTTTACCCGGCCCGTAAGCGTCCATGTAAATTGCGCCGCCGATGAATGCGCCGATTTCCGTCAGCAGGTTTTGGCCCTGCAGCATTCAATTACATAACACACCGTCCCAGATTAGGTGGGGCGGTTTTTTTGCCTAAAAATCGAAAAAACAGTATGCAAAACAAAACAAATGTGCTATCATAAACAAAAAAGGAGGTGGCGCAATTGCGGATTCTGGGCATTGATCCCGGCTACGGGATCACCGGCTTCGGTCTGATTGAAGCGGAGCGCAATCAGTATAAGCTCCTCCACTGCGGCGCCATTACCACCCCCGCCGGTATGGATTTTTCCGCCCGGCTGGAGATCATTTACAATGATATGACGGAACTTCTGCAGACCACCAAACCGGATTCTGTGGCCATCGAGGAACTGTTTTTCGGTCAGAATGTGACCACCGGCATCGGCGTGGCTCAGAGCCGGGGCGTGATTCTGCTGGCCATCCGGCAGGCAGGTCTGGAGGTCTCCCAATATAAACCCATGCAAGTGAAGCAGTCGGTGGTAGGCTACGGAAACGCCACCAAGCACCAGGTGATGGATATGACCAAGCGGATACTAAATCTGCCCCAGATGCCAAAGCCTGATGACGCCGCCGATGCCATTGCCGTGGCGTTGTGCCACGCCCGGTCCAGCACCAGTCTGCTGGCCAAACTGAAGTAAAGGAGACGCCTTTTATGCTGTATTATCTGTCCGGTCAGGTGGCCATTCTGGAGCCGGGCCTTGCAGTCATTGACTGCGGGGGCGTAGGCTACGGCTGCCGCATCACCGCTTACACCGCCGCTCAGCTGAAGCTGAATCAAAGCGCAAAGCTCTACATCACCGAGTCCATTCGGGAAGACGCTTATGACATTTACGGCTTCTCCAGCCGGGAGGAGCAGCGGTGCTACGACCTGCTCACCTCTGTCAACGGCGTCGGCCCAAAAGCAGCGCTGGCTATTTTGGCTGCCGGCCCGCAGAACTTTACCCTTGCTGTGATGACAGGGGACGAAAAGCTCCTCACCGCCGCTCAGGGCGTGGGCAAAAAGATCGCCCAGCGGATCATTCTGGAGCTGAAGGACAAGATTGGCGGCACTACGGACACTTTGGATTTCTCTACCCCTGTATCCGCCGCGCCTGTGGCCGGAAGCAATACCGCCCTTGCCACCGCCGCGCTGCAGGAGCTGGGCTACTCTCCCTCGGAGATCGCCGTCGCCCTCAAGGGCGTCGACCCCAACGCCTCCACAGAGGAGATGATCCGCCACGCCCTGCGGGCAATGGTCATGAAGAACTAACCTTTTTACATTTCACCCCTTTTGGAGGCTGCTATGAGTTTAGAGTTTTCCCGGGAATTGGACGATCCCATCGTCTCCCCCACCTTTGCCCCGCAGGATTCCGGCGAGATCGGTCTGCGCCCCCGATTCCTGGCCGACTACACCGGTCAGGAGAAGGCAAAGGAGAATCTGTCCGTATACATCGAGGCCGCCCGTCTGAGAAACGAGCCGCTGGACCATACCCTTCTGTACGGCCCTCCCGGCCTTGGCAAGACTACCCTTGCCGGCGTTATTGCCAACGAGATGGGGGTCAATATCCGCATCACCTCCGGCCCGGCCATTGAAAAGCCCGGCGATCTGGCGGCGCTGCTGACCAACCTCAACCCCGGTGACATTCTGTTTATCGACGAGATCCACCGCCTGAACCGGGTGGTAGAGGAGATCCTCTACCCGGCAATGGAGGATTTCGCCATCGATATTATCGTGGGCAAAGGCCCTTCCGCCAACTCCATCCGGCTGGATCTGCCCAAGTTCACCCTGGTGGGTGCCACCACCCGTGCCGGCCAGCTGTCTGCGCCTTTGCGGGACCGCTTCGGCGTGAATCTGCGGCTGGAACTGTACACTCCCGAGGAGCTGGCAAGGATCGTCACCCGGTCTGCCACCATCCTGGGCATGGAGATCGACCCCCAGGGCGCCATGGAGATCGCCTCACGCAGCCGCGGCACACCGCGAATCGCAAACCGCTTCCTCCGTCGGGTGCGGGATTTTGCCCAGATCATGTATGACGGTGTGATCACCAAGGAGGCCGCCGATCTGGCCCTCTCCCGCCTGGAAGTGGACGCTTTGGGCCTGGACTCCATTGACCGCCGTATGCTCACTGCCATCATCCGCAACTACGGCGGCGGCCCTGTGGGTCTTGAGACGCTCGCCGCCACCATCGGCGAAGAGGCCATCACCCTGGAAGATGTCTACGAGCCGTACCTGATGCAGCTGGGCTTCCTGACCCGCACGCCCCGGGGCCGTTGTGTGACCGCCCTCGCCTATGAGCACCTGCACATTCCTTTTGACGGACAGGCCCACTTTGACATCTGAAAACCCGCAATAACTTTACAAAAAAGGGAAAATCAGTCAGAAATCTTCCCCAAAAGCATTGACAAAGTATGCCCCCTTGTGTATAATCCCACTTGTGGCGGTATATAGTCACATATTATTTGTCCCTGCGTAATCCCAGTCAACAACCGGCAGGCTTTCACGGGGCATCAACAACCGAAGAGAGGTAAAATCAATGTACGAAGACAAGACTTTAGTTTGCAAAGAGTGCGGCAGCGAATTCGTGTTCACCGCCGGCGAGCAGGAGTTCTACGCAGAGCGCGGCTTCCAGAATGAGCCCCAGCGCTGCAAGGCCTGCCGCGACGCTCGTAAGAACGCTACCCGTGGTCCCCGTGAGTTCTTCACCGCTACCTGCGCACGCTGCGGTGGCGAGGCCAAGGTTCCCTTCGAGCCCAAGTCCGATCGCCCTGTTTTCTGCAGCGAGTGCTTCGCTCAGATGCGCGCCAACGGCTAATTGCAAATAAACATCAGGGCTGGTTTTCCAGCCCTGTTTGTTTTGGGTGTGGGTTTACATAACTTCAGTTCTGTTTCCGGTCCTCCATGTGTCCGGAGCGGATCACGGGCGGCTTGGGATCTTTCATTTCCCAGGAAATAGGGTCTTTTTCCTCTTGCTTCTTCATACTTCTCCTCCTGTCTGCA
>JAZNAK010000050.1:0-9419 GCA_045586485.1 Faecousia sp. | reverse complement strand
GGCCGGCAACTACCTGAACCAGGAGAACGTTGTTCTCACCGGCGCTTGCGAAGCCATCGTTGTGGACGTGCAGTGTATCTTCCCTGCCCTGGGCCCCCTGTCCAAGTGTTTCCACACCAAGTTCATCACCACCTCCCCCGTTGCACGGATCCCCGATTCCGAGTTCATTCAGTTCTCCGCCGAGACCGCCGGCGACAGCGCTAAGGCAATCGTGAAGATGGCCATCGAGAACTTCAAGAACCGCAACCACGAGCTGGTACATATCCCCAACCAGAAGCAGAATGCCCGTGTCGGCTACTCTGTTGAAGCCATCAAGAAGGTTCTGGACGGCGTCGCCAACTCCCAGCTGGACGAGTTCGGCACCACCAAGCCTCTGATCGAGTGTGTCCACTCCGGTGTCCTCCGCGGTGCTGTGGCTATGGTCGGCTGTAATAACCCCAAGGTCCGTCCCGACACCGCTCATATCGGCCTGATGAAGAAGATGCTGGAGAACGACATCATCGTCATCACCACCGGTTGTTCCGCTCAGGCTGCCGCCAAGGCCGGTCTGATGGATCCCGAGAAGGCCAAGGAATACTGCGGCGCAGGTCTGAAGCGTGTCTGCGAACTGGCCGGCATTCCTCCCGTTCTGCACATGGGCTCCTGTGTTGATATCTCCCGTATGATGATCCTGGCATCTGACATCGCCAAGGATTGGGGCATCAACATCTCCCAGGTTCCCGTGGTGGGCTGCGCTCCCGAATGGATGTCCGAGAAGGCTGTCTCCATCGGCAACTACGTTGTGGCTACCGGCATCGAGACCTTCCTGGGCGTTGATCCCTACTCCAAGGGTTCTACCGAAGTCACCGAGCTGCTGCAGGGTGAAAACGGTATCAACAAGTGGGTCGAAGCGAAGTTCGTTGTGGATACCGACATTGACTCCCTGGGCGACAAGATGATCGCTTGCATCGAAGCCAAGCGCGCTGCTCTGGGTATCTGATGAAAGTTGCAATTACCGGCAAGGGCGGCGTGGGCAAAACCACTCTGTCCTCCACCCTGGCAAGGCTTTATGCCGACGAGGGACGCACGGTCCTGGCCGCTGATGTGGATCCGGATGCCAATCTGGGTCTGGCGCTTGGCTTAAGTCAGGAGGAAGTGGACGAGATCGTCCCCATCTCCAAAATGCGTACTCTGGTCGAGGAACGCACCGGCGCCAGCGCCGCCAACAATTTCTTCAAGCTCAATCCTCAGGTCTCCGACATTCCGGATACCTTCTCCAAGGAAATCAACGGCGTAAAGCTGCTGGTTATGGGCACTGTGGATGTAGGCGGCAGCGGCTGCGTCTGTCCCGAGCATGTGATGCTCAAGTCCATCCTGTCTGCCTTGACCTATCGGAAGAACGATGTGGTCATCATGGACATGGAGGCAGGCCTGGAGCATTTGGGCAGAGGCACCGCGGCAAATATGGACCAGTTTATCGTGGTCATTGAGCCCGGCGCCCGCAGCGTGCAGACCTACCGGAATGTAAAGCGCCTTGCGAATGATTTGGGCGTAAAGCGAGTGAGAGTTGTGGCCAATAAGGTCCGGGACGAGCAGGATGAAGCCTTCATCCGCGACGCCATTCCCGCTGAGGACCTGCTGGGCTGCATCCACTACAACGCCGAAGTGATCGACGCAGACCGCCAGGGAAAATCACCCTACGACTTCAGTCCCACAGCAATCGAAGAGATTCGAAATATCAAAGCGATTCTGGATCGCGATGAACTTGATTAATTATAGGAGGAAATACCGTGACACTTTTTGATAGAGTTTTTGGCGGCAACGACTACAACTACGAACGCACTGTAGCCGCTATCGACGCTGCCATCGCTACTTACGGCGAAAACGAGCCCGTTGGTTTCCCCGAGACTGCTTACGCCCTGCCCTGCTACTACGGCGTGACCGGCGTCAAGATCACCACACTGGCTGAAATGAAGGCCGCAATGGATGTCATTAAGAGCAAGATGACCCGGAACAACCGTCTCCACGACGCATTTGAGTCCGGCATCGCATCCGCTCTGTGCGCAGAGTTCCTGGAAGCTCTGAAGTACATCCACGGCGCTACTCCCTACACCGAGCCCGAGATGGGCCACCTGACCGACGCATTCGTGCGTAATCTGGGTGTTCCCCTGGTCACCGGCGATATCCCCGGTGTTGCTGTTATCATCGGCGGCGCTGACGATCCCGCTGAGACCGTAAATCTGGCTAAGTCCTACCAGAATCAGGGCATGCTGGTCTCCCTGACCGGCGAGGCCGTCCGCCACATCGCCGAGTCCGGCATGAAGACCGGTGAAGGCGTGCGTGTGTGCCCCCTGGGCTACGAGATGCAGTCCGTCATCCACATCGTTTCCGTTGCTGTGCGTGCCGCACTGATCTTCGGCAACATCACCCCCGGCGACTTCCCCGCTCTGGCCAAGTACACCATGGACCGCGTCCGCGCATTCGTCAACGCCTACAAGCCCCTGTCTGACGAGATCGTGTCCTACGGCGCCGGTGCTATTTGCCTGGGCTTCCCCGTTGTTTCCAACGAGACTGAGAACATGTTCCGTGTTCCCAAGTCCCTGATCCAGCAGCTGGACACCGAGAAGTGGAACGCCACCTCTCTGGAAGCGCGCGACATCAAGATCAAGATCACCAACATCGATATTCCCGTTTCCTACGCTACCGCTTTCGAAGGCGAGATCATTCGCCGGGGCGATATGCAGGTGGAAGTGGACGGCTCCCGCGTGGACTGCTTCGAGCTGGTTCAGACCAGAGAAGCCGCTGAGATCGAGGATCACAAGATTACCGTCATCGGCCCCGAGCTGGACGCTGTGGAAGTTGGCTCCAAGATTTCCCTGTCCTACACCATCGAGGTTGCAGGCAAGGCCATGCAGGCTGACTTTGAGTCTGTTATGGAGCGTAAGATCCACGCATGGCTCAACTGCATCGAAGGCGTTATGCACACCGGTCAGCGCGATATGATCCGTGTCCGTATCTCCAAGGCTGACTTTGAGGCCGGTTTCCGCTTCAAGCACATCGGCGAGGTCCTGTACGCCAAGATCAAGAGCGAGTTCGAAGCCGTTGTTGATAAGTGCCAGGTGACCATCGTTGTGGACGCCGAGCAGAACAAGGAGCTGCGCGCCAAGGCCAACGAGGTCTTTGCTAAGCGTGACGACCGTCTGAAGTCCATGACCGACGAGTCTGTTCCCGTTTACTACACCTGCATTATGTGTCAGGCCTTCTCCCCCAGCCACGTATGTATCGTCACTCCCGAGCGTCTGGGTCTGTGCGGCGCTGTGTCCTGGCTGGATGCTAAGGCTACCAACGAGCTGGATCCCACCGGTCCTTGTCAGGTCGTTCTGAAGGAGCGCTGCGTGGACGAGCATCTGGGCCGCTATGACGATGTGGACGAGGCAATTGCCAAGTACTCTCACGGCGCTCTGGAGAAGATCACTCTGTACTCCCTGTTCCAGGATCCCATGACTTCCTGTGGTTGCTTCGAATGTATCTGTGGCGTTGAGCCCTGCTCCATGGGCGTGGTTATCACCACCCGTGAGCATGCCGGCATCACTCCTCTGGGTATGAGCTTCTCCGATATGGCTTCCATGACCGGCGGCGGCGTTCAGACCCCCGGCTTTATGGGCCACGGCAAGCAGTTCATCTCCTCCAAGAAGTTCATTAAGGCAGAAGGCGGCCCCGGCCGTATCGTCTGGATGCCCAAGGAACTGAAGGAACAGGTCCGCGAGCGTCTGGATGCAACCGCTCTGGAGCTGTACGGTGTTGAGAACTTCACCGATATGGTTGCTGATGAAACCATCTGCACCGAGGATCCCGAGCAGCTGCTGGAATACCTGGGCACTGTGGGTCACCCCGTCCTGTCCATGGAACCCTTCGATATGTAATAACAATAACAAAACCCCGTAGCCGAAACTCGGTGGTTATTAACGAGTAAAACCACGGCGAAATAAGTGAAGCCTGCACAGATCTGCTTTAAATCAGTCTGTGCAGGCTTTTTATATCTATTTCTTTTTACTTATCAAAGATGCGGTAGACTCTGATTATACCAGAGATGCCTCTCTCTTCTACAGTAAGGATATAGTCGCCGTCAATATCCCCGATTTCCCCTTTTAAACGCTTTTTAGCTATTACTTTTGTGTTTCCGTCAACGATTGCAAATGTACTTTTGCAATCGTACAACACAAGTCGTTCCTTTGCGTCAAAACCCAATTTAAGAAAACCGCGGGGAAGTAAAACCGTCTTTCCTCGGTATGCGGTTGGTGCAGTATCCGAAAAGATCAACTTCGGCGGGTGTGTCTCATATCGATAGTCAGGGTTGTGCCCTTCGTATGGGCGATAATATGGTTTATCTGCTCCATTGCATCTCATTTCCTCTTCAGAAATGAATTGCACTTTTCCATTATGGAAGCGAGCCGGAACGCGCCGGGTTCCGGTAAATTTATCCTTAGAATAGAGATAATAATGTATATTAAAGCAAGGCAAACGTCGAACTTGCTTTTTGTCAAACCATTCCAGATGCCAGTCTGCACCATCGAGCAAGCCCTCAAGTTCCTGAACCAGTTCCACCTGGATTGCAGAGGCGTTTCCTGTCAGCTTTTTTTCTGCTGCTATATGCTCTTTATACAACCTGTCACCGCGAGTCCGTGCGAGTTCTCCATTTTCTTGGTCTGCTAATTCACAAAACGGCAGCAAGCAAACTCCAAAAAACTCTTCCAGAAGTTGAATTTGGAAATCTATGTCTGTGCAACTTAGGATTCTTGAGAATCGGCGCTTGCTCTCATCTGTATATCCGATCAACCTTGGAATCTGATATAGATTTTTATTGGGACCAGTTCCATCTCCAGAGTAAGAAGCAACCAGCTTGCCGTGCAAATATAAATTCAGATACAGGAATTCATCATCAAATTCATAAAACCAAAGCACGGGAGCATTAACGGATTTAGATAGATTCTTTGCCATTCTTTTTGTCACTTCAGGGTCATATAAATCCTCATCCTCTGCCCAAAGTGTTTGCCATCCCTTGGAAAAGCACCGAAAGGTAAAATTTTTAAGGGCAACAGGCTCTGTGGAATAGATATGGATGCTGCTAAATGTAGTTCCCATGATTATCCCTCCCATATTAAATATATCACGCGGTTTTCTGTTTTTCCAGTAAAATATAGCAAAATACTTATTTCTAGGTGTCTCTTGGCATTTTTTCCTTTGGCGCACATAGCATCCTGCTGCCCGCCAAACGTAATGTACCCAGCGATTCCCCTGATCCACAATAGAAAACCGGAAGATCAAACGATCTTCCGGTAATGCCCCCTGTAAAGGCTACGGGGTTTTCTTTTAGTCTTCCAGACTCTTGCCCACATCCCTGTAGGCGCTGTCTGTGGGGCTGGCGCAGTCCGCTTCCGTCTGGTAGCGGCCGACAACCTTTGCTGCCAAATCTACGGGCAGGATCGTGCCTGCGCCGGCCACGCAGCCGCCGGGGCAGGCCATGCCCTCCAACAGATAGCCGTCATACTTGCCAGCCTTTGCCATGGCCATCAGCTTGCGGCAATCCCGCAGGCCCTCCGCCCGGGCCGTCTGAATCTCTCTGTCGGGGCAGGTCTCCTTGGCAAGATCCGCCACCGCTTTGGCCACACCGCCCGCAACAGCAAAGCCACGGCCTGCTGCGGAGCCCTCATTCAGGTCAAACATCGGCTCAATTTTTTCGAAATTGATCTCCTTGGCCTCGAACATACCCTGCAGCTCTTCAAAGGTCAGTACAAAATCCACATCGGAGCGAATGTCCGCCCGAATGGCCTCCAGCTTCTTGGCAGCGCACGGGCCCACGAAGACTACCTTGCAGCCGGGATACTGTTTTTTCATCAACCGGGCAGTGAAAACCATGGGCGTCAGGGTCATAGAGATATTCTTCGCCTCGCTGGGGTAGAGTTTGTAGATCATAGAGTGCCAGGCAGGGCAACAAGATGTTGCCATATACTTTTGCTCCTGGGGCACTTTTTCAAGGAAATCTTTTGCCTCCTCAATGGTACACATATCCGCGCCCACGGCCACTTCAACAATCCGGGCAAAGCCCAGCTGCTTCATAGCGGCAATAAACTTACCAGGGGTGGAGTGCTTGCCAAACTGACCGATGAATGCTGGCGCCACGATGGCGATCACCTTATCACCCTTCAGAATGGACTGGATCACCTGGAAAATCTGTCCCTTGTCCACAATTGCGCCGAAGGGGCAGCTGACCAAGCACTGGCCGCAGGCCACGCACTTGTCCTGGTTGATCACAGCCCGGCCGTGCTCATCGGAGTCAATGGCATCCATACCGCAAGCGCCCTGACAGGGCCGCTCAATATGCACGATGGCGTTGTAGGAGCAGGCCTTAGCGCATTTGCCGCAGCGAATGCACTTATCCAGGTCAATATAGCTCTTGCCGTTGACAAAGGAAATGGCGTCCTTGGGACACACCTTCTGGCAGGAGGCCGCCAGGCAGTTCTGGCACAGATCCGTCACGCAGTACCGGTTGGTGGGACAGGCGTGGCAGGCGTAGGGAATAATATTAATCAGCGGCGGCTCGTAGTACTGCTCAGCAACCGCGGCAGCATCCATGCCCTCCGTCATAAGAGAACGGGTCTGGACAGGCCGGATGGACAGACCCATAGCCAGCCGCACACGTTCACCTGCGATGGCCCGTTCCAGGAACACAGACTCCCGGTGCAGGGGCTGATCACCGGGGACGATCACATAGGGCAGATCCTCTGCCCGAGAGTAGTCGCCGCCGGCGTAAGCCATTTTGGCTACCTCGGTAAATACTTTCTTTCGAATATCCGTAATCAGAGATGGAATGCCTCTCATGATACTCCTCCTAAATTAAGCCGATTTTACACAAAATCCTGATCTTTCACAACAATTATAACAATATCATAAAAATAGTCAAGGGTGGTGTCTTTCACATCTTGCTGTTATGGTTTGCAATTCGTGCCGGGATATTTTGCTGTGTTTTTTCGGTTGCTTTTTACGGAGCTTTCCTATATAATACAAAAAGATCGGCCGTAAGGCTTTTCACATCCGGGTGTGGCCCAGTTGGTAGGGCGCCTGGTTTGGGACCAGGATGCCGCGAGTTCGAGTCTCGCCACTCGGACCAAATAAGCAGAAATGGCTTTATGCCGT
The DNA here is from genome assembly GCA_045586485.1 of Faecousia sp. Classification (GTDB taxonomy): domain Bacteria; phylum Bacillota; class Clostridia; order Oscillospirales; family Oscillospiraceae; genus Faecousia. Next base: position 2,246 of record JAZNAK010000050.1, on the reverse strand, counting down.
TTCTGCTTATTTCTTTTGAATGCGAGACTCGAAAGATCAAATGCGACTGTCCGGTGGACAGTCGCTTGCCGACGGCTCGACGGCGGCAACACCTCTATTTTCTTCCCTCCGGGAAGAAAATGCAACCGAGTCTCGCCACTCGATTTATCTTGATTGTTCCTTACATTTTTGATATAATGAAGATGAAAGGAAGTGATCGCATGAGAAAAAATCTCGTTAAGTCAGTATGTGTCATCATTTTGACAGTGCTTATACTTTGCAGCGGATGCACCGCAGTCTTACAAGAATTAGAAAATGCAGAAGTTCGCCAAAGTACTGAAGGAATGCTAGATGCCTTGATTGCAAACGACTTCCAAGCCGCCTATTCGTTGGTCAATAAGATCTGCGCTGAGGAAGATTTCAAGCCTACATTTACGCAAATGCAGGAGCTTCTTGGAAATGTGGATACTTACGAACTGAAATTACTGTCCATTTACGCAAATGGCACTCTAACCAATGGGCAAAAAGTCAGTTCTGTCAGCTCTGTTTATGAAATGACGACCCAAAGCGATAGAATAATTGTTAGTATTAGAATGGATGACCAAGTTGGTTTGAACAGTTTCTATTTAACTCCCTATGAAACAACAGATTATTATTTTACCGGAACGCTGAATAACCTGAAGGATGCCACTGGAGCGCAGTGGGGCTTTCTGCTGCTAAATGTGATTGCGATCGGTTTCACTGTATTTGCCCTTGTAGATTGCAGCCGCCAAAGAATCAAGAAGAAGGTACTGTGGATCCTGCTATTACTCCTAGGCTTTATTTCCCTTGGTGCAACGATTTCCTCTACAAGCTTCAGACTGAATTTTAATGTGGGGTGGATCACTGCATATTCCGCTTTGATTCGTTATGGGTCTGGCACTGTTATGCTCCGGCTAATGCTACCTGTAGGTACAATCATTTATTTTGCTATGCGGCGTTCTCTGCTAAAGGAAAGTACGCCGGCCATTGTCACTTCCGAAAAAGAACCGGAGACTATGGAGGAAGAAATCCCCTCAGATCAGCAACCCAACTCGGTGCTGATGGACGACCAGACAGAGGCTACAACAGATACTCGCCAAGAGCAAGGATAAACGAGGTTTGTTGATTGCAAAAACCGTTCGTATTACTCGCTTTTTGCTTAAATCCTATAAAACAACTCGTACCAAAAATCGGCAATTCTCAGCAGAGGATTGCCGATTTTACCTATTCACTCTTGACTAAATAATCTAATTTAACAGATGATTTTTTTGTCATAATATGGTATAGTACCCATTGGGTGATAAATATGTTTTTTACAACCAAAGATAACATACCGGAAGGAGTGGGTTTTCAGACCTTTGGTCTTACCCATATTCTTTGGCTTTTGGCAGGTTTACTTTTCTGTGTAGCCGTCTGCATTTTCTACCATAAGCTTTCCGAAGACAAAAGGAAAACTATGCGAACCGTACTGGGCGCATACATCTTCCTGCAGGAGATAGCTAAAAACCTAGTACTTATCCTTTTGGGAGAATTTAGCTGGGGGTATCTTCCTTTCCACCTTTGCGGCATCAATATTTTGCTGATCTTCTTTGATATCATCAAGCAAACAAAAGTTGTCAGAAGCTTTTTGTATTATTTTTCCATCCCCGGTGCAGCGCTGGCATTGCTTTTCCCAAACTGGACCGACATGCCTGTTTGGAACTTCTTCCATATTCACAGCTTCACAATCCATATTTTGCTGGTGCTGTATCCTATGCTGCTAATTACCACCAATCAGGTGTCTACGGACCTGAAGTCTGCCCTTCGAGGGACGGCTCTGCTTGTAGCTATGGCAATCCCTGTGTACGGCTTGAATCTGCTTTGGGATACCAATTTTATGTTTTTGATGGAGCCTGATTCCGGCAATCCTTTGGGATTGTTTGAAAAACTTTTAGGGTCTCACCTTTGGGGCTTTCCTATACTTTTGCCTGTTGTGATTCTTGTGATGTATATCCCTGCCCGAATATTGACAAATCGAAAAACTTCCTCTAAAGTGCGTTGCTGATTTTTCAAAAGAGATAATTCTGCTTATGGATTGCAAAAACCATCGTCATTACTCACTTTTGCTTAAATCCTATGAAACAACTCGGACCAAATCAGCAGAAATGGCTGTATGCCGTTTCTGCTGATTTCTTTTAGCGTCAACTAGCAAAAGAAAGCCTCCCGCCAGGCGGGCTTTTTTATTTGTCACCGATCATGATACTGAT
>JAZNAK010000049.1:0-22042 GCA_045586485.1 Faecousia sp. | reverse complement strand
AGACTTTAGTTTGCAAAGAGTGCGGCAGCGAATTCGTGTTCACCGCCGGCGAGCAGGAGTTCTACGCAGAGCGCGGCTTCCAGAATGAGCCCCAGCGCTGCAAGGCCTGCCGTGACGCTCGCAAGAACAGCGCCCGTGGCCCCCGTGAGTTCTTCACTGCTACTTGCGCCCGCTGCGGCGGCGAGGCAAAGGTTCCCTTCGAGCCCAAGTCCGACCGTCCCGTGTACTGCAGCGAGTGCTTCGCTCAGATGCGCGCAGAAGGCTAATTGCACAAACGAACAGCGCCGGGAAGTGTCCCGGCGCTGTTTTCTGCTTTTTTGTTCATAAAATCGACTTAAAAAGTTTTGTTTTTCGTCACCGGTTGTTCAAATCCGGGCGTTATTCTAAAACCACGGAAGGCGCCCTGTGCCGTGAGGGTGCTTCCGGAAATCCTCTTTTTATTACCTCTTTTCTTTCCCCAAAAGGCAAAAGGAAGCCACTGCTTTTCGCAGCGGCTTCTTTTTGTCACCAAAGGCCCAGGTAGCCAATGCCGATGCCGGCGGCGGCAGACAGGACGATAATAATGATGGGGTGTACCTTTTTCAGCGCCAGCACCAGCATCACAGCAAAAATGCCTGCCGACAAATAAAAGGCCGGCGTTTGCAGCACGGAAACACTTACACCCAGAGGAAAGAACACACTCACCAGCACAGACAGTATCGCGCCGCCGATGAGACCCACTACAGCAGGCTTCAAACCCGTCATGCAGCCCTTGACCAGGTCGGACTCCTTGAACCTCTCGTAGCACTTGGCAACGATCAAAATCACGATAAACGACGGCAGCACCACACCCAATGTGGCGCAGGCAGAGCCCAGCAGGCCGCCCATCTCGGAGCCGATGTAGGTGGCCATATTCACCGCAAAGGGGCCGGGGGTGGACTCGCTGACGGCGATAAAGTTGACGATGGTCTCCTCAGAGATCACATCTCCCCAGCGCAGCGCCACCTGCTCCTGGATCAACGGCAGCATGGCATAGCCGCCGCCGAAGGTGAACGCGCCGATCATAAAGAAGGTAAGAAACAGCTCCAAATAGATCATTTTGCAGCCCTCCTTGCCATCATTTTGGCGGTTATGAGGCCGAAGACTGCGCAGCCGATCAGCACCGGCAGAACGCTTACATCCAGCACGCCTGTAAGGATAAAGGCGCCGGCCATAATGAGATAGGACACCCAGTTTTTCTTATTCTTTTTGTACATCGTCCACAGGGCCTTGCACAGCAGCGCCAGCACACCTGCCCGGATGCCCTGGAAGGCGTACTGCACGGCCTTCAGTTCCCGGAACTGGCGCAGCACAAAGGAAAGGGCATAAATGATCGCAAAGGACGGCAGCACCACGCCCAGCGTAGCGCAGACAGAGCCCAGCACGCCGCAGGTGCGGTAGCCCACAAAGGTAGCCGCGTTGATGGCGATGGGGCCGGGAGTGGACTCGGCAATGGCGATGATTTCCAAAATATCGTCATCGGTGATCCAGCCGTGATTTTCCACCGCTTCTTTCTGGATCAGCGGGATCATGGCATAGCCGCCGCCGAAGGTGAACGCGCCGATCTTTAGGAAAGTCAAAAACACCTTTCCCAGTTCCTTATAGCGTTTACTCACATACACACAACCTTTTCTTGAAATACTATACATACAATACCCCAAACAGCGGCCTTTTGCAACCACTGTTTGACACTTTTTCCGAATTGTGGTAGGATACAACCAAAGGAGGGAAGGCTTATGGACAGCTACTGCCGCACCCGTTTTCTGCTGGGTGACGCAGCAATGGAAAAACTGAAAAACGCCCGTGTGGCCGTATTCGGTCTGGGGGGCGTAGGCGGCTATGTAGTGGAAGCCCTTGCCCGCAGCGGCATCGGCGCGCTGGATCTCGTTGACCACGACACCATCAGCCTCACCAACATCAACCGGCAGATCCTTGCCACCCGGCAGACCCTGGGGCAGGACAAGACGGAGGCCGCCGCCCGGCGGGTGGCTGCCATCAATCCGGATATCCGGGTGACCGCCCGAAAGATATTTTATCTGCCGGAAACTGCCGCAGAGTTTGACTTTTCCCGGTATGACTATGTGGTGGATGCCATCGACACCGTCACGGGAAAACTGATGCTGATCCAAGCCGCCAAGGCCGCCGGCACGCCCATTATCAGTTCCATGGGCACGGGCAACAAGCTGGATCCCACCGCGTTCCGGGTGGGCGACATCTCCCAGACCACTGTGTGTCCCCTTGCCAGGATCATCCGCAAGGAGTGCAAAAAACGGGGCATTCACTCTCTGAAAGTGGTCTATTCCACGGAAGATCCCATCAAGACGGAACTTCCCCCGGATGACCCTGCCTGGGCGGAGCTACCCGAGGGCCGCAACGCCCTGCCCGGCTCTGTGTGCTTTGTGCCGGCTGTGGCCGGTATGATCATCGCCGGCGAAGTCATCAAAGACATCATCAAGAAATAACGCAAAAACGCCGCGGCTGTAAAACCCGCGGCGTTTTGTCTTGTTTTAAGGAAAAAGATGTAGTATACTGAATCCATACTTTTTAGGAGGTGTGTGAATTGACCTTTCATGTAAACCACCCGATCCTGTATGTCTTTGCCGCTGTTCTTGTGGCAGTGGTGCTGGCGCAGTCCGTGTTCTTCCTGCTGAAGGCCCTGCGCCGCAGCAAGGCCCTTGGAATGGATCAGGCCAAGATCAAAAAGACCATCAAGACCGCGGCCATCTTCACCATCGCTCCGGCGGTTGCCATCGTCATCAGCGTGATGACGCTGAGCAAGAAGCTGGGTCTGCCCCTGCCCTGGCTGCGTCTGAGCGTGGTGGGCTCTATGAGCTATGAGACCATCGCCGCCAACAACGCCCTCAGCGTAATGGGCCAGAGCCTGGGTTCTGAAGCGCCGCTGAATGCCCAGCAGTATGTGAATGTTCTGCTGGTGATGACCATCAGCATTATGGTGGGCATCTGGCTGGTGCCGGCCATCGGCAAGAAGCTGCAAAAGGGTATGGAATCCCTGGGCAACCGGGATGCCAAGTGGGCAGACGTGTTCAGCAACGCCCTGTTTATCGGTATGATCTCCGCTTTTCTGGGCTTTGTGTTCTGCGATGTATCCCGCCTGTGGACCGCTGACGAAAACGGCCATGTGACCGTGATGGTCAATCAGTTCATGGAGGACGGCACCAAAGTGCCCGTGCCTGTGAAGTACACCGCCACCTCCGGCCTTGTGCCGGTATGCACTATGGTTGTCTCCGCCCTGGTGATGGTAGTCTGCGGCCTGTTAATGCGCAAGCCCAAGCTGAAGTGGCTCAGCGAGTACGCGCTGCCCATCAGCCTCATCGCCGGTATGGCCGCCGCCATTCCGCTGACCGCACTGCTGGGAATGGAGGTAAAGTGATATGAAAAAGCTTTCTTATATGGACTCCGTCCACAGAGACGGTACCATCTGGAATCTCTCCGTGATGGTGCTGCTGTTCCTGTTCCCCGTGGCCGTGGCGCTCATTTTCGGTGTTATCCCCGACTGGGGCGCATTGGCTCTTGGCCTTGTGGCTACCGCCCCCATGTACTGGGCTGTGGGCATTATTGAGACCATTACATATGTGCCCATGCTGGGCGCCGGCGGCTCTTACCTGAGCTTTGTCACCGGCAACATCTCCAATCTGAAGCTGCCCTGCGCCATCAACGCTCTGGAGCAGAACAAGGTCAGCGCCAGCAGCGAGGAGGGCGAGGTCATCTCCACCATCGCCATTGCCACCTCCAGCATCGTCACCACGCTGATCATCATTGTAGGCGTGGTGCTGATCGTGCCTCTGACCCCCATTCTCAGCGCTCCGGTGCTGCAGCCGGCCTTTGAGCAGATCCTGCCGGCCCTGTTCGGCGGTCTGGGCGTGGCATTTGTGTCTAAGAACTGGAAGATCGCGGTGGCTCCCGTGATCCTGATGCTGGGTCTGTTCGTATTTGTTCCGGCTCTGAACGCCGGCACGGTGGGCATTATGGTGCCCGTAAGCGCGGTGTTCACCATTGTGGTTGCCCGGATCCTCTACAAGAAAGGTGTACTGAAATGATCTGGTATATTTTGGGCGTTATTGCTGCCTTTCTGGCTATTTTGGTCACTCGGGCGCTGGCCTTCCGCCCCCGGAAAAGCCGCCCCTTAAGCGACACGACGGTCACCTTTGACAAAGACGCCGCCGTGGCAGCTCTGCAAAAGCTGGTGCAGTGCAAGACCATTTCCAGCTACAACAAGGACGAGGAAGACGAGGCGGAGTTCCAAAAGCTCATCGACCTGCTCCCCATCCTGTACCCCAATGTTTTTGCCGCCTGTGAGGTAAAAATGCTGCCCGACCGGGCGATCCTGCTGCGCTGGAAGGGCAAAAGCGCTGCCAATCCTTCTGTGATGATGGCCCACTATGATGTGGTGGCCGTCCGGGAGGAGCTTTGGGAAAAGCCGCCCTTTGCCGGCATTATCCAAGACGGCGTCCTGTGGGGGCGCGGCACACTGGACACCAAGGTCACCTTTAACGGCGCGCTGTTTGCCGCAAACACCCTGATGGAGCAAGGCTTCCTGCCGGAAAACGATGTGTATTTCGCATTTTCCGGCGGCGAGGAGGTCAACGGCAAGGGTGCTGTGAATATCGTCAACTACTTTGCTGACCACGGCATCACCCCCGCCCTGGTGGTGGACGAAGGGGGCGCAGTGGTAGAAAATGTGTTCCCCGGGGTGAAAGTGCCCTGCGGTATGGTAGGCATTGCAGAAAAGGGTATGATGAATGTGCGCTACACCGTCCATTCCAGCGGCGGCCACGCCTCCGCCCCTCCTGCAAAGACCCCCATCACCACCCTGGCCAGCGTCTGCCGGAAGGTAGTGGAGCATCCCTTCAAAATGTCCGTCAACAAACCCGCCGCCCTGATGTTCGACACCCTTGCCCGCCACTCCACCTTCCTGTACAAGCTGATCTTCAGCAACCTGTGGTGTTTTAAGCCGGTGCTGAACCTGATCTGCAAAGCCAGCGGCGGTGAGATGAACGCCCTGGTCCGCACCACCACCGCCTTTACCCAGATGCAGGGCAGCAAGGGCCGGAATGTGATCCCTGCAGAGGCTAATATGGTGAGCAACATGCGGCTGAACTCCTCTGACTCCGTGGCGTCCGCCACCGCCTACCTGAAGAAGGTAGTCAATGACGATTCTGTGGAGATCACCGTGCTGGAGAGCCAAGAGCCCAGTCCCATCTCCGAGACCGACTGCGATGCTTACTACAAGGTGGCCGACACGGTAGCGGAGACCTGGCGGGGCTGCGTGGTGACGCCGTACCTGATGGTCCAGTGTTCCGACTCCCGTCACTACCGGGATATCTCCCGCCATGTGTATAAGTTCTCCGCCATGGATCTGACTGCGGAAGAACGGAAGACCATTCACGGCAACAACGAGCGGATCCGTTTGGAGTCCATAGCAAAGGCTGTGGAGTTCTATATCCGCCTGCTGAACAAGTGCTAAACAAAACCGCCCCATCCGGGGCGGTTTTATTATATTTTTGTAAAATCCTACCTGTTTCCCTTGCAAACAAGGCAAAAACCGTTATAATCAAAAGAAAAAGCCAAGGAGCGCTTATTTATGGACAAACTTTTTTCTGCTCTGCGGACGTTTGCCGCGGACAAGCTGATGCCTGCCATGGCCTTTTTGGTCGTGGGTATTCTGGCGGTAATCATTCTGCAGAAATTGCTGAAAGCCACCCTCTCCAAGCTGAAAATGGACCGTCAGCTGGCCAAGCTGATCTTAGGCGTGGTAAAGCCGATCCTGTGGATCCTGCTGGGTCTGATCGTTGCTGCCATGCTGGATATTGACGTCACCAGCATCGTGGCTCTGGCCAGCGTGCTGACCTTGGCCATTTCCCTGTCCTTACAAGGTCTTTTGGGGAATGTGTTCGGCGGCTTCACCCTGCTGTATACCAAACCCTTCCAGCCGGAGGATTATGTGGAGATTGCAGGACAGGCCGGCACGGTAAAAGAGGTGGGCCTGGCCTACACCAAGCTTGCCACCCCCGACAACAAGCTGATCTCCATTCCCAATTCCGCCGTGGTGGCAGCGGAGATCGTTAACTACACCACCACCGGCACCCGCAGAGTGGACATCACCGTCACCGCTTCCTACGACAGCGAGCCGGAAGAGGTGATCGCGGCGCTGCTGTCCCTGACAGATATGCCCCAGATCCTTCGCGACCCCGCGCCTGCCGCCGTGGTGACTGCCTACGGCGACAGCAGCATTTCCTACTGCCTGCGGGTATGGACCGCCACCGCTGACTACTGGGATGTGAACAACTCTATTTTGGCGCGAGTCAAATCCACCTTTGCCCAACGGGGCATCCAAATGACCTATCCTCACCTGAATATCCACATGGTAGAAAAATAAACGCAAAAAGCCCGGCTTTCCCATGAAAGCCGGGCTCATTTTTATTTCTTTTCCCCGGAGGGCTTGCTGCCGCGGCGACGGCGGTAATTGGGCCGGCGACCGGTTTTTTTGCCTTCCTTAGGCTCTTCGGCAGATTTCTCCTGTTTAACCTCGGGTTTCTTCTCGGCAGGCTTTTCCGCCTTGGCAGGCGCTTTGCGCTTCTGGGGTCTGCGGCGGCGGTTTTCCCGGGGCATTTCTTGCTGCTCCGGTGCCTTCTCCTGCACGGTTTCCTCTGCAATGGTCTCAGAGGAATAGCGGAAACGGATGGAATCCAGATATACGCCGCTTTCTTCCTCCTTCTCCGGTTCCGGCTGCTTCTTTCCGTTGCCGGAAATGGGAGCTAAATCGTCAGGAATAGGGGGAGAGGTCTTCTTGGCCTTGCCGTTGCGCAAAATGGCGATCTCCGAATTGGAGAACACACCGATGGTCTCCGGCTGATTCTCCATTCTCACTTTCACTCGCTGCCGCAGCAGATCCACCTCGGTGACTGTACCGCGGCCCTGGGGCGTATCCACAAAGGACTCCTCCTTGGGAGCGGTGCGGAGCAGGTCTTCGTACGCATCCTGCTCATATTTCAGGCAGCACATCAGTCTGCCACAGGTACCGGAGATCTTGGTGGGATTCAGGCTGAGATTCTGGGTCTTTGCCATTTTAATGGACACCGGCTGGAAATCGTCCAGGAAGCTGGCGCAGCAGAAAGGTCTGCCGCAGATGCCCAGACCGCCAACCATTTTGGCTTTGTCCCGGACACCGATCTGCCGCAGCTCGATACGGGTATGGAAAGTACTGGCCAGATTCTTCACCAGCTCCCGGAAATCCACCCGCTCATCGGCGGTGAAGAAGCAGAGAATCCGGCTGCCGTCAAAAGCGCATTCCACATCCACCAGCTGCATATCCAGGCCATGCTCCTGGATTTTCTGCAGGCACACCTGGAGCACCTTTTTCTCTTTTTCCCTGTTCTCTGCGGCGGCCCGCTCATCCTGCTCGTTTGCCAACCGGAGCACCGGACGCAGAGGCGCGACGATGTCCTTCCGGGGGACAGTATGATTGCCCCCGGCGCAAACGCCGTACTCCGGCCCGCGGGCGGTGTCGATGATCACATGGTCACCGGTCTTCAGGGCAAAGCCGGCCGGATCAAAAAAGTAAACCTTCTGCCCGGGGCGGAACTGAATGTCCACCACCTCCACCGCAGCGGGGAGTTCGGGCGTGGTCATGGTCTGATCTTCCATTGTTTTCTCCTTTTTTATCTCAGGGCCCATTGCAGATAGCCGCAGATGGCGGCCACGGACACATTGCCCTGTGCGTATTCCAGTATTTTTTGCAAAGCGGCGATGGCCTCCATCAGCTCGGAAGAGCTGCGGCCGGCGCTGATCTGCCGGGCCAGGGGCGAGGCGGCATTCTGACCTGAGTGGCAGGTCAGCGCAGACTGCAGCAGCTGCAGCCAGATCTGCCATTCCCCGATGGCCTGATCCCGCTTCCACTTCTCCATAGGCACCAGCACCCGGAGAAGACCCAGCTTATCCCGTCGGGCAAAGCTTTCGGCAAAACCCGTGGTCTGGGGCGTGACGGCTGCGCCGTTGGCAAGAATGGCCTTGGCCTGGCCTAAGTAGCCGCCGCTGCGGTTGATGGCAGCAGCGAGACTCTCCCCGTCCGCCTCCGGAAACGCCTGTTCCAAGGCTTTTCGCAGCGTATTCTCCGGCAGCGCCAGGAGATTCAGCTCCGTGCAGCGGGAGCGGACAGTGGGAAGAAGTTTTTCCGGATTGTCCGACAGCAGCATAAATACGCCGTACTCCGGCGGCTCTTCCAGCACCTTCAGCAGGGCATTTTGCCCCTCAATTCCCAGTTCCTGGGGGAAAATATAGATCTTGCGGCTGCCCTCATTGGGCATCACATACATGTCCGCCCGGGCCTCCCGTACGATCCTGACTGCCACATTTTTATGCTCCGGATCTTCCACAGTGATCACATCCGGGTGGCTTGCGCCGAGAACTTTGCGGCAGGCGTTGCAGGACAGGCAGGGTTTTTCGTTCCCTTGGCACAAAATGGCGGCAGACAAAAGCCGGGCCAGGGTATGCTTGCCGGAGCCGGCAGGACCGGAGATCAGATAGAAATGGGAAACGCGGCCGCGGCTTACACTCATACGCAGATTCTCTTTCAGCCGTTCATTTCCCAGCAGGCTTTCAAAACCCATACTGACCTCCTTTTCTTGCGATTATCAATCTTAGCCCCACAGAGCCGACAGCATGGGGATGACCTGCTTCTTCCGGCTCATAACGCCGGGCAGGAACAAGGTGTTCTCCTTGGGCATCACGCCGAAGGCTTGGTGAATGATTTCGTCATCGCCCATATAAATCAGCTGCGTGCCTTCCTTCAGCACATCGGTAAGCATCAGAATGATCATGGAAAGCTTATCCTTTTCCATAGACTTCTTCATCAGCTGCAGGAACTCTTCCTTCCGCTCCAGCATCTTGGGACTGTCCACGCAGGTGACCTGGGACACCGCAAGGTCATAACCGGCAATGTGGAACTCCTTGTAGTCGGCCTTCAGCAGATCCTCCGCGGTGCGGTTTTCCAAAGACGCGGAGAAGATCTCCCGTCCCAGCTCCTCCAGAGACACATTGGCGATCCGGGCCATCCGTTCGGCGGTGCGGATATCCTTGCTTGTGCAGGTGGGGGACTTGAACATAACCGTGTCGGAAATAATGGCAGCTGCCATCATACCGGCCATTTTCTCCGAGGGGATCAGACCTCTGTCCTGGAACATGGAGGCGATGATGGTATTGGTGGGGCCTACCGGCTCATTGCGCACATAGATGGGGTTGGTGGTCTGGATATCCGCAAGGCGGTGATGGTCAATGATCTCCAGGATCTCCGCCTCCTCCAGACCCGGTACGGACTGGGAGGCCTCATTGTGGTCCACCAGCACCACCCGTTTTCTCCGGGGGCGCAGCAGGTGGTATCTTGTAAGCACGCCCACAACTTTTTCCTGCTCGTCCAAAATGGGGTAGCAGTGTTCCCGGAACTTCAGTACCTGCTCCTTTACCTCGTCCAGCCGGTCCTCCAGATGGAAGCAGACCAGATCCGCCGTGCGGCAGATCCTGCCGATGGGGGCAGACTGGAAGATCAGACGGGCAGCCCGATAGGCATCGTAGGGAGTTGCAATGATGCAGGTCTCGGTGGCCATATTCCGCAGCTCCTCGTCCAGCTCCGCCTGGCACAGAACAAGGCAATTTACATTCATTTCCAGCGCTCTGCGGATCATCTCCGGCTGGTGGCCGCACAGAACGATGGCCTCCTTCCGGTTGAACAAGAGATTTTCCCGGCTCTGGGGCAGGGCGATAAACAACTCGCCGCTGACGGTATCGGTATTGTTGCCGGCCTCATTGAGGACCTTGCCCTCCAGCACCGACAGTACATTAAACAGCGGCACAGGCTCCAGCACCGCAGAGGTGATCCGCTCCATGTTGTAGCTGGCAACATTCTCACGGGAGAGCATACCGTAGAGGGTGCCGTCCTCGTTGGTGACCGGCAGGGCAGACAGATTCTTCTGCTGCTGCATCACCTTCCACGCCCGGCCCACGGTGACCGCGGTGCTCAGAGCGGGAGGGGTATCGTAATCCAAATCGTGGACCTGGGTGTGCATACTGGTGATCCGCTTGGGAGGCTTGAAGCCAAAGCGCTCCAGGACGATATGGGTCTCGTCAGAAACATGGCCCAGGCAGGCGGCTTCGTACTCCCGGTCGCCAACCGCGTTCCGCAGGGCGGCATAGGCCATGGCGGCGACGATGGAGTCGGTATCGGGATTGCGGTGACCGGTCACATAAATGGGATCCATAGTGTCTCCTCCTCGATCAGATTTCGGTGATTTCTCCTGCTAAACTCTTCTTGAAAAGAACGCTGATCTCTTCCTGGGACATACCCTGTCCCAAGGCCCACATCAGCTTTGTCATGGCGGCTTCCGAGGTCATATCCCAACCCTGGATCACCCCCAGCTCCAAAAGCTGGTGGCCAACCTGGTAGACACGCAGGTCGGAGCTGTCATACAAGCACTGGGTGGTGACCACCACGCTGACGCCGGCGTCGATGGCCTCCCGGATGCCGGAAAGACCGGCGCCCAGCACATTGATGCCGCCCAGACCGAAGGCCTCGATCACAATGCCTTTATAGCCCATACTCACCAGCGCTTTGAAGATCGCCGAGTCAAGGCCCGGGGTCAGTTTCAAAAGGAACACCCTGTCGCTGATGTTATCCATCAGCGCAGGCGCTTTTCGCATTCTGGGAAGAACTCTCGCGTCCAGCACCAGGCCCTGGCTGCTGATGATGCCGGCGTAGCGGCTGTTGACGCTTTCGAACGCCGCGAAATCCGCCGCCCGCACCTTCACTGCCCGGCAGCCCAGCATAATCCGCCGGTCAAAGGCCAGGAACACACCCGCCGCGCCGGAAGTAGCCATGGCAAAGGCGCTGCGGAGATTGTCCGGTCCGTCGGACAGCTCGTCCGTCAAAGGCAGCTGCGCGCCGGTGAACACCACAGGAATCTGCACTCCGGGGAGCATAAAGGTGACCGCAGAGGCGGTGTAGGCCATGGTGTCCGTGCCGTGGGAGACCACGATGCCGTCAAACTGCTCCTGCTTTTCATAGATCCGCCGGGCAATTTTCTGCCACTCTTCGGGTCGGATGTTGGAGGAGTCCAGACACATCACATCCTCCACGGTGATCCGGTAATAGGTCTTTAGTTGTTGGATCTCCCGCTGCATGATCTCTGCAGGGCGGGGCTCAAGGCCCTGACTGCCGGGAGCAGCGGCGATTGTGCCGCCGGTGGTCAATAACAGAATATTCTTTTTCTCTTCCATACCATCACCTAACTATAGCTATTCATTCTATATTATAGCCTTCAGAGCGCAAAATAGCAAGAAAAAAATCCCGGCGCAAACAAATGGCGCCGGGTTCTTTTTCTCTCACTTGATGCCATCGATCAGCTTGCGGATCAGCGCCTCATCGGCTCTGTTGTACACCACGCCGTCAAACCGGATATTGGGGCCCTTGCCGCACATTCTCATACAGCCTACCAGCTTCACCTCAAAGCCGTTCGGTTTCGCACCGTAGGTCTTTTCCACAAAGGGAGCGAGGGATGCCTTGCAGTTAGGACCGCCGCAGAGCTCCAGCAGGTGGGAGTTTTCCAGCCGCAGAGAAGGGATCCGCTTTACTACCGCCAAAAGATAGCTCTCTTTGACACCGTAGGCTTCTGCGATACGACCGATCACCCACTGAGGGATGCCGCCGCTATTGTTCTCCTGCGCCTCCCGGAGCAGGCTGATCAAAGCCGTCTGGTCGCCGGGAGCGCCCTGTTTTTTGTAGTAAGCTGCCGCTTCCTCTAAGTTCCAGTCCATAACGATTCCTCCTTTTTTCTATTTTACCATTTGCCAAACCTTTGGGCAACCCCTTTTCTTGACAAGGGGCAGGTTCAAATGGTAAACTGGTTTTACACACTTGCAACAAGAGGTGGCTGTATGCAAACCAAAACCAAATCCAAATCCAAACGCTGGACCCTCCCCCGGCACAAGGTTATCACCTTCCTTGCCGGTCTGGTGCTGATCCCCTGGTCGTGGCTGAAGTATCATGTCCGGGTCAAAGGGTGTCCGGAGCTGAAAAAACGCCAGTGCCTGGTCATTATGAATCACCAGACCGCCTTCGACCAGTTTTATGTCAGTATGGCGCTGTTTCCCCGGCCGGTGTACTTTGTCGCTTCAGAGGACCTGTTCTCTCTGGGATTTCTCTCCCGTCTGCTCCGTTGGGCGGTTGCGCCCATTCCCATTAAAAAACAGACCACCGATGTGCAGGCCGTTATGAACTGCATCCGGGTAGCCCGGGAGGGCGGCACCATCGCCCTTGCCCCGGAAGGCAACCGCACCTACTGCGGCCTGCCCTGCTACAGCAACCCCGCCATTACACCCCTGGTGAAAAAACTGGGATTGCCCCTTGCCATTTTCCGCATCGAGGGCGGCTACGGCATTCAGCCCCGGTGGAGCGATGTATGCCGGAAGGGCAAAATGAAAGCTTATGTGAAGCGGATCATTGAGCCGGAGGAATACAAGGATCTGTCCAAAGAGGAACTGTTCGACCTGATCCAAAAAGAAATGTTTGTGGATGAGACCAAAAATCAAGGTCCTTTCCGCCACAAAAAACTAGCCGAATATGTGGAACGGGCCATGTATGTGTGCCCTTGGTGCGGCCTGGCCGAGTTCCACAGCGAGGGCGACATCACTACCTGTAAAACCTGCGGCCGGCAGATCCGGCACTTGCCCGATCAGACGCTGAAGGGCGTCGGCTGCGACTTCCCCTTCGACTATGTTGCCCAGTGGTATCAGTATCAATGCGACTTTGTCAACCGGCTGGATACGAACGATTACATAGAAATGCCTATGTATCGGGACACCGCCACGGTGAGCCTGGTGGAGCCGTACAAAAAGAAAACTCTGCTGGAGGAGAACGCAAGCATCACCCTCTACGGCAACCGCATCCAGGCAGGCCAGCTGACACTGTTCTTCGAGGACATCCGGGTCATCACCGTGCTGGGCAAGAACAAGCTGAACATCTACCACAAGGACGCCCTCTATCAGATCAAGGGCGGCAGCCGGTTCAACGGTCTGAAGTATATGAACATCTTCTTCCGGAATCAGAACCAGCGCAACGGCGACGGCGATTTCCTTGGAATCTGAGAGAAAGGCAGGCTGCATTATGGGTTTATTCAAAAAAGATGAAGGCCAGACCCCTGCCGATACCACATCGGTACGGAATCCCGACAATGTGTTTCTTTTCCGCATTCTGGCGGCGGCTTATGTGCTTTATATGGCCTATAAAACCGTGGAGCTGTACATCGCCGGAGGGGAGGACGCGCCGCAGCTTTGGCTGCTGTGTCTGAGTCTCGTGGTGTTGGGCGGCGGCGGCATCGGCCTGGCGGTCACCAGCTTTATTACCTGGCGAAAAGCAAAAGCTGCGCAGGCAAAAGAAAAAGAAGAAAACCCGGCGGATTAATCCGCCGGGTTTTTATTATTCTGTCCAGGGGTCGTTGACCTGTCTGCCGGTCTCCTTGCAGAGCTTGATCAAGGGCTCAACAGGAGTAATGGCCAGATCCACGCCCCGGTCCTTTATGGTGGTCATTGAGAAGATGTACTGTCCGTCGTCGCTGAAGCAGGGATGGGGGTCCAGGTGATAGCCGGCGGCAGAAGTGTACTTGTGGGGAGGCATACCGGAGAAGATATCGATCTCCTTGCCGCTTTCCCGGTGGAAGAACACCGTCTGGCATAGCTTTCTGTCCCACTTGTAAGGGGAGTCATCGCCTACCCAGCACTTTCTGTCGAGGGTATGGGCGTGGCAGATGCTGTGATTCCACACTGCGGTAGCCGTCTTGGTCTTCAGGTCATACTCATACACATTTTCCATCAGATCCGGATAGCACACATAGCCATCTCTGGACCAGAAATCGTGGCAAATGATAGAACCGTTATGGAACGCCCAGTTGGTGGGCAGGACAGGCTCAAGGCGGGTGCCGTTTACATCCATCAGCCACATACGCAGATCGTAGCTGAATCGCTCGTCGGAGTTGGGGTCGGACTGCCAATCCTGGTCGATCAGGAACAGCTCCGGATCGGTGGGGCAGAACATAGCGTGGTTATAGTGGCGCATAAACTTGTGGATCAGCTTGATCTCGCCGGTATCCCAGTTGTAGGTGGCGATGTAGGATTTGTTGGCGATCACAATATCCAGGAGCACCAGCTTGGCATCTGCGCTGAAGCTCAGGTGGGTGGAGATTTTCGTGACGGAGCGGCCCTTGAGGATATCCTGGCCGAGCTCGAAGACCTTGGTGATATTGCCTTCCACATCCATCCGGTAAGCGGCGGGGCCCACCTGGAACAGAATATCGTCCGTGCCGGGAATGACAGGAATACCGGTATACATTGTACTGGCGGCGGGGAAGGTGCGGATAAAGGGATCGTCGGGGTCCAGTGATAGCACTGCCAAAGTGCAGAAGGAGCACGGCCAATTCATAATCTTAAACCACAGGTATTTACCGCTGGTGGTGTAGCCGCTCTCGGTAAAGTAGAGATTCTGCTGCAGCTCGCCGACTTTTTCCTTCAGAATATAGCTTTTTACGCCGGATTCCGGGTCAATATAGGCTTCAAAATAGGGGTGTCTGTCCAGATCATACATACAGGTTTCCTCCCTTTCATCGTTTGTCCGGAGTATCTGCCGCTAGCATAATCCACTGAAAAAGTAGTGTCAATCGGTTGTGGGTAAAAAAGCAAAATATACCAAAAGATTGCAAAATCGACCAATATTACCCTTGGGGTCCTTCCTCCTGGGAAGTCTCCTCCGCGGCCTTTTGGGCTGCCACACGGTTGACAAACAGGTTCTCCCGATCATGGGGACGGAAGGACTGCCACAGCAGGATCACCACCGCAACTACGCAGCTGACCGCCGCAAGAATCTGGCTGACCCGGAAATTGCCCCAGTACAGACTGTCGGTGCGTAAACCCTCGATGAGCGCTCTGCCAAGGCCGTACCAGGCCATATAGCCCAGGGCGATCTGGCCGTCGTAGCGGCGGCGCTTGGAGAGGAAATGAAGCACCACAAAGCCTGCCGCGTTCCACAGGGATTCATAGAGGAAGGTGGGGTGATGGTAGGTGATGGCGCCGGTATAGACATTCTGCAGGCCCATCCGCAGGAAGGACTCTGTCTCCGCGCCGAAGGCCTCCCGGTTGAAGAAATTGCCCCAGCGGCCGATGGCCTGTCCGATCAAAAATCCCAGGGAAGTGATGTCCAGCACCGCTCCAAGGGAGAGTTTTCTGATTTTGCAGTAGACGATGATGCCCAGAGCTGCGCCGATGACGCCGCCGTAGATGGCAAGGCCGCCATTCCAGATATACAGCACTTCAATGGGGTTTGCCGCATATTCCTCCCATGCGAAAATGCAGTAGTAGGCACGGGCGCAGATCACCGCAAAAGGCACGATGGTCAGCACACCGTCCATAATGTGGTCGTCCGTCAGACCAAACTGCTTGCACCGGCGCAGGCCGTAAACCGCCGCCAGCACAAGGCCCAGAGCGATCAGCAGACCGTAGTACCGAATGGCGATCGGGCCGATATTCAGCTCATAGCCGGGATTGATGTCAATGCCCAGTCCGGGAAAAGAAATGTTGCTATAGCGCATCAGGATACCTCCTCTTTGGGTGTGATCACCGCCATACACATGCGTTCGGGGGTAATCACGGTTTCTAAAAACCGGCAAATGTCTTCTTTTGTGATCTGCCGGTAGATGCCGGGGATACGGAAATAGTCAAACTTGGAAAAATGGTAGGCGCAGATACGGAAGCAGGTGGATTCAAAGCTGTCCAGCGACCGGATCCGCCGACCAAGAGCGCTGCGCTTCATTCGCAGGAAATCCTCCTCCGCAATGCCCGTTTGCGCGATGTGCCGGGCCTCTTCCAAAATGGCGTCCCGGACAGCTTTGGGGTCTTCGCTGTCGCCGGTGGCGGTGAGCAGGGCCATTCCCTCAATGGTCTCAAAACCGCCGCCGAAGGAGGCGTCGATCAAACCCTCCTGGTAGAGCTTCATATACAGCCGGGAGGACTCGCCGAAAAGCGCCTCTGCAGCCAGGTCGCCGATGATCTCCTGCTTCACGCCCTCATCCCCATCAGGCAAAGGCTCACTCTTGAAACCCAACTGGAACATAGGCATCGCCACTTCCATTGTCTTTGAAACAAAAGGCGTTTTCACTGTCATCTCCTCGTCCCAATTCCGGGTAAAGGCAACCTCCCGGCCGGGTACAGAGCAGAGTTTTTCCTCCGCTACCGCCGCCACCAGCTCCGGATCCACATCGCCTACCACGCACAAAAGCATATTCTTCGGCTGGTAAAACGCCTTGTGGCAGTCTTCCAAAACTGCAGGTGTAATGCGGGAAATGGTCTCCCGTGTGCCTAAAATCGGCACGCGGACAGGGTGATTTTCATACATTGCCCCCACCAGCATCTCAAACAGAACGCTCTCGGGGCTGTCCTCGTTCATATCGATCTCCTGACCGATGATCCCCTGCTCCCGGGACACGCTCTCTTCCGTAAAATACGGAGTTGTCACGA
The DNA here is from genome assembly GCA_045586485.1 of Faecousia sp. Taxonomy (GTDB): domain Bacteria; phylum Bacillota; class Clostridia; order Oscillospirales; family Oscillospiraceae; genus Faecousia. Next base: position 5,455 of record JAZNAK010000049.1, on the reverse strand, counting down.
ACTCCAGCAGCAGCTCCAGATTCTCCCGGAAATGCTCCGTGCAGGAGAAATAATAGGCGGTCATATCGTAGCCGGTGAAGGCATTGGGCACAGCGCCCAGGGCAGCAAACTCCTCGGTGATATCCCGTCCGGGCATATCGAAAAGCTTGTGCTCCAGGTAATGGGCCACCCCCGCGGGGGCAACCCGGTCTTCTCCCTCTGAGGTGTAGGCCGTGTGGTTGGCGCCGTAGTCCACCACAAAATAGCACAGCTTCTTGGTGAAGCCGGGGCGAGGCAGCACCGCCACAGGCAAGCCGCAAGGAAGAGTGGTCTTGTACAGTGTCTCTCCCACTTCGGGATAGTAAGTCCGCTCCATCATACCGCCCCCCTTAAGAAATAGACTGTGTGCAGCTCCACGGTTTTCGCCGCGGCCGCCACATCCTCCGCCGTGGCTTTTTCCACCGCGTCCATATAGGCTTCCGGCGTCAGGGGCAGGCCGCTGAGGGCGGCGGTGGCATAATAACCTTCAATAGCGCCGGGGGAATCGTGGGTGCTTTTCAGCTGGGAAAGGAGCGCCTGCTTGGCTGCCGATAGTTCGATATCCGTAAAATCACCGGTTTGGCAGGCTTTCAGCTGCCGGAGGATCTCCTCACGCACCGCCTTGTCCATATTGTTATCGATGCCGGCGGACACCGTGACGATGCCCTTGCTGCCGTGGTAAGACGACCCAATATCGTAGCACAGGGATTGCTCCTCCCGGATCTTCATAAAGAGCTTGCTGATCATTCCGCCGCCAAAAATGGTGTTGAAGATCTGCATAGGCACAAAGGCCTCGTCCCGGAGGGTGACGGGGGTGGCAAAGCCCATGCACAGCTTGCCCTGGGCCACATCCATTTCCTCCGTTTGGTCGCTGCCGCCGCAGTCCCGGAAGGGCGTCTGCTCCGGCAGGCGGATCACATCCCGTTCCAGGCGGGCAAACATAGGCTCTAACCGCCGGGCGATCTCCTGGGGATCAGCGCCGCCCACATAGAACAAGTGCACCGGGCTCTCCCGCAAAACCGTTTGGTAATGATCATACAGGCTTTGGGGTGTGATGGCCTCCACATCCTCTTTTTCACCCAGGCGGGGAATGCCGAAGGAGTCCTCCCGGCACATCCGCTTAATCATCTGCTGGCCGGCATAGGCCCGTTTGTCGTTCTTCCGGGCGGCGATGGCCGACAGCAGATTCCGCTTTTCACTGTCCACATACTCCGGGATAAACGCGCCGTTTTCCAGGGCCGGAGAGAACATCAGCTCCTCCAAAAATGCCACCATAGGGGCAAACACCTCGTCCCTGTCCAGGGCATAGGCGTCCCGGATAAAGCCGCAGCTGAGACCGGTGGTCTGATAGTCACCCACACGGCGCACCTGGGAGCCCAAAGAAGCGCCGTACAGGTCGTCGAGACGCTGGGTGATGGCCCGCAGATCCGGCGCAGTCCGGCAACCCCGGAGAAGCACCGCGGGAAGCAATGCGTTGCAGGCGGCTTCCTCACGGCACATAGGGCGCACAAACTGGAGGCTCAGACCCTCCTGCTTAAATCGCGTGTCCGGAAAACACCGCAGCGTCACTCCGGGCAGCAGTTCGATGGTTTTAATCATACATTCTCCTGATGGTTTGATATTCCACATTATATACCACATTTCCCAAAATGGAAAGCACAAAACAAAATATTTACACTTTGCAGGTTGTTATTTTGCGCCGTTTACGATAGAATAGTAGGCAAGAACACCTTATTCGGGAGAAAACCATGAATTATTTGGAAATTACAGTGCCCACCGAAATCGGCAGCATCGAAAAGACCGCTGCCATCCTCACCGCCCGGGGCTTCAGCGATCTTGTGCTGGAGGACCAGGGGGAGTTTGAGAGCTTTCTGGAGGAGAATCGGGCTTACTGGGATTATATTGACGAATCCTTGCAAGAAAAACTCCAGGGTCTGTCCTGCATCAAGCTGTACCTGGAGGAAGATGACACGGAAGGTCTTTCCCGGCTGGAGGCCGTGGTTGAAGAGCTGGGTCTTTCCATGTCCGTCACGCCCCTGGCAGAGGAAAACTGGGAGGAAAGCTGGAAGGACAACTACCCGCCCCAGGAAGTGGGGGAGCATCTGGTGGTGCTGCCTTACTGGCGCTCCGACGAGTCCGCCAACGGACGCCTGCCCGTGATCCTGGATCCGGGTCTGACCTTCGGCACCGGCGCCCATCCCTCCACCCAAATGGTGATGGAGACCATGGAACAAATCATTGGTCCCGGCGACCGCTGCCTGGATCTTGGCAGCGGCAGCGGCATTTTGTCCATCGCCGCCCTGCGGCTGGGGGCGGAAAGCGCCGTGGGCATGGACATTGACCCCAAGGCAGAGGATATCGCCCGGGAAAACGCCGCCTACAACGGCTTTTCTGCGCCGGCATTCACTGCCCTTACCGGCAATGTGACAGAAGACACCGCTCTTATGGACCGGCTCTCCCGGGAGCATTACAATGTGGTTCTTGTAAACATCGTGGCCGATGTGATCATCAGCCTTGCCCCCATTCTGCCCCAGTTTATGGACGCAGACACCACTTTGATCTGCTCCGGCATCCTGGACACCCGGCTGGGTGATGTGACCGCCGCTCTGGAAAAGGCAGGTCTGCAGATAACCGCCACCCGGCAGAAAGAAGAATGGCGCTGCGTCAGCGCAAAAAGGAGAACACTATGACCATTCCCTACCGCACCCAACGGGTACTGAAACGGATATTGTCTGCCATACTGACCCTTGCTGTGGTGCTGTCTGTGGGCTACGCCTGCTGGATGGTATGGGTGCAGCGGTACATTGTCTACACCGCAGACGGCGGCGCCAGGCTGGATTTCGACCTGCCCCCTATGCAGGCAGGAGAGCTGGCCGTTGCCCCGGAGGACACCGATATCTCCATCAGCTTTGATGAAGGCGGCGGCTTCGCCGGAAGCCTGGAGCTGACGCAGATCATCGGCTACTATGTAGAACCCGGCGCTCTGCAGGACATTCCCGCCGTAAAGGCCCAGATCCAGCAGCTGCCCGCCGGCACGCCCGTTATGATCGATGTGAAGAACATCCGGGGCGACTTCTATTATTCCTCCAAGGTCAGCTCCAACCGCAGCAGCAGTGTGGATACCCAGGCGATGGACGAACTGATCGCTTTCCTGAACCGGAGCGGAATGTACCTCATCGCCCGATTCCCGGCTCTGCGGGACTACTCCTTCGGTCTGAACAATGTCCCCTACGGCGTCCACCACTCCTCCGGCGGCTACCTCCATGTGGATGACAACGGCTGCTACTGGCTGCATCCCGGCAACGAGGGCACACTGTCCTACCTGACTCAGATCATTACAGAGCTGAAGAGCCTGGGCTTTGACGAGGTCGTTCTGGCGGATTTCTGTTTCCCCGAGAGCAACGCCATTTTGGTCAACGGCAACAAGTCGGATTTCCTCACCAACGCCGCCAAGGTGCTGGTGTCCACCTGCGCCACGGACCGGTTTGCCGTCTCCTTTGTGAAGACCGCACCCTTTACCATGCCCGAGGGCCGCACCCGCATGTACCTGACCGGTCTGGACGCCCCGGCAGCTGCCGCTGCAGCCCAGGAGAGCGGCGTTCCCGACACGGCAGTAAATCTTGTTTTTCTGACCGATCTCCACGACACCCGTTTTGATGTCTACAGCGTAATGCGCCCCCTGTCCGGCGCCCATTAACCCGCCTTTCAAGCAGCCTGCCGCAGAAAAAGCGGCAGGCTTTTCCATTTTTTGTCCAGCCGACAATCTTGCGATTTTTTGTTTTTTCTTTTTCTTTTTTTACAGAGCTTTCACAAAAGCTACAAAATTACCTGGGGTTATTTGTATAATCGTCCTATTGAAATAAAACCTTCCTTCCTGTACAATGATTATGTATAGTGACATTCTGCGTCAAGACGATTGTGTTGTGCTGCGGTGTGTCACAAAATAAAACAAAAAACAATTTGGAGGTATTTACTATGGCTGGCGGTCCTGGATCTTATGTATTCGGCGCAGAAGAAAAGAAGGAATTGATGGATGTTATCGAAGCAGGTGCTCTGTTCCGTTATGGCACCCCCGGTGTCGATGGCTTCCAGGGTAAGGTTGCGACCTTCGAGAAGGAGATCGCAGAGCAGCTGGGCCACAAGCATGTGGTCGCTACCAGCTCCGGCACCGGCTCCCTGATGTGCTGTCTGGCAGCTCTGGGTATCGGCATGGGCGACGAAGTGATCGTTCCCGGCTACACCTTCATCGCTTCCATTTCCACCATCGCAATGATGAACGCAACCCCCGTTTTGGCTGAGATCGACGACTCTCTGACCATCGACCCCACCAAGATCGAGGCTCTGATCACCCCCCGCACCAAGGCTATCATGCCCGTCCACATGCTGGGCAACCCCTGTAAGATGGACGAGATTATGGCCATCGCCAAGAAGCACAACCTGTTCGTCATCGAAGACTGCTGCCAGGCTGTTGGCGCTTCCTACAAGGGCAAGTGCTGCGGCACCATCGGCGACATGGGCGCTTACTCCCTGAACGTCTTCAAGACCATCACCACCGGTGACGGCGGCTTCGTCGGCACCTCCGATCCCGATCTGTACGAGCGCGCATTCGGCTACCACGACCAGGGTCACAAGCCCTCCCGTATGGGCGTTGAAGTGGGCAACCGCTCCATCGTCGGCGTGAACATGCGTATGAACGAGCTCAGTGGCGCTGTCGCTGTTGTTCAGGGCCGCAAGCTGCCCACCATTCTGAAGACTCTGCGTGAGAAGAAGGCTCTGCTGAAGTCCCTGCTGCAGGATCTGCCCGGCGTCGGCTTCCGTACCATCAACGACGAAGGCGAGTGCGGCACTCTGCTGACTCTGCTGTTCGACACCAAGGAGAAGGCTGCTGCATTCTGCGCTAAGGCCGGCACCTCCGTCATCGCCCGTTCCGGCTGGCACGTATACAACAACATGGAGCAGATCCTGGACAAGAAGACCTGGACCAACGCTCACCCCTTCCATCTGTCCGAGAGAACCTACGCAAAGCACATGCTGCCTGTCACTGACGACATCCTGGAGCGCGCAGTGAACATCTCCGTCGGCGTTGTGGACAAGGGTCTGGGCGCAGGCACCGGCATCAACATCAACTCCACTGAGGAAGAGATCCGTCAGGTCGCTGCCAACATCCGCGAGATCGTTCTGTCCCTGTAATTTACAAGGAGGACCTTTCCTATGGATAAAATCAGAGTTGCCGTTATCGGCTGCGGCTCCATCAGCGATATTTACATGAGCAATATCAAGAGCGGCAAGTTCCAGATTCTGGAGCTGGTTGGCTGCTCTGACCTGTACCCCGCTGCCGCACAGGCCAAGGCCGAGAAGTACGGCTGCAAGGCTATGACCACCGAGGTGATCTGCGCAGATCCTTCCATCGATATGGTCATCAACCTGACCAAGTCGG
>JAZNAK010000048.1:0-5424 GCA_045586485.1 Faecousia sp. | reverse complement strand
TGCCAGAAGGAGCTCGATCCCCGTTTTGCTGCTTTAAAGCAGCTTCTCAATAAAGAATAAAAAAGAATGCTGTAAAAAGCAGTTTAACCAAGGAGGTGTCATCCATGGCTGTCCCTAAGTGTAAAGTGTCCAGTGCCCGCCGCGATAAGCGCCGTGGTTCCAACTGGAAGCTGTCCGCCCCCACTGTGGCTGTTTGCCCCAAGTGCGGTGAGCCCGTTATGCCTCATAGAGCTTGCAAGGCTTGCGGTACCTACAATGGCCGTCAGGTCCTGGCCGCCAAGGCTGACTAAGGCTGGAAAAAAAGCGTAAGCTGAGAGGAAGGCGTACAGCCTTCCTCTTTTTCCATTTTATGAAATGTTTGTAAAAGTTATATGAATCGACGGTCTTCCCGTTGATTTGTTCATAAAATCGTGCCATAATAAACGAAAGAGAGAGGAGTGGATCCCCTATGGCAAAACCGCTGGTAGCAATTGTTGGTCGGCCCAATGTGGGCAAGTCCATGTTATTCAATAAGCTCACCGGCCGCAGGACCTCCATTGTGGAGGATACCCCCGGTGTCACCCGCGACCGGATCTACGGCGACTGTGAGTGGTGCGGCAGAAACTTTTCTCTGGTGGATACCGGCGGCATTGAGCCGGGCACCGAGAACGATATGCTGAAGTTTATGCGCCGGCAGGCGGAGATCGGTATTGAACTGGCCGACTGCATCGTTATGGTGGTGGATGTACACTCCGGTGTCACCGCAGCCGACCAGGATGTGGCGACTATGCTTCGCAAATCCCGCAAGCCTGTGGCTCTGGCGGTGAATAAGTGTGACTCTATCGGCCCTGTGAATCCCGATGTATATGAGTTCTACGGTCTGGGCATCGGCGATCTGTTTGAGGTCTCTGCCATTCACGGCCACGGCACCGGCGACCTGCTGGACTGGTGTTTGGAGCAGTTCCCTGAGGAGACCGAGGAGGAAGAAGATTCCGAGATCATCCATGTGGCCATCGTAGGCAAACCTAATGTGGGCAAGAGCAGCCTGCTCAACCGCATTTTGGGCGAGGAGCGTGTGATCGTGTCCGATGTGGCCGGTACGACCCGCGACGCCATTGACTCTCAGTTTGAGAACGAGACCGGCAAGTACTGCTTTATTGACACCGCCGGCATGCGTCGTAAGAGCAAAGTCGACGACATTATTGAAAAGTATTCCAATATGCGTACAGTTGCAGCCATTGAGCGGGCAGATGTATGTCTGATCCTGATCGATGCCAACGACGGCGTCACCGAGCAGGACACCAAGATCGCAGGCCTGGTCCACGAGGCCGGCAAGGCTGCCATCATCGTTGTGAACAAATGGGATGCGGTGGTCGACAAGGAGACCAACACCATGCGAGATAAGGAGCTGGCTGTCCGTGAGGGCCTGAGCTATATGACCTATGCCCCTGTGGTATTCCTGTCTGCTCTGACCGGCTCCCGTGTGGATAAGCTCTTCCAGGTGATCCAGGATGTGAACAAGCAGAACACCAGCCGGATTACCACCGGCGCGCTGAACTCTATTCTGGCCGAGGCCACCTCCCGTGTACAGCCTCCCACCGATAAGGGCCGCCGCCTGAAGATCTATTATATGACTCAGGTGGGCACAAAGCCGCCCCATTTTGTGATCTTCTGCAACGACGCAAGACTGTTCCATTTCTCTTATCAGAGATATTTGGAAAATCAGATCCGTGAGGTGTTCGGTCTGCAGGGCACTCCGGTGCGTATTACCATTCGCCAAAAGGGTGACAAGGAGGAGTAAATATGGTTCTGGCTATCTTGCTGACTGTCCTGGCAGGCTATCTGCTGGGCAACCTGAACGGTGCGGTCCTTACCTCCCGCCTGCTGGGAAAGACCGATGTCCGGGAACAGGGCAGCGGAAATGCCGGTTTGACCAACTTTCTGCGGATGTACGGCCCTGTAAAGGCTTTGCTGGTAGTGGGCATCGATATGGTGAAGGCATTGATTGCCTGCCTACTGGGCCAACTGTTGTTGCAATCCTACGGTTATGGCTATGAGGGCCTGCTGCTGGGTGGCCTTGCAGTGAGCCTTGGCCACGATTTCCCGGCGCTGCTGGGGTTCAAGGGCGGCAAGGGCGTGCTCAGCGGCTTCACGGTGGCGCTGATTGTGGACTGGCAATGCGCGCTGCTGATTCTGGCGGTATTTGCTGTTTGCCTATGGCTGACCCGGTATGTGTCCTTAAGCTCCATTATGGGCGCATTGACCTTCTCAGTCGTCTTTTCCGTGCGAAATTGGCAAAAGCCTCTGGTGGCGGCAATGGGTGCGGCCATTGGCCTTTTGATCGTTCTTATGCACAGGGGAAATATCTCCCGTTTGCTGAAGGGAACGGAGAAAAAGGCTACCTTCAGCAAGTTCCGCAGGAAAGCATAATTCGCTACATTTCAGGTGCAGGCGCAAGGGTGTCTGCGCCTGTTTTGACCCAGGAAAGGAAATGGAAAGATGCTGCAATTAAAAAACATTGTAAAAAACTATACGGCCGGAGACAACACCGTCCGGGCACTGCGTGGGATCTCTCTCCAGTTCCGGAGAAGTGAGTTTGTCTCCATATTGGGCCCCTCCGGCTGCGGCAAGACCACTATGCTCAATATTATCGGCGGTCTTGACCGGTATACCAGCGGCGACCTGGTGATCGACGGTCGATCTACCAAGGATTTTAGGGACCGGGATTGGGACGCCTATCGCAATCACTCCATTGGCTTTGTGTTTCAGAGCTACAATCTGATTCCTCATCAAAGCGTGCTTCAGAATGTGGAGCTGGCGCTGACGCTGTCCGGTGTGTCCAAGCGGGAACGCCGTCAGCGGGCCAAGCAGGCATTGGAGCAGGTAGGCCTTGGAGATCAGCTGCGCAAGCGCCCCAGCCAGCTGTCCGGCGGACAGATGCAGCGTGTGGCCATTGCCCGTGCTTTGGTGAATAACCCCGAGATCATTCTCGCCGACGAGCCCACCGGCGCGCTGGACACGGAAACCAGTGTGCAGATCATGGATATCCTGAAGGAGATTGCCAACGACCGGCTGGTGATCATGGTCACCCACAATCCGGACTTGGCCCAGACCTATTCCACCCGGATCATCCGTATGCTGGACGGACAGATCATCAGCGACTCCGCGCCCTTGAATGACGTAGAACGCAAGGCGTGCAGAGAGCAGGAGCAGCGGGCCATTTTTGGCAGAAAGCAGTCTGTTCGCAAGCCTTCCATGTCCTGGGCAACGTCTTTTGGCCTTTCTCTGAAGAATCTGTTCACAAAGAAGGGGCGCACCGCTCTGACCTCCTTTGCAGGCTCTATCGGCATTATCGGCATTGCGCTGATCTACGCCGTCTCCAACGGTATGACCGCCTATATCAACAATGTACAGGAGGATACATTGTCTTCCTATCCGCTGACTTTGGAAGCCACAACAGTGGATATCACCACTCTGATGCAGACCTTTATGGGCGTGGCATCCAACAATTCTGATACCCATGATAAAGATGCGGTGTACTCCCAGTCGGTGATGTTTGATATGATCAACGCCCTGAACAATATGGAGTCCACGGAAAATGACCTGAAGGCATTTAAGACTTATTTGGAGCAGGAATTGGACAAGCAGGGGGAGGAAATCAGCATTTCCGACGCCCTCACCGGCATTCAGTACACCTACAATATGGATCTTTTGGTCTATACAAAAGATCCGGACGGAAAGATCATCGTCTCGGATACAGAGAAGCTGCTGACCAAGGCGATCCGGGAGAATATGGGACTGGATATGTCGGCTATGCTGAGCATGCGGGAGAATATGACTGCCAATTTCGGCGGCGCGTCTATGCCCGGTATGCAGCCGACACTATGGTGCGAGATCCTTTCCGGCAAGGACGGAAAGCTGGTCAACCCTGTGCTGGAAAACCAGTATGATGTGATCTACGGAAGTTGGCCCAACAGCTATGACGAGATCGTACTGGTGGTGGATGAGAATAACGAGCTGGACGATATGACCCTGTATGCCCTGGGCTTGGAATCCCAGGAGGAGATCGAAAAGGTCTTCCAGGCGGTGCGAGACGGCACGCAGATCAAAACCTCCCAGAAAAAGTGGTCCTACGAAGAGATCTGCGCCATGGATTTCCGGGTGATTCTGGGCGCGGACTGCTACAGCCTGGATGAGAATGCCGGTCTGTATGCGGATCTGCGTGAGACCGAAACGGGCCTGCGGTATTTGTACGACAACGCCCTGAAGCTGAAGGTGACGGGCATTATCCGGCCCAGTGATATGGCCAGCTCCTCCATGCTTAACGGCTCCATCGGCTACACCAAGGCCCTGACGGAATATGTGGTAAGCAAGAGCGCGGACTCTGCCGCTCTGACAGCACAAAAAGAGCAGCCCGGCACGGACATCTTCACCGGCTTGCCCTTTAGAGATAACGAGAACCTCTCCGATGAAGACAAGGAAACTGCCTTCCGGGAGTACATTGCTGAGCTGACTGTTGATGAGCAGGCAAGCGCCTATGTGAAGATTCTGAGCATTCCCTCTGCCGAGGAGCTGAACGGCGCGGTGGAGCAGCAAATGGCCGGTATGAGCCGGGAGCAAATGGAGCAAACTCTGATCCAGGCACTTTCTCAGCAAGCCGGCATGAATGTAAAGGAGATGGAGAATTACATTACCTCCATGCCTGATGAAGACCTGCAGACCCTGTTTCGGCAGGTGCTGGAAGAGCAGGTGAAGCAGCAGTTTGCTATGCAGGTGCGCCAGCAGACCGCAGCGATGACCCGGGAGCAGCTCGCCGGCGCTTTGCAGATGGCCCTTCCCGGCTATACCACCCAGCAGTGCGCCATTTACTACGATGAGGTGCTGGAGTTCTCCCCGTCCACCTATGAGGAAAACCTCCGGGCTCTTAGCGATGTGGATCTGGACGATCCCGCAACAATGAATCTCTACGCCTCCAGCTTTGAGAATAAGGATATTGTTGAGAATGTGATCGCAGATTATAACGCCTCCGTGGAGGAACTGAAGCAGATCCACTACACCGACTATGTGGGCATTATGATGTCTTCCGTCACCACCATCATTAACGCTATCACCTATGTGCTGATCGCCTTCGTGGCCATTTCTCTGGTGGTGTCTTCCATTATGATCGGCGTGATCACCCTTATCTCCGTCCAGGAGCGGACAAAGGAGATCGGAATCTTGCGGGCTATCGGCGCGTCCAAGCGGAATGTGTCCGGTATGTTCAATGCAGAGACGATGATCATAGGCTTTGCATCTGGTGTGCTGGGTATTGTGGTGACCTACGGCCTGTGTGCTGTGGTGAATATCATTCTCTACGCCCTTACCGACATTGCCAACCTGCGGGCTATCTTGCCCTGGAATGTGGCGGTGGTGCTGATACTTGTCAGCGTTGCATTGACGCTGTTC
>JAZNAK010000047.1:0-38462 GCA_045586485.1 Faecousia sp. | reverse complement strand
AATACGAAGCCGCCAAAAAACGGAAACAAATGCGTAAACAGCGCCGCCAAGAAGGTTTTTAAGAATAAAAATATCCGCATCAAAAGATGCGGACATTTTTATTCTCCCTTGACACGGGCGTCGATGCGCTTCAGGGCGTATTCCATTGCCTTATAGACGCTTTCGGGAACCCGGTCCATATAATTGTTTTCGTAGGCCGTCATCGTCTCTTTGATTCGCATTACCCGCAGATCCCGGAATTCCTGCCGGACGGTGAAAATGGGGGTGTAGCTGTAATTTGTGACCTGTGTTTTGCCGGTTTGGTGATCTTTTGTGATCTCTAAATCCAAAATAATGGAGTACTCAGAGCCTGCCCGGGTGGCATCTCCGAAGAAATCGCCCAAGGAGTAGGCGACAAAAGTGCCGTTTTCCTTGTCAAATTCCAGCTTTTGCACATAGTGGGGGTGATTGCCGATAATCACATCCGCGCCGTTTTCCTGCAAAAGCTCTTTGATCTGCTCCTGACTTTTGCTGATGGAGTCGTTAAACTCGCTGCCCCAATGGAGCATTGTCACCACAATGTCCGGCCTTGCGGCTTTTACATTTTTCATCACCCGGGTAATGCCCTCGGTATCTACCTTTTGGTAAGTGCTGTCGTAATCCTTATAAAGCAGATTGACACAGCCCTCGCTGCCTGCGGGAAGCGTCATCCCGTCCATACCCTTGGTAAATGCCACAAAGGCGATGCGAATGCCCTGCACCTCCATTAAGGTAAATCCCTTTTCTTTCTTCGCTTCCTCGGGATTTCTGTATGCGCCCAAGGGCACAAGCCCGGCGTGCTGCGTGGTATCCAACGTGGAAACAAGACCGGCAATGCCGCCGGAAATAGAGCAGGAGTTGGCAAGCTGCAAAAGGTCTACACCGGCGGCTGCCAAAGCTGTGGCTAAGCTTGCGGGGGCGCTGCGGCTTTCGCTGCCATAAGGCGCGCCATAGAAATTGCCCTCGAAATTCAGTACTGTCAGATCAGCATTGCTCAGGAGCGGAAGCACGTCCATAAAAGCCTCTTGGAAGTTACCGTTACTGCCAGCTGCATCCACCACATCGTCTGTAACATTCAAATCGCCGCCGGCGGCAAGATGGATGACGGTCTTATCGCCACCACCCGCATTTTGCGGCCTGTTGTTGCCCATCAGCCCGGCAATGACCAAAACACCGGCGATACACACCACCGCCAGTCCGATCGGAAGCCAAAGGCTGCGCTTTTTCGCCCTGCGGGGCTGTCTTTTTTCGTTTTTGGGTTCCTTTTCCATTGTCATTTCCTCCCCACAGATTAAGTTTATTATACTATATCCCGCCCCGTTTCACAAGTACTAACTTTACACGGCGGCAAATCTGTTGTAAAATAGAGATGTTAAGGAGGTGATGCTGTGAATGTAGCACCTGTGGGCAGATTCGCCCCGACCCCCTCCGGGAGAATGCATTTAGGAAATGTCTTTGCGGCCTTGGTGGCTTGGCTTTCTGTGAAAAGTAAGAACGGGCAGTTTCTTTTGCGGATGGAGGACATCGACACCCAGCGCACCAGCGCAGAATTTGCGGAGATCCTCCGCAAGGATCTGCTGTGGCTGGGCCTTTCCTGGGATGCGGAGACCCCGCCCCAAAGTCAGCGCAGCGGTGTCTACGACCGGTATTTTGAGCTGTTGGCGGACAAAGGCCTTTTGTATCCTTGCTACTGCACCCGCAGCCAGCTCCACAGTATCAATGCCCCCCATTTGTCCGACGGCACTTATGTATATCCCGGCACCTGCCGGAACTTAACCGAAGAACAAAAGGCTTCCTTTGGCCGCCTGCCAGCCTGGCGGGTGCAAGTGCCGGATAGAAATTGGGAGCTGAATGACCTGGTGCAAGGCCCTTACCGGGAGAACCTGGCTACGGATTGCGGCGACTTTGTAGTGCGCCGGGCAGACGGGGTCTATGTGTACCAGCTGGCGGTGACGGTGGACGACGGCGAGGCCGGCGTGACAGAGGTGGTCCGGGGCATGGATCTGCTCAGCTCCGCCCCCCGGCAGATGTATCTGCAGGAGCTTTTCGGGTTTCCCCATCCCCGGTACGGCCATGTGCCGATGCTGATGGCTCCCGACGGCCGTCGGCTGAGCAAGCGGGATAAGGACATGGATTTGGGTTTTTTGCAGAGTCACACCAAGCCCGAGGCCCTTTTGGGACTGCTGGCCTGCGCCTGCGGCCTGCTGGAAAAGCCGGAAAGTATCTCGGCAACCGAGCTTTCTGCCCAGTTTTCCTGGGAAAAAATGAGAAAAGAAGACATTTATTTGGACATTTCGTCTTTGCTGTAAAGGAGGAGCTGTTATGGCAGGTAAACCGATCCTTGTGGTTATGGCCGCCGGTATGGGCAGCCGCTACGGAGGACTCAAGCAGATCGATCCCGTGGGCAGCTGCGGGGAGGCGATCCTGGACTACTCCCTTTTTGATGCTTACGAGGCGGGCTTTGAGACCGCGGTGATCATCATCAAGAAGGCCATTGAGAAGGATTTCATGGAAACGGTGGGCAAGCGGCTTGCCGCCTGCCCCATGGAGATTCGCTACGCATATCAGGAGCTGGAGAAAATACCCGCCGGCTGCGTCGTGCCTGAGGGGAGAACCAAGCCATGGGGCACCAGCCACGCGGTGCTCTGCGCCAAGGACGCCATCGGAGAAAACCCCTTTGCGGTGATCAACTCCGACGACTACTACGGCAAGCAGGCTTTCCGGGGGATCTACCGGTATTTGCTCAGCGCAAAGGACGGAGAAAAGGCCGACTACTGTATGGTAGGCTACCGGCTGGGAAATACCGTCACAGAGAATGGTTTTGTGTCCCGGGGCGTGTGCCAGGTAGACGAAGACGGATATCTGACAGATATCACAGAACGCACCCGGATCGAAAGCGGCGCCGAGGGCATCCGCTTTACGGAAGACGGTGGCGCTACCTGGGAGGCAATTGACGAAAACTCGCCGGTGTCTATGAATCTGTGGGGCTTTACTCCGGGATTTTTGGACAGCATTGAAGGGGACTTCCCCCGGTTTTTCCGGGAGGATGTGCCTGCTAACCCCGCCAAGGCGGAGTTCTTCCTGCCCATGACAGTGGGCCAACTGCTGAAAAAGGGAGAATGCACCGTCCGGGTGCTGACCTGCAACGATAAGTGGTACGGCGTCACCTACGCCGAGGATAAGCCCAAGGTGATGGCCGCTTTGCAAGCCATGACGGACAAGGGCGATTATCCCAAGGGCCTTTGGAAATAAGATGAACCTTTTTCCCGCTGCGGAATATCTTGGAATGAGCGGTGATTCACCGCAAAAATATTCGGAGGTATTGGTTATGTGTAATAATAACGGTTTCTGCGGCGGAAATATTTGCTGGATCATCCTGATCATCATCCTGCTTTGCAACTGCGGCGGTGGCGGTCTGCTGGGCAACGGCAACAACTGTGGCTGCGATAACAATTGCGGCTGCTGCTAAAGAATAAAAAAGACCGCCCGAAAGGGCGGTCTTCTTTACGCATCGCCTGTCGGCACTTGCCGTAAAAAAGTTTCATATTTCAAATCCGGTTTCGATACCGAGCGGGTCAGGGAACTGACGATTATCACTGCACCTAGCACGCATTGTCCGTCGGCACTTGCCGACTGGCGGCGGTGAGAGCAGCCACCAGCATAGGCGCGAGGATCATACCCCCCAACCCCCAGAACCGGTAGCCAAGATACAAAAACACCAGCGTGACCAGGGGGTCAAGGCCCAGATGCCTGCCCACCAGCCGCGGCTCCAGCGCAGTTCGGGTGAGGAAAGCGGCGGCGTAGATGCAAAGCAGACCCACAGACCGGAAATGGTCCCGCCGCACAAGGCAGACAAGGGCCCAGGGCAGCAGCACTGTGCCTGTCCCCAGCAGAGGAACGGCGTCAACTGCCGCCACCGCCACTGCCCAAAAGGGGGCATAGGGAACGCCAAGGATCAAAAGGCCAAGGGTGACGATCCCGTAGGTAAATGCAGAGAGCTTTAGCTGCGCCTTCAGCCAACCCAGCAGAGCGTCCTTGGAGCGCTTCAGGGCAGGAATGACCCGGTCGCGCAGCTGCTCCGGAATCCTTTGGGACAAGGCTCTTTTCAGATTGGGCAGGCGGGAGGAGAACATAAAGCCGGACAATATGGCAGTGCCGATCCCCAGCGCCCCGTCAGGCACTTTGCTGAGCAGGCCGGAAAGTGTTCCCGGAAGCCGGACGGTGGCCTGCTCCAAAAGCTCCGAGCCGGAGGAAAAGATCCGGTCGATGGACCGGTCCATCAAGGGCTGAATACCCTGGGGACTGCGGCTGGCGGCATCCTCCAGGAACGCCCGCACCCGCTGGGCCGTTTCCGTAGCGGCAGACTGCAGGTCCGGCAGCTTTTTTGCCAAAGAGCCCAGTTCCTTTACCACTGTCGCCCCCAAAAATCCCACCAGCCCCACCAGCAGAAGCAGTGTGGCGGTGACGCCGATGCCGGAGGAAACCCACCGGGGGAGCTTCAGCCGTCGAATGCCCAGACGCACCGCCGGCTCTGCGGCCATGGCCAGCAGAAGCCCCAGAGCAAAGGGAAGAAAAACAGGCAAAAGATACCGCAAAAACAGCCAAACGGCCAAAAATCCGCCCACGAGAAGGGCAATGCGGTAAAGACTCTGACGGGACATAAAAACTCCTTTCCGGGTATGGGGGTTGCATTTTTCAAAAAACGTGGTACAATAGCCGTGAGAACAGGACAAACGTCCGGCATGGGAGGACATTATGACTAACAAACCCAAATATTACATCGTCGAGGCATCGGCATTGCCGGAGGTTTTTTTGAAGGTGGCGGAAGCCAGGCGCCTGCTTTCTACCGGCGAGGTCAATACCGTCAATGACGCCACACGCCTGACCGGCATCAGCCGCAGCGCTTTTTATAAGTACCGGGATGCGGTGCTGCCCTTCCAGCATATGATGAGCGGCCGAGTGGTCACCTTCCAGTTCCTGCTCCACGACGAACAGGGCTTGCTGTCCCAGCTGCTAATGATTTTTGCCGAGCACAAGGCGAATATTATGACCATCAACTCAATCGTCCCCACCGACGGCAGCGCCGTGGTGACGATCTCTGCGGAGACGATGGATATGACGTTCCCCCTGGAGGAGTTCCTCCGGCAGCTCCGTCAGCTGCGGGGCGTGATCAAAGCGGATATCCTTGCAGGTTAAACTTTAAAGACTGCCGCACCCTCTGCGGCAGTCTTTTTTATAAGAATACCCCCTTTCCGGGGGGAATATACCCAAAATCCCATCTTGGCAAGATGGAAAAGTTGTGATATACTACCCTGGTACAAGGAGGGTGTTATGGCACACAGAAAAAAAGAAACCTACAAAACACTGATATTTTGGGAAATCGTCATCGGTGCTCTGCTGGCGCTGGGCATTGTGATATTTTTGATGATCGAGCTGGGGAGAAATCCCTCCGGTCCCCAGGAGACAAAGCCTACTTATCAACTGACAGAGACGACGGAGGACCCCACGGAGGATACGCTCCCGCTGCCGGAGGCAAATCCCATCGACCTGGGCGACTTCGCCATGAAAGGCGACTATCTCCACTGTCTGACCACCGAGTCCTGGCTGGGCATCGATGTGTCCTTCTGGCAGGGGAATATCAATTGGCAGAAGGTCAAGGAAGCGGGCGTGGAGTTCGCTATGATCCGCGCTGCCTGGCGAGGCTCCGAGGTGCCGACCATCCATGAGGACGAGTTTGTCCACAGAAATTATGCCGGCGCAAAAAGCGCGGGCATCAAGGTGGGCGCTTATTTCTTCTCCCAGGCCATCACTGTGGAGGAGGCCATCGAGGAAGCGGAGTACCTGCTGGATATTATTGACGACTGGGAAGTGGAAATGCCCATCGTCTTCGACTGGGAAGTGATCGATGCCGGCGCCCGCACCAGAGGTATGGATGCCCGCACTCTGACGGAGATCACCAAGGCCTTTTGCGATACCATCAAGGCCGCCGGCTACGAGCCGATGATCTACTTCAGCATGGACCAGTCCCTCCACGGGATCTACCTGCGGGAGCTGACGGACTATAAGTTCTGGCTGGCTCAGTACAATACCGTGCTGAACTACCCCTACAAGATCGACATGTGGCAGTACACGGAGACCGGTTCTGTGCCGGGAATCTCCGGAAATGTGGACATCAATTTGTATTTCCCCTGGGAAGAATAAAAAAGACCCCCGGCTTCTTTGGAAGCCGGGGATTTTTGTTTGATTAGTCAGCCACGTAGGGCAGCAGGGCGATCTGACGGGCGCGCTTGATAGCGGTGGTCAGGGCACGCTGATGGGCTGCGCAAGTGCCGGTGGTACGGCGGGGCAGGATCTTGCCGCGCTCGGACATATAACGGCGGAGCTTGGCGGTATCCTTGTAATCGATGCAGGTCACCTTGTCAACGCAGAAAGCACATACCTTCTTGCGCTTGCGGGGACGCATACGCTGTTCGTTAGCCATGAGAAAAAACCTCCTTTGTAAGCAAATGTGAAAAAGTTCAGAAGTGAAACCTTAGAAGGGCAGCTGTGCGTCGGCGTCATCCAGCTTTGCAAAATCAGATGCAGGTGCAGATGCGGGAGCAGAGTAGCCGCCGAAGGCTGCGGGAGCGGAGAAGGAACCTTCACCCTCGCGCTTGCTGTCGCCGAAGTAGACATTGTCTGCCACGACCTCAGCGGTACGGCGCTTGTTGCCATCCTTGTCGGTCCAGCTGCGGATCTGCAGCCGGCCGGACACCACTGCCATGCGGCCCTTGGTGAAATACTTGGAGACGAACTCTCCGGTCTGACGCCAAGCGACACAGTCAATGAAGTCGGTTTCTTTTTCGCCGCCATCTCTGGGAGAGAAATCTCTGTCTACTGCCAGAGAGAAAGATGCGACGGCGACGCCGCTGCCGGTACGGCGCAGCTCGGGGTCACGGGTCAGGCGACCCATGATAGTGATGTGGTTGAGCATAGTCTTACTCCTCCACTGCGGTGGTCAGGCAACGCATAACGCCGTCGGTGATCTTCATCACCCGCTCCAGCTCTGCAGGGAACTCGGGCTTGGACTCGAAGTTCATCAGAACGTAGTAGCCTTCAGCCATGTCGTTGATGAGATAAGCAAGACGACGCTTGCCCCATTCGTCAACGTTGGTCAGAGTACCCTCCGCCTCCACCATTGCCTTGAACTTGTTCACAAGTGCGGCGATGCCTTCCTCACCGAGGGTTGCGTCGATGATGTAAAGGACCTCGTACTTACCAGTGATCTTAGCCATGTTGTTTGCACCTCCTTTTGGACTTTTGGCCCCCGGTCGCGCCGGGAGCAAGGATTGTCCGCATACGCGGACCAGTGTATTATATCGGCACCGGGTGCAAAAGTCAAGAGATTTTACCGAAATATTTCCGAATATCCCCGGGAATATGGGGAAAACTCCCACAAAAGAGGTGGTTGGTTTGATTTTATCCTATGCCCGTACCATCGTGCTGTACCTGCTGCTCATCGCCGTTGTCCGGATGATGGGCAAGCGGCAGATCGGCCAGATGGAGCCGTCGGAGTTTGTGGTGACCATGCTGGTGGCCAATTTGGCGGCGATCCCCATGCAGGACGGGGCGATCCCCCTGTACTCCGGCTTTGTGCCAATCGTGACGGTGCTGGGGGCGGAACTGGTGCTGTCGGCCCTGTCCATGAAGAGTTTGCGCCTGCGGAAGGTCCTCTGCGGCAAGCCGGTGATCCTCATTGAAAACGGAAAAATCCTGCAGCAGAATATGAAAAAGACCCGGGTGACGCTGGATGAACTGACGGGTCATTTGCGGGAGAAGGATGTGCTGGACCTGAAAGCGGTGCAGTACGCCATTTTGGAGACCAACGGCAATTTGTCGGTGTTTCCCTACCCGGAAGCAAAACCCGCCTCGGCCAAAGCTGCCGGGATAGAGGTGAAAAAACAGTATTTCCCCGTGACCATCATCTCCGACGGAAAACTCCTCCGGGAAAATTTGCAGGTAGCTCAAAAGGACGAAAAGTGGGTCAAAGGGGTGCTGGAAGAGAAAAAAGCCACCCAGGAGCAGACCTGGCTTCTGACCGTGGACGGCAGCGACAGGATCTTGTTTTACCGAAAGGAGGGCGCATAATGGCGCGAGGCTGGTTGGGCGCCGGGATCCTGGCGGCCCTTCTGACTTTGGGTATCATCACCTCCGTAGCAATGGCGGATGCCCACAAGCCCACCGGGCAGCTGCTGGAGCAGGCTTCGGAAACGACCCTGGCAGGCAATTTCGCCGCCGGGGTGGAACTGGGAATGGCCGCCAAAAAGCGCTGGGAGAAATCCTGGAAGGCCACCGCCTCGGTGGCGGATCACTCGCCTATGGACGATGTGGATGCCCTTTTCGGGGAGATGGAAGTGTACGCCCGGGCGGGGGAAGCGCCCCATTTTGCCGCCTGCTGCAAGGAGCTGGCCCAAAGGCTGCGGGCGGTGGCGGATGCCCACCAGTGGAGCTGGTGGAATATCCTGTGAAGATGATTTGCCGGTGCATTCCCATGAGGGAAGCCCCGGCAAATACATAGTTAGAAATGATCCCGGATATGGGGAGATGGGCTGGAGCATATAGTATTCCGGAGGATATTTTTTGAAAGAGTCCTTGACAAAACCTGGAAAATGGTGTATGATAATCGACGGTTAGCGGCTGCTAACCTTATTCTTTGAAGGGCGGTTAGCGGCTGCTAACTACCATATAAGGAGGTGCGTCCCATGCCCCTGACCGTTGCGGATGTGGGAGAAGAAAACATCATAAAACGAATCGGCGGCCAGCCTGAGGTTAAAAAGCATCTGGAAAACCTGGGGTTTGTGGCGGGCGCCACTGTGTCGGTACTCAATACCATTGGAGGCAATCTGATCGTGAAGGTCAAGGAATCGCGGATTGCCATCAGCCGGGAAATGGCACAGAAAATATTCATATAATCGGGAGGTAAAGGATGAGAACATTGCGGGACATCAAGGTGGGCCAGTCTGCTAAGGTGATCAAGCTCCACGGCGAGGGTGCGGTTAAGCGCCGGATCATGGATATGGGAATCACCAAGGGCGTAGAGATCTATGTGCGGAAGGTCGCGCCGCTGGGGGATCCTATGGAGCTGACCCTGCGGGATTATGAGCTGTCTATCCGTAAGGCAGACGCCGAACAGATCGAAGTGGAGTAAGAAGGTTTATTTTTTTGAAGAGCGGTTAGCCATTGCTAACCAATGAAAGGAAGTATAGTATGGCAATTCGCATTGCCCTTGCGGGCAACCCAAACTGCGGCAAGACAACACTGTTCAACGCCCTCACCGGCTCGGCCCAATATGTGGGAAACTGGCCGGGCGTGACCGTGGAAAAGAAGGAAGGAAAGCTGAAAAAGCGCCCGGATGTGATCATTACGGATCTGCCCGGCATTTACTCGCTATCCCCTTATACCCTGGAAGAAGTTGTGGCCCGGAATTACCTCATCGGAGAGCGTCCCGATGCGATTTTGAACATTGTTGACGGCACCAATCTGGAACGAAATCTGTACTTAACCACCCAGCTGACAGAGCTGGGGATTCCCGTGGTGGCGGCGGTCAATATGATGGATGTGGTTCGGAAGAACGGCGATACCATTCATATTGAGGAGCTGTCCCGGGCGTTGGGCTGCCAGGTGGTGGAGATCTCCGCCCTGAAGGGCGACGGCATACAGGAGGCGGTGGACGCGGCCATCGCCGCTGCGGAAACAGGGAAGACCATTCCCATGCACACCTTTGCCGGCTGCGTGGAGCATGCCATCGCCCACATTGAGGAGGCGGCGGTGCACCATTTGCCGGAAGAACAGCACCGGTGGTATGCTATCAAGCTGTTTGAACGGGATGAAAAGGTGCTGCAGCAGCTGGATTTGGATCAGGATATCCGCCAGCATATTGAGAAAGATATTCTGGCGGCGGAGGCAGAGCTGGATGACGACGCGGAGTCCATCATCACTGCCCAGCGGTATGTGTATATCGGCCAGCTGATGAAGCGCTGCTACAAAAAGAAATCCGCAAGCAGAGTCAGTGTGTCTGACAAGATCGACCGGATCGTCACCAACCGGATCCTGGCGCTGCCGATTTTTGTGGCGGTAATGTGGTTGGTGTACTACATTTCCATCGGCTCTGTGGGCGACTGGACGGTGGGGTTCATGAATGACACGCTGTTCGGTGAGTGGATCGTTCCCGGCATCACCGCCGCTTTGGAGAGCTGGGGTGTGGCGGCATGGTTGGTAAGCCTCGTGGCCGACGGAATTGTGGGCGGCGTGGGCGCTGTGCTGGGCTTTGTGCCTCAGATGCTGATCCTGTTCTTACTGCTGAGCCTTCTGGAGGACTGCGGTTATATGGCCCGTGTTGCCTTTATTATGGATAGGATATTCCGCCGGTTCGGCCTGTCCGGCAAGTCCTTCATTCCCATGCTGGTGGCAACCGGCTGCGGCGTGCCCGGCATTATGGCCAGCCGCACCATTGAGTCCGACCGGGACAGAAAGATGACCATTATGACCACCGGATTCATCCCCTGCGGCGCGAAGATGCCCATTGTGGGAATGGTCGCCAGCGCTCTGTTTGGAAACAGCGCGTGGATCGCCACAGCGGCCTATTTCATTGGCGTGGGCGCTGTGGTGGTATCCGGCATCATTTTGAAGAAAACCAAGCCCTTCGTCGGAAATCCCGCGCCCTTTGTTATGGAGCTGCCTGCATATCATGCGCCGGTAGCCTCCAATGTGCTGCGGGCAACCTGGGAGCGGGGCTGGAGTTTTATCAAGAGAGCAGGCACGGTGATTCTGGCTGCCAGTGTAATTATCTGGGTGCTGAACTCCCTGAGCTTTGAAGGCGGTTTCCATTACATAGGAGATGGAGATGAGGCCTCTGTTCTGAATGTGATCGGAAGCTGGATCGCGGTGGCCTTTTTGCCCCTGGGCTTTGGCAACTGGCAGGCAGCGGTGGCAACCGTTTTGGGACTGGTTGCCAAGGAGGAGGTCGTGGGCGTGTTCGGCGCTCTGTCCTCTATGGCAGACCCGGACCTGGCGTTTGAACTGGTGGAGACCGGCGACGCGGCAGGACTGGCAGTGATCGGCCGGGAGTTCTTCGGCGGCAGCAGACTTTCCGCGTTCTCCTTCATGGTGTTTAACCTGTTGTGTGCGCCTTGCTTTGCTGCTATGGGTGCCATTAAACGGGAAATGAACAACGGAAAGTGGACGGCCTTTGCCATCGGTTATATGTGCGTTTTTGCGTATGCGATCTCTCTGATCGTTTATCAGTTGGGTTTGCTGACCACCGGCGTGTTCACATTCTGGACAGCGGCGGCGATCCTGGTTCTTGCTGCGCTGGTGTTCCTGCTGGTGCGAAAGAATCCCCATAAGGGAGGTGCGTTATGAACGGACCGACGATCCTTGTTTTGCTTGTTGTGGCGGCGGCCCTGGCGGCCGTGATCATCAGCGGAGTGAAAAACAGACGCCGCGGCAAATCCCCCTGCGGAGGAAATTGCGGCAGCTGCGGCTGCAACTGCGGAAGATAAAAACAAAACAAGGCGTGTTGCCTGTGGCAACACGCCTTGTTTATTGACTGCCGTGGGCGAGAGAAAGGATCCCCTGGGCCAGGATTTCTGCCGCTCGGAGGGCCTCCTGCAGAGTGTTGCCGGAGGCGCCCACCTCCACCAGCAAAGAACCGGCGGAGAGATCCTGATTGAACCGCTGGGTGCGCAGATTCACAGACCGGCAGATGCCGGGACAGAGCGCTTCGATCTGGGTCTGCAGCTTCAGCGCCAGAGCCAGATTTTCCTGCCAATCCGGGTGCTCTAAGCCGCTGTAATTGGTGCCTACCACGAACATCAGCGCCGCGGCGGTCTCCCCTTGGGAGAAGACGGTGAGAGCCGTCTGGTTGCCCTGGGCGTCCTCGTAGGCGTCCCGGTGGAGATCCAGCACCAATCGAATAGAGGGATATTCTTCCAAATACGCCTTTACACTCTGGCGGCTGCTTGTGTAGGAGGCGTTGTAGGAGGGGGAGTCGTGGAGGGTGGTGTCGTGCAGAACGGTCAGACCGCCTTCTGTCAGACGCTGCGTCACATACGCCCCGATAGCTACCATGTTGTAGTCGGTGTTCAAGGTGCGGTAGGGGGAGGACTCGTGATACTCTCCGTTGGGGGTGTAGCTCTCTGTGGCATGGGAGTGGAGGATCAGCACCGTGGGATCGTTGCCGGTAAGATCCCAGGAAAGGGGCTGGGTCAGAAGGTCGGCGATATCCGCGCCGTGGGAAAAGCCGCTGTTAATGGTGAGGGCCTCAGCATCCTGAAGGGAGAAGACAGGCCTGTCCGGCGCGGTTTCTTCCGGAACAGTCGGCTGGGTCTCCTCCGGGGAAGCCGTTTCCGGGGGCGGGGAGAAGGAGACAGTGTTGTGGCGGATTACCCTGCCGGTCTGGAGATAAAACATAAAATCCCCCAGCTCCGGGGAAAGGGCAAAGCCCGGTGACCAGATATCCAGCAGACGGATGCACAGGGCGCAGACGATTGCCCAACTGCCTGTTCGTAAAATCTTGCCTTCCATAGAATCCTCCTTTGCAGCGGTAAAAAAGAAGAGAGCGTTGTCAAACGCTCTCTTTCTCGTTATTTGGTTTTTTCCATTTGGGCCTGTCCCTTAAGGTCTCCCGCAAGTCCCGAAAGAACTGTTCCAGCAAGGCTTTGGACGGTTCCTCCAGCAATCCGTATTCCACGGCGGGTTTGTGGTTAAAGTCCATAGCAAACAGATCGCAAACTGAGCCGCAGGCGCCGTTCTTTGCATCCCTGGCGCCCACCACCACCCGGGGGATCCGGGCATTGATGATCGCGCCAGCGCACATGGGACAGGGCTCCAGCGTCACATACATGGTGCACTCCCAGAGCCGCCAGCCGCCTAAGTTTTTGCAGGCGTCGCCGATGGCTTCGATCTCGGCGTGACCCAGGGCGGTCTTGTCCGTCTCCCGGCGGTTTCTGCCCCGGCCTACGATCTCGCCCCGGCGGACGATGACGCAGCCCACAGGCACTTCCCCGTCAGCGGCGGCTTCTTTGGCCAAAGCCAGAGCCTCCTCCATAAATAACAGATCCTCCAAAAGCGCACCTCCTTTTTTCGTATCATACTAAATCCGGCGGTGCCAGTCAAGTATACCACGCTCCATTTACGAAAGAAACAGAATATTGCAATTGCGATTTTGAAATATGCGTGGTACAATAACAAAAATGTGTCCTTTTTAAGGAGAAAACTATGAAGACCTTACTGCATATTTGCTGCGCCCCCTGCGCCAGCCGGTGCATCGAGAGCCTCCGGCAGGAGGGATTTGATGTGACCGGCTATTGGTACAATCCCAATATCCACCCCTTCACCGAATACCGGGCGCGGCGGAACTGCCTGCGCCAGTATGCCGAAGAGATCGGTCTGCCGCTGATAGAGCAGGATGAATATGCCCTGCGGCCCTTTGTGAGAGAGGTGGCGGAGGATATTGAAAACCGGTGCGTCAAGTGCTATGAAATGCGCCTGTTTGCCGCGGCGAAGACGGCGAAAGAACAAGGATTTGACAGCTTTACCTCCTCGCTCTTTATCAGTCCCTACCAAAACCACGAGCTGATGAAATCCGTGGCGGAAAGGGCGGCAGAGGCGTACGGAGTGGCGTTTCTGTATCGGGATTTCCGGGAACTGTTCCGGCCGGGACAGGAGTTTGCCCGGGAGCACGGGTTTTATATGCAGAAGTACTGCGGCTGTGTGTTTTCCGAGGAAGAGCGGTACTTAAAGCGGCATAAAATCATTCCCTAGGAGGATGTATGGGAAAAATGCAACTGATCGCCCCCTGCCTGTTTGGCCTTGAGGGTCTTGCCGGCGATGAACTGCGGCGGCTGAATATGGAAAATGTCCAGGTGGAGGACCGGCGTGTCCTGTTCACCGGCGACGAAAATGACCTGGCCCGGGCAAACATCTGCCTGCGGACCGGTGAGCGGATCATGGTGGTGTTGGCCCAGTTCCAGGCCAAGACCTTTGAGGAGCTGTTTCAGGGCGTTCTGCGCACCAATCTGGAGGACTATATCCCCAAAGACGGCCAGTTCCCCGTGAAGGGCCACTGTCTGAACAGTCAGCTCATGAGCACCTCCGACTGCCAGGCCATCATTAAGAAAGCCGCCTCCCGCCGGTTGGGGGAGAAGTACGGCGTCAGCTGGCTGCCGGAGACCGGCGTTAAGTTCCAGCTCCATTTTACAATTCTGAATGACAAAGTGACCTTGTCCCTGGACACCTCCGGACAGGGTCTGCACAAGCGGGGCTACCGGGCAGTGGGCAACGACGCGCCGCTCCATGAGACGCTGGCTGCCGGCATGATCCAGCTGACCCGTTTCCGGGGCAGAGAGTTCTTCTGGGATCCCTTCTGCGGCTCCGGTACGATCCCCATCGAGGCGGCGCTGATCGCCAAGAACAGAGCGCCCGGTCTCAACCGAACCTTCGCCGCCCAGGAGTTCCCCTGGATGCCGAAAAGCACCTGGGAACTGGCCAGGGAAGAAGCGAAGGATAAAGAGTTCAGCGGAAATTATCGGATTATGGGTTCGGATAACGATCCGGCCTGTGTGTCATTGGCCTTTGCCAACGCCCGGAAAGCCGGGGTGGCCGACTGTGTCACCTTCAAAGACGGCGACGCCACCAAGATGAGCCTGCCCTGTGATCAGGGCATTTTGGTGTGCAACCCGCCCTACGGTGAGCGGATGATGGAGCTCAGCAGCGCCCAAAGGCTGTATGGAGCGTTGGGCCGCCATTTGAAATACGCCAACGGCTGGAAGCAGTTTGTCATCACCTCCGAGCCGGAGTTTGAGCATTATTTCGGCCGCCGGGCAGACAAAAAACGGAAGTTCTACAACGGCAAGATCAAGTGCGATTACTATATGTTTACCGACGATTCCCGGAGAAAGAAGTAAAAAATGAAGCATCTGTTTATCATCAATCCCGCCGCCGGCAGCCGCAATCAGACGGAAAACTATCGCAAAAAGATCGCGGAGGTCTGCGAAGCGAGGGGCATCGAATATAGCATTGAGGTCTCCGGCGCCCCCGGACAATGCCGGAAGATCGCCAACCGGGCGGCAAAGTCCGGCGAGGAATACCGGCTCTATGCCTGCGGCGGCGACGGTACGCTGAACGAAGTGGTGTCCGGCGCTGCAGGATACGACAACGTGTCCGTGACCATGTTCGCCGGAGGCAGCGGCAACGATTTTGCCCGGCTGTTCTCCCAGCCGGAGGCGTTCCGGGACTTAGAACGCCTGCTGGACTGCGAGGAAGTCACCTTTGACCTGATCCGCTGCAACGACGACTATAGCCTGAACATCTGCTCCGTGGGCCTGGATGCCCGGATCGGCACGGATGTGTCCAACTACAAGCGCATTCCGCTCCTCAGCGGCTTCCGGGCCTACGCGGCTTCTACGGTGATCAATGTCCTCCGGGGCATCAGCGAGCACTATGTGGTGGAGGTCAACGGACAGAGAATCGATGGAAAGCACACCCTCATCTGCGTCTGCAACGGCCGTTTTTACGGCGGCGGTTTCAATCCCGTGCCGGATGCAGATCCCACCGACGGGAAGTTGGAGGTGCTGCTGGTGCGGGATGTATCCCTGCTGCAGGTGGCAAAGGTAATCGGCAAGTACAAAAACGGCCAGTACGCCAAGTACCCGGAGCTGATCCGCCATTTTTCCACCGACCATGTGAAGATATTCTGCGATAAGCAGACCCCTATCAATCTGGACGGCGAACTGCGGATTGCGCAGGTAGTGGACATCCGTGTGGCGGAGGAGAAGGTGCGTTTCTTCTATCCCCGGGGTTTGACATGGCAAAAAACGCCGGCAAAAGAGGAAGCTACGGTGTAAAATTACATACGATGACCGGACGCGTAAATTGCGCGTCCGGTTTTTTGCGCGCCAAAGACGGATTTGGCGGTTGTGGCGAATATCGACAAAAAACAACACCTGTACTTGTGCAAGTACACAAAGTCGAAGAAATCTGTCGAAAACCCCTTGACTTGTACGCGAACGAGTACTAATATGGGGATACAGTTGTTCTTGAACAAGTACGAACGGAGGTGGATATGTGTGTTTTGTGTACCTGCGGCCGCCTGCCAGACGGCCGGTGCAGACAGGGCGGTCGATGGTTTTATACGATGTCCAGGGGGCGCTGCCCCGGGCGTGGTGCCAACGATGCGGCGCGGAAGTGTTTGAAGAGGAAAAGGAACTTTGTCAGGAGTGCGAAAGGAGAAAAGATGGATACGACGAAATGCAACAGTCCCTGTGAGACCTGCACCCGTGTGCAGGACCCCAAGGGGTGCGAGAACAAAAACTGCGGTGATTGGAGAATGTGGTTTCTCCGCCGGTGGGCGGCCTTTCACCGCTACGGCAAGGTCTACGGAAAGGAGAGACGGGGATGAAATGGAAGGACGAGGCAGTGGAAAAGCTCCGGCGGTATGATGCTATGCACCGGGCCCTCAGCAACATTCCCGCTGAGATCCGCCGGCTGGAGGAGGATGCTGTCAGCCTGCGGGGCGTGGCAACGGATGCCGTAGCCGTAAAAGGCGGCGGCGGCCGCCGGGAGGAGGCGCTGATCAACAACATGGCAGAGCGCCAGGAGCTGCAGTGGTCCTTGGAGCAGGTCAAGCGCTGGCTTTCCGTCACCGACAGAGGCCTTTCTGCCCTGGCGCCGGAGGAGTATCTGATCCTCCAGCGGATGTATCTGCATCCGGAACGGGGCGCTATTGACCGGCTGTGCGGGGAATTGGGGATCGAACAGTCCTCCATATACCGAAAACGGGATCAGGCGCTGCAAAAGTTCACCCATGCCCTTTATGGGTTCACAGATACATAAAAAGACCCCCTCACTGAGGGGGTCTTTTATCGTTCAGCTTTTTGGGACTGGGCAAACTCTCTGGGGGAGCAGCCGTAGATCCGCCGGAAGGCCCGGTAAAAGCCTGCGTAATCGGCAAAGCCGCACTGGCGAAACACCTGTGTGGGATTTTTCCCTTGACTCATCAGCTGCCGGGCGATCTGCAGACGCCGCCGCTGGATATACTGGTAAAGTCCTGTGCCGGTGTACTTGTTGAAGGTGTGGCTTAAGTGGTACTTACTGACAAAAAACAGGTCCGCCAATAGATCCAGAGACAACTCCTCGCCGTAATGGAGATTGATGTAGTCGATGACCTTGGATACCAAAGCATTGGCCTGCTCCGGATCGGGATACCGCCGGCCGTCCTGTCCGGCGATGCGGTTGACCAGGATCATAATGGCCGACAGCAGATTGTAAGAGAGAAGATCATTGCCAAAATCCTGCCCCTCATACTCGTGATACATCAGCTCCATCAGCGCCTTCATTTGACTGCGCTGCTCACCTGCCAGGTGGAGGTGGTTGGTGTAATCCGGCCGGCTGGGGTCAAAACAGGCGGCAAGCTGGGTCTGCCGGGAGGAGAGCTCCTCCAGCAGGGCAGGGGCGATCCACAGCACATACCGCTCGTAGGGAGCGCCCTCCGGACGAATGCCCACCTGGTGGAGCTCCTGAGGGTTGATGATCAGCATATCTCCGGGCATCATATGATAGATCCGGCCCTCGATGGTGTAGGTGACATCACCGGAGACCAGAAAATACACCTCGTAGAAATCGTGGTGGTGGAGGGCCACATCCTTTAGGTAGATATCCTGCTTGTGGGCGATCTCATAGTCCAGCCGACGCATTTCCTGCCGGGGATCGTAGCCGGGGAGTGTTTTTGCCATAAGTTTCACCTCTCTGGCTTTATCATAGCGGAATTGCCGCTCCCTGTCAACAAAAACAGAGCAAGAATCACAATGTTTTACCGCAAAGAATACCTATTGCTACTGCCGGTTTTCCCGTTATAATGAAGATAGGAAAAAGCAGAAGGAGGCCAAAACAATGGGATTTCATATCTTGTACAGTTCTTCCGTGTCTGCGTGCTTTGAGCTGGAGGGGAACAACCCCTACTATGCAGAAGCGGCATACGATGTTTCTCTCAATGGCGCACCGATTTTGACGGGGATGACCACCAATGTGTTTTCCTTGTTTGATCTGACCCCGGAGACGGAGTACTGCGTATCTGTGGGGAAGGAAACAGTCACCTTTACCACCCTGGGAGAAGCTGCCTGCATCAGCGTCAAAGATTTTGGCGCCGTGGGTGACGGCGTGCAGGACGACACTGTGGCTCTGCAAAACGCCATCAACTGCTGCAGCTTTGGCGGCAGAGTGACCGTGCCCGCCGGTACATACTGTATTCGCCCGCTGACGCTGAAATCGGATATGACGCTGGAATTGCAGGCCGGCGCACTGTTGCTGGGCGATACTGATGAGACCCATTACCCCATCCTGCCCGGTGAGATTACCGATCCGCAAACGGGAGAAGCGGTGCAGATCAGCTCCTGGGAGGGCAATCCCTGTAAATGCCGGCAGAGCTTGATCAGCGCCTATCACTGCCGGAACATCCGGATCGTAGGCAAGGGCGTCATTGACGGAAATGCCCCCAACGGCACGTGGTGGAGCAACTTGCAGGGACGCACCGTCGGCCGCCCCCGACTGGTGTTTATGAACCGGTGCGAAAATGTGGTCTTCCACGGCATTCTGGGCAAGAACTCCGCCAGCTGGAACTTCCACCCCTTCTTCTGCAAGGGCGTGGGATTCTATGACACGGCGGTGGAAGCGCCCAAAGTCAGTCCCAATACCGACGGGGCCAACCCGGAGAGCTGCGACGATGTGCAATTTGTGGGTATGCGCTTTTCCGTGGGTGACGATGCCATCGCCATCAAAGCCGGCAAGATGTATATGGGCATGAAGTATCAGACTCCCGCCTCCAACCACACCATTCGCAACTGCCTGATGGAGTTTGCCCACGGCGCGGTGGTGCTGGGCAGCGAAATGTCCGGCGGCGTGAAAGACCTGACGGTCACGCAGTGCTATTTCCGCCATACCGATCGGGGCCTGCGCATCAAGACCCGCCGGGGCAGAGGCAAATACGCGATCATTGACGGCGTGGAGTTCTCCAATATTAAGATGGAGAATGTGATGGCGCCCATAGTGATGAATATGTATTATTACTGCGATCCGGACGGCCACGAGGAGATCGTCTGGAGCAAAGAGCCCCATCCCATCGATGATGGCACGCCCTATCTGGGAAGCTTCACCTTCCGGGATATGGAGTGCGCCGACTGCGAATGGGTGGCAGGCTACTTCTACGGCTTGACGGAACGGCCCATTGAGCATGTGACCATCGAAAATGTCCGCTTTACTTTTAAGCAGGACGCCTCTGCCGGACTTCCGGCCCTGATGGATCACGTGGGAGCGGAGTGCAAGCGGGGACTGTATTTTAACTGCGTGAAAAATGTGACGCTGAAGAATGTCACCATGTCCGGGCAGGAGGGTGACCGGCTTATTACAGTCAATGCAGACCAAGTGACAGATATATAATTTGGGAGGAAAGAACAATGGAAAAACTCAATTACAGCGTACTGAAGAAGTCCGGCTATACCGGCTACATTCTGGAGAAAGCGCCGGAGAAGGTGCTGCAGTTCGGCGAGGGTAATTTCCTCAGAGCCTTCGTGGACTACTGGTTTGACCTTGCCAACGAAAAGGCCGGCTGGAACGGCAAGTGCTGCCTGGTGCAGCCTATCGCTCCCGGTCTTGCGGGTATGATCAACGAGCAGGAGGGCCTGTACACACTGCACCTGCGGGGCAGCCAGAACGGACAGAAGATTGATGACGCCCGTGTCATCTCCTCCGTGTCCCGCTGCCTGAATCCCTATGAGGCCGACGGTTTTGCCGCCATGATGGAGGTGGCCGCCAGCGACGATCTGCAGATCATCGTTTCCAACACCACCGAGGCCGGTATCGTCTACGATCCCGCCTGTGAGCTCAATGATAAGCCCTGTTCCTCTTTCCCCGGCAAGCTGACCCAGGTGCTGTACCACCGGTACCAGGCAGGCAAGGCAGGGGTGCTGATCCTGGCCTGCGAGCTGATCGATAATAACGGAAAAGAGCTGCAAAAGTGCGTCAACCAATACATCGACCAGTGGGGTCTGTCCGACGATTTCCGCAGCTTCGTAAATGACGACTGCACCTTCTGCGGCAGCCTTGTGGACCGGATCGTCCCCGGCCGCATCCGGGATCCCCAGGAGGTGGCCGCGCTGGAGGAGCTCCACGGCTACGCCGACCCCCTGCTGGACGTGGGCGAGGTCTTCGGCCTGTGGGTGATCGAGGGTCATCCCAAGCTGAACGATATTCTGCCCTTCCGGAAGGCCGGCCTTGAGGACCGGGTGTTTGTGGCCCCGGATATGACCCCCTACAAGAAGCGGAAGGTCCGCATCCTCAACGGCGCCCATACCGGCTTTGTGCTGGGCGCTTACCTGGGCGGTCACGAGATCGTCAGAGAGTGCATGCAGGACGAGACTGTCCTGGGCTTTATGAACAAGATGCTCCTTTCCGAAATCGTGCCCATTCTGCCCCTGGACCAGGAAGACTGCAAGGCCTTTGCCGCTGCAGTGCAGGACCGGTTCAACAACCCCTTTGTCAACCACGAGCTGATGAGCATCAGCCTTAACTCCACCGCTAAGTGGAGAGCCAGAAATATGCCCTCCTTCCTGGAGTACATCGAGAAAAACGGCGCGCTGCCCACTTGTCTGACCATGAGCTTCGCCGCCTACATCGCCTTCTTCAGCAACGACATTCAGGAGCTGAACGAAAAGGGCCTGCTGTGCCGCCGCAGCAAGGGCAACACCTACCTTTGCTCCGACGACCGCTGGGTCCTGGAGTTCTACTGGGATCACAGAAACGACACCGAGGAAGAGCTGGTGAAGGCTGTGATGACCAACGAGAAGATGTGGGGCCAGGATCTGACCCAGATCCCCGGCTTTGAAAAGGCAACGGTGGAGAACCTGAAGAAGATCCGCACAGAGGGCGCGCTGGCTGCTTTTGCTGCCTGCCTGTAAGGAGGTAGCTATGCCCGATTTTATTCAGATCCACCCCAAGGACAATGTGGCGGTGGCCCTGCGCACCATTCCCCAGGGAACGGTTTTTGAGGGCGTTGCCGCTTTGGCGGAGATCCCCCAAGGCCATAAGATGGCACTGAAGACCATCGAAGATGGCCAGCAGGTGTTTAAGTACGGCTTCTCCATCGGCCACGCAACGGCCGCCATCGAAGCTGGCCAGTGGGTGCATACCCACAATATGGCCACCAACCTGGAAGGGGAGATGGTATATACCTACAACCCCAAGATCACCCCTCTTGAGAGTCAGCCGGCGGCCACCTTCCGTGGCTACCGCCGCCGTGACGGAAAGGTGGGTATCCGCAATGAGATCTGGATCATTCCTACCGTGGGCTGCGTCAACGATGTGGCGAAAGCTCTGGTGAAGGAAAACCAGGATCTTGTCAGCGGCAGCGTGGAGGGCCTGTACGCCTTTACCCATCCCTTCGGATGTTCCCAGACCGGCGAGGATCATGCCCAGACGCGAAAGCTCCTGGCCGCCCTTGCAAAGCACCCCAACGCCGCCAGCGTGCTGGTGGTGGGATTGGGTTGCGAAAACCTGACCCACGAGCAATTCGTGGCGGAGCTGGGCGATTTTGACAGAGAGCGGATCAAGTTCCTCACCTGCCAGCAGGTGGAGGACGAACTGGCCGCTGGCAGGGAATTGCTGGAGGAATGCGCCGCTTTCGCGGCAAAGTTCCAAAGGGAAGATATCCCCGCCTCGGAGCTGGTCATCGGCACCAAGTGCGGCGGCTCGGACGGCCTGTCCGGCATCACCGCCAATCCTGTGGTGGGCCGGTTCTCCGACCTGCTCATCGCCATGGGCGGCAGCACGGTGCTGACGGAAGTGCCGGAGATGTTCGGCGCGGAGGGTTTCCTGATGGACCGGTGTGTCAGCGAGGAGATCTTCCAAAAGGCCGTTTCCATGATCAACGGCTTCAAAGCCTATTTTATCCGCCACAACGAAGTGGTCTACGATAACCCCAGTCCCGGCAACAAGGCCGGCGGCATCACCACCTTGGAGGACAAGTCCTGCGGCTGTGTCCAAAAGGGCGGCGCAGCACCCATTATGGACGTGATCGGCTACGGTGATCCGGTGGTCACCAAGGGCTTAAATATGCTCTACGGCCCGGGCAACGACCTGGTCTCTGCCACGGCGCTCACCGCTGCCGGCGCCCATATGGTGCTGTTCACCACCGGCCGGGGAACGCCTTTCGGCGCCCCCGCCCCCACCATGAAGATCGCCACCAATACCCCTCTGGCTACCAAAAAGCACGGCTGGATCGATTTTAACGCCGGCACAGTGGCTGACGGCCGCAAGACCCTGGACGAAGCTGCCCGGGATCTGCTGGCGCTGGTGCTGGAGGTGGCTTCCGGCAAGCAGACCCGCTCTGAGGAGAAGGGTTTCCGGGAGATTTCTATTTTCAAAGACGGCGTTGTGCTGTAAAGGAGAACGAATATGACTAAGTTTATGGATGAAAACTTCCTGTTGAAGACCGAAACCGCCCGTGTCCTCTATCACGACCATGCGGCGAAAATGCCCATCATCGACTACCACTGCCACATCAACCCCATGGAGATCTATGAGGACAAGCGCTACGCCACCATCACCGAGGTGTGGCTGGGCGGCGACCACTACAAGTGGCGGGCCATGCGCTCCTGCGGCGTGGCGGAGTACTACATCACTGGCGAGGCAACGCCTGCCGAGAAGTTCCAGAAGTGGGCAGAGACCATGCCCAAGCTCATCGGCAACCCTCTGTATCACTGGACCCATCTGGAGCTGCAGAGATACTTTGGCATCGATGAGCCGCTGAACGGCGACAATGCAATGGAGATTTTTGAAAAGTGCAACGCGATCCTGCAGCAGCCGGATATGTCCGTCCGGGGCATTATCCGCAAGTCCGGCGTGAAGCTGATCTGCACCACCGACGATCCCGTGGACGATCTGAAGGCCCACGAGCTTCTGGCTGCCGACCCCACTGCTCCCGCCGTGGTGCTGCCGGCGTTCCGCCCCGACAAGGCTATGCGGGCGGACAAGGAGACCTTCCCCCAGTATGTGGCCCAGCTGGAAAGCGTGGTGGGCTATGCCATCAACACCGTCGAGGATATGCGCAAGGCGCTGAATGACCGGATCGCCTACTTTGCTGACCGGGGCTGCTGCGTGTGCGATCACGCCCTGGACTACTGCTTCTGCGTGGAGGCCGACGAGGATACCCTCAATGACATTTACGCCCGGGCCAAGGCTGGTAAGGGCATTACCTGGGACGAGCAGCTGGCCTACCACACCGCGCTGCTGATCTCCGTGTGCAAGGAATACAACCGCCGTGGCTGGGTCAACCAGTTCCACTTCGGCTGCCTGCGGGACAACTCCCGGAAGATGTTCCGCAAGCTGGGTCCCGACACCGGCTTCGACTCTATGAACGACGCCGCCAACGCCAAGGGCCTTGCGGCTCTGCTGGGCGTTCTGGAGGATGCGGATGCCCTGGGCAAGACCATTCTCTACTCCCTGAACAACGCCGACAATGGCATTATCGGCACCATTATGGGCGGCTTCCAGACCGACAGCGGCATTCCCGGCAAGATCCAGCAGGGCTCTGCCTGGTGGTTCAATGACCACAAGGTAGGCATGGAGGAGCAGATGAAGAGCCTGATGAGCCTTGGCGCTTTCGGCACCTTCAACGGTATGCTCACCGACTCCCGGTCCTTCCTCAGCTACACCCGCCACGAGTACTTCCGCCGGATTCTGTGCAATCTGATCGGCCAGCTGGTGGAAGACGGCGAGTACCCCGCCGACATGCAGTATCTGGGCCAGCTGGTGGAGAACATCAGCTACAACAACACCCTCCGCTACTTCGGCTTTGATAAGAACATCGGCTGATAGAAAATACGAAAAGGCACACACTGAAACGTGTGTGCCTTTTGCTTTTGCAGAGGCAATGGTGTCCGGCAGGCGGTTTTCTTACAACATCTAGTGGTTGAAAAAAAGGTGGTTTTTCGATAAAATATTTTATAGGAAACAACCAGAAAGAGAGCGTAAAAATGAACAGAAAGTTTCGGCTGTCCACAGCCTTGGATGTTGACGATGTTTTGATGGAGTGCGTGCCCTACGCCATCCGTCTTGCCAATGAAAAATATAAGTTTGACCCCCCTCTGACCATCTACGAGGTGGACCGGTGGGGACACTTGGGCACCCGGGCGGATGTGATCTTCGAGTTCTTCCGTGACCCGGAGTTTTTCCGCACCCAGCCGGTGATCAAGGGGGCAAAGGAGTTCGTGCGGAAGCTGTCGAAAATGACGGAGGTTTTCGTATCCACCTCTGTGTACCCGGAGTTTATGAGCATCCGCGCCCAGCGGATCATGGAGGAGTTCCCGGAGATCCCCCAGGACCATATTTATATGGGCTCACGGAAGGATAAGATCGATGTGGACATCCTTTTCGACGACGGTATGCACAATGTCTCCCACTCCAACGCCGCTTATCCCATTTTGATGCGTCGGCCCTGGAATCAGCACGCCACCGGTGTGCTGGCGGTGAACAACTACCAGGAGTTTCTGAAGCTGGTGGAGGTCATCACCGACGGCTACGCCGCCCGCCCCGGTAAAGGCTCTTCCAATGAGCCGGGGATCGTGGTGCTAGTAGGCCCCTCCGGCAGCGGCAAGAACGAAGTGGCCAAACTGATGCTGAAAAAGTCCAGACGCTTCCAGAAGCTCATCAGCTACACCACCGATGCCACCGTAGGCCTCCACGGCAAGGAGTGGTATCAGTATATCTCCCTGGAGGCTTTCCGCCAGATGCGGGACAGCGGCGAGATCTTTGAATCCACCATGTACGCCGGCCACAACTACGGCTCCCGGAAGCGTGATGTGGAGCAGATTCTGGCCTCCGGCCACCACGTGCTCACCGTTATGGACATCTGCGGCGCCATGTCGCTGAAGACCCATTTCCCCAATGTGACCACCGTGTATATCAAGCAGGACAAGGAAGACCTGCTGCGGAATCTCCTGGAAAAGCCTTTGAGCCTTGACGAGAAGGTCAACCGGATCATGGCCCTGGAGGCGGAACAGAAAAATGCCGACATCTGCGACTACACCGTCACCGTCTCCACCTATGCCGATGCGGCAAAGGAGATTCTGGACGGATTGTTTAAGCGTACCTCTGCCAAATAATATGGCAGAGGTATTTCCCCTGTAAAGAGGTTGTTATGAAACTGTGTGATTTGCATTCCCATTCTTATTTTTCCGACGGTACGGTCTCCCCGGCGGAGCTGATCGACCTTGCTCAAAAGCAAGGTCTGCAGGCGCTGACCTTGTGTGACCACAATACGGTGGCGGGCCTGCCGGACTTTTTGGCGGCGGCGGAGGGCAGCGGGGTAGAGGCTGTGCCGGCGGTGGAGCTTTCTACGGATTACCTTGGAAAAGAACTGCATATCCTTATGCTGTTTGTGACGCCGGAGGACTACGGCGTCATCACGGAGCGGGTGGAGAGGCTCCGGGTGAGCAAAGAAGAAAGTAACCGAAAACTGGTCGCCGCTCTTGCGGAAGACGGCATCATCATCGACTATAAGGCGCTGCAAAAGGACGCTCCCGACGGCTACATCAACCGGGCCCACATCGCCCATGAGCTGATGCGCCTGGAGTACGCGGCATCTGTGCAGGAGGCGTTCAAAACCTTCCTTTCTCCCAAAGGTAAGTACTATACGCCCCCGGAAAAACCGGACGCCTTTGAGACCATCCGGTTTATCAAGAGCAGGGGAGCGGTGGCGGTGCTGGCCCATCCGTATTTGAACCTGCAGCAGCAGGAGCTGGAAGCGTTTCTCCCCAAAGCGCTGGAAAGCGGGCTGGACGGCATGGAAGTGCTGTACGCAAAGTACGACGAGGAGACGGAAAAAGCTGCCAAGGAGACCGCAGAAAGATTCGGACTTCTGCCCAGCGGCGGCAGTGATTTCCACGGAGAAAACAAGCCGGATATCGCTTTGGGAACGGGCAGGGGAAACCTGCAGATCCCCTTGGCGTTTTTGGACCGGTTAAAAGAGAAAAAACCGCAAAAAATTAAGAAAATAGCTGGTTTTTTCCAGTGATATATGTTATAATAAAGTGTAAAACGATCGGGCATACCCCTAGAGCGGGGGAATGCCGCATTCTGCATCGTCAGAAAAATATCCCCTTTGTAAGGAGGGAATCCCTTGGGTATCACGCTGCAAAAGGCAGGTCTTTGGAAGCGGGTCGCCGCCTGGGGCCTTGACCTGATACTGCTTTGCATTTTGGCGGTGGGCGCCCAGTTTGCCCTTGCTAAAGTGCTCTCTTACGATCAATACAACGACACCCTGCAGTCCGCTTTTGACCGCTACGAAACCCAGTACGGTGTGGCGCTGGACATTTCCTCTGAGGACTACGCCGCCCTGGACGAAACGGAAAAAGCCGCCTATGATGCGGCGTATGCGGATCTGAACAAGGACGAAGCGGCCATGGACGCCTACAACCGGCTCATCAGTATCTCCCTGTCCACCACAACGGTGGGCATTTTGGCGGCGGTGCTTCTGCTGGAGTTTGTGATCCCGCTGCTGTTCAAAAACGGCCAGACCCTGGGCAAGAAGGCGATGGGTCTGGGATTGGTCCGCAGCGACGGTGTGAAGGTCAACACCGCCCAGCTGCTGGTCAGATCCCTTTTGGGAAAGTTCACCGTGGAGATCATGATCCCGGTGTATCTGATCCTGATGATATTCTGGGGGATCATGGATATGACCGGCACGGTGATATTGGGCATCTTTGCCCTGGTGCAGTTTGCGCTGCTTCTGTTCACCCGCAACAATACCCCCATCCACGACCTGCTTTCCGGTACGGCGGTGGTGGAGCTTTTGGGGCAGCGGATTTTCGCCAGTACCGAGGAACTGATCGAGTATACCAAGCAGCTGCATGCTCAGCAGGCGGCTGAAAAAGAATATTAAAAAACAGGAGATTTGCTATGAAAGTGACATTGCAGAATCTGACCAAGATCTTCCCCAGCCGGGACAAGAAGGCCGGCAAAGAAGTGGTGGCAGTCAACGACTTCACCTTTGAGATCCCCGACGGTAAGCTGATCGGCCTGTTGGGCCCCTCCGGCTGCGGCAAGTCCACAACACTGTACATGATCAGCGGCTTGCAGAAGCCTACCTCTGGCAAGATCTTCTTCGGTGACGACGATGTGACCGAGCTGTCCACGGAGAAGCGGGGCATCGGCCTGGTGTTCCAGAACTACGCCCTGTACCCCCATATGACCGTGCGGCAGAACATCCTCTTCCCCCTGCAGAACCTCCGGGGCGCCGACAAGCTCAGCAAGGCCCAGATGGAGGAGCGGGCAGTGGAAGCTGCCAAGCTGGTGCAGATTGACGAGCTGATGGACCCCAAGCCCTGCGAGCTCCCCGGCGGTCAGCCGCAGCGTGTGGCCATCGCCCGCGCACTGGTGAAGATGCCCAGAGTTCTGCTGCTGGACGAGCCGCTGTCCAACCTGGACGCCCGTCTGCGTCTGCAGACCCGTGAGGAGATCCGCCGGATCCAGAAAGAGACCGGCATCACCACCGTCTTCGTCACCCACGACCAGGAAGAGGCAATGTCCATCTCCGATATGATCGTAGTTATGAAACTGGGCGTTGTCCAGCAGATCGGCAAGCCCCAGGAGGTCTATGACGATCCCACCAACCTGTTTGTGGCCAAGTTCCTGGGCACACCTCCCATCAATGTCTTCGAGGGCAAGGTGGAAGGCGGCAAGGTTTTCATCGGTGAAAACTGCGTGCTGGAAGTGTCCGGCGTGGCCGATCAGGAAGTCACCATCGGCATCCGCCCCGAGGGCTTCGAGCTGGATGACAACGGCGCCCTGGAGTGCAGCCTCTCCAATGTGGAGGTCATGGGCCGGGATGTGAGCATCGTCTCCACCCACCCCGCTTCTGCCAATCCCACCATCCGCTCCATCATCGACTCGGACAACAAGGTGGATATCACCGCGGGCGTTGTAAAGTACAATGTCAAGCCCCATAAGTTCTTCCTGTTCAACAAGGAGACCGACGAGCGGATCTACTTTGAGGTGAAGTAATATGGCAAATAACGGAAAACAGTGGAAAGCGTGGCTGTACCTGTCACCGGCGATCGTGCTGCTGCTGGTGTTTACCGTATGGCCGATTATCAACACGGTGCTGATGGCTTTCCAAAACGGCTACAGCGCCAACCTGGCCAAGGCCGGCCAGACCTTCCAGTTCGGCATTGCCAACTTCCAGCGAGTCATCGGCTACAAGCGGTTTACCGACTGCCTGTTTAACACCGCGATCCTCTGCGTGGCCACCGTCCCCATTTCCACGATCCTTGCTCTGCTGATCGCGGTGGCGCTGAACTCCATCAAGTTCCTGCAGAAGGGCCTGCAGACCATCTTCTTCCTGCCCTATGTGACCAACTCCATCGCTATCGGCATGGTGTTCGCCGCAATGTTCAACATCATTGGCCTGCGCCCCTCCGGCGATATGGCCGATACCTGGGGTATCGTCAACAATGTGATCATGTTCTTCGGCGGTGAGCCCGTCAACTGGCTCAGCGCCGGCTCCGGCTACTGGGCCAATGTGGTGGTCATGGTGGTCTACATCGTGTGGAACGCCCTGCCCTTCAAGATTTTGATTCTGCTGGGCGGTCTGCAGAGCATCAACAAGCAGTACTACGACGCCACCAAGGTGGACAGCACGCCCCGCTGGAGAGTGTTCACCCGGATCACCGTGCCCCTGCTGTCTCCCATGATCGCCTATGTGGTCATCACCGGCTTCATCGGCGGCTTCAAGGAGTACTCCAGCATCGTGGGTATCTTCGGCGAGACCATGGGTCCTGTTCACGACGCCGGCCGGCTGAATACAATGGTCGGATTTATTTACGATTCCCTGGGCACCAGAGCCCACGGTACCGCCAGCGCCGCCGCGCTGTTCCTGTTTGCGATCATTCTTGTTGTGACCATGATCAATCTGCAGGTCAGCAAGAAGCGCGTGCATTTCTAAGGAGGCGGCTATGGAGAAAAATACCTTTACCACTATGAAAGAAAAGGATCTGCGCCGGGTCAGCGCCGCCTCTCGCATGGGCAATATCACGGCCAAGTTCTTTACCTACGCATTCCTTATCGTCATGGCGCTGATCGTTCTGTTCCCCTTCTACTGGATGATCATCTCATCTCTGAAGACGGAAGCAGAATACCGCCAGACGATCCCCACCTTCTGGCCCCAGCGATTCGTGTTCGCCAACTATCTGGACGCATTCAACACCGCAAACCTCGGCAGACTGTTCATGAACACCCTGTATGTGGGCGTTGTCTCCACGGTGCTGTCGCTGGTGATCACGGTGCTGTCCGCCTTCGCCTTTGCCCGGCTGGAGTTCAAGGGCAAGGACGCCATGTTCGCAGCGCTGCTTGCCACCATGATGATCCCCGGCGAGCTGTTCACCATCACCAACTACATCACCATCAACAACCTGAACTGGATCAATGACTTCAAGGCCTTGATCGTGCCGTTTTTGGTGAGTGTGTTCTATATCTTCCTGCTCCGGCAGAACTTCCTGCAGATCCCCAATGAGCTGTATCTGGCCGCGAAGGTGGACGGCTCTTCGGATCTGAAGTATCTGTGGAAGGTGATGGTTCCACTGGCGCTGCCTACATTGATCTCCATCACCATTTTGAAGATGATGGGCGCGTGGAACTCCTATATCTGGCCCAAGCTGGTGGCAAACGACAAAGCCTATCAGCTGATCACCAACGGCCTGCGCAACGCCTTTACCAGTGCCTCCGGTCAGGTGAACTACCCCGTGCAGATGGCGGCTGTCGCCATCGTATCCGCCCCGCTGTTTTTGGTGTTCGTGTTCCTGCGTAAGTATATTATGGCAGGTGTAAGCCGCAGCGGCATCAAGGGCTAATGCGTAAATAGACCGCAAAGGCGGTTTATGATAAAACTTGTTAGTAAAAAATATATATAAAGAAAGGAAACAAACAATGAAAAAGAGATTTCTGGCATTGCTGCTGGTAGTCGTCATGCTGATTGGCGTGCTGGCAGCCTGCGGCCCCAAGACCCCCGAGCAGACCCAGCCCAACGGCGGCAACGAGGTCGTGGAACCCGTTCCCGAGGGCGGCTATGACGGCAGCGCCGTCACCATCAAGTTCGCACACACCATGGGCGCAAAGCTCCAGGAAGTGCTGGACTACCACATCGGCGAGTTCAACAAGCTCTACCCCAACATCACCATCGAGCACAGCAGCTACGGCGGCTGGAGCGACATTGCCGGCCTGATCAACACCGAGATCATGGGCGACAACCAGCCCAACATCGCTTACTGCTATCCCGACCATGTTGCTACCTACAGAATGTCCAAGTCCGTTGTTGCTCTGGACAATCTGATCGCCAGCACCGCAGAGGTCACCCGCGCTGACGGCACCACCGAGATCCTGGGCCTGACCCAGGCCGAGATCGATGACTTCATCGACGGCTTCTACAACGAAGGCATGCAGTTCGGCGACGGCAAGATGTACACCATGCCTATGAGCAAGTCCACCGAGGTTCTTTACTACAACAAGACCTTCTTCGATGACAACAACCTGACCGTTCCCACCACCTGGGACGAGATGGAAGAAGTCTGCAAGAAGATCCTGGAGATCGACCCCAAGAGCATTCCTCTGGGCTATGACTCCGAGAACAACTGGTTCATCACCCTGTGCGAGCAGTACGGTTATGGCTACACCAGCGCAACCGGCGAGCACTACCTGTTCAACAACGACGACTGCAAGAGCTTCGTGAAGGAACTGCGCGACTGGTTCCAGAAGGGCTATGTGACCACTGAGGCTCTGTACGGCTCCTACACCTCCGGCCTGTTCACCGAGCTGGACAAGGAAGTCTCCCACAGCTATATGTGCATCGGCTCCTCCGGCGGCGCCAGCTACCAGATCCCCGAAGGCAACGCTTTCGAGGTTGGCGTTGCTCCCATTCCTCAGGCTAACGAGAACAACAAGAAGGTCATCTCCCAGGGTCCCAGCGTCTGTATCCTGAAGGGCGGCAAGACCACCGACCAGCAGGTCCTGGCTTCCTGGCTGTTCGTCAAGTACCTGACCACCAACATGGCTTTCCAGACTGAGTTCTCCTCCACCTCCGGCTATATGCCCGTTCTGGAGTCTGCTCAGCAGAACGAAACCTACGCTGCATGGCTGAACAAGGCCAACGGCGCTGAGTTCCTGACCGCTCTGGTTGTTAAGGTCGGTCTGGAAGAGGCTGACACCTACTTCACCTCTCCCGCTTTCAACGGCTCCTCCGTTGCCCGTGAGCAGGTCGGTACTCTGCTGGCTAAGTGCATGAGCGAGTCCGCTACCGATGTGGACGCCCTCATCGACAATGCATTCCAGGATGCTTACGACGAGTGCGTATTCCTGGGCGGCTAAGATCCGGTAAATCCTATGAATAAGAAATTGTATGCCCTGCTGCTGGCGCTGAGCCTTGTGCTCAGCTGCCTGGCAGGCTGTGACTCCGCACCCGCAGACGGCACAGATCCTACAGTGACCACCACCGTCGGCGGCCCGGAGATTATTGACTACGCCGCCTCTGTGAAGCTGGACATGGACTCTGATACCCTGAAGCAGGAAGTGACTGTCAAGAGCTTTATCGATGGCGACACCACCCACTTCTTCGTTCCGGAAACCGTGGTGCATACGGGTCTGCTGAAGGCTCGGTATCTGGCGGTGAACACCCCGGAATCCACCGGTAAGATCGAACAGTGGGGCAAGAAGGCGGCGTCCTTCACCAGAGAAAAGCTGGAAAACGCCGACTCTATCATCATTGAATCCGATAACAACACCTGGAATCTGGACTCCACCGGCGAACGCCATCTGGTGTGGGTGTGGTACAGACCTGCCGGCGCGGACACTTACCGGAATCTGAACATCGAACTGCTTCAGAACGGTCTGTCCATCGCCTCCAACTCCGCCGAAAACCAGTACGGCGAGACCTGCATGGCCGCCATCGGCCAGGCAAAGGCCCAGGGCCTGCACATGCATTCCAAAGAAAAAGACCCGGACTTCTACTATGGCGATGCGGTCCCCGTGACACTGAAGGGCCTGCGTACCAACATTGAGCAGTACGAGGGCATTAAGGTGGCCTTCGAGGGTGTGATCACCTACGAGAGCGGCCAGACGGTCTATGTTGAGGAGTACGATGCCGAGACCGATATGTACTACGGCATGACCGTGTACTATGGCTTCAACCTCACCGGCACAGGCCTGGAGATCCTGGAGCCGGGCAACCGGGTGGCATTCGTGGGCTCCGTGCAGTACTACGAGACCGGCGGCACCTGGCAGATCTCCGATATCAAATATGTGGATATGCGCCCCAACGACCCCAATAACATTCAGCTGATCTCCCAGGGACATGAGCCCGCCAACCGGCTCACCCCCCCGGCACGGCTGTTGGAGGGCGTAATGGCGGTGGAAATCGTGCTGGATGCGGAGCATGAGGTCACCGCGATGCAGACCTTCCCCTACGCTCAGCTGGCCCTGAGCACCTCCGTGTCCATGGAGAACCTGCAGGTGGTCAGCATCTACACCACCTCCAATGAGGACAGCTCCTCCAAGGGAGCCATGACCCTGACCTGCGTGGCAGACGGCCGGTATATTGACGTGCGTACCGCAGTTTTGCGGGATGCTGACGGCAATCTGATCACCGCCGATGCCTACCGGGATAAGACCATCAATGTCACCGGCATTGTGGACTATTTCAGCGATTCCTATCAGATCAAAGTATTTTCACCGGACGACATCACCATCGTCGGGTAATAAAAAGAGATAAGGAGCAAACTATGAAAAAGATTATTGCATGGACTCTGCTCGTTGTCATGTTGTTAGGCCTGTTCGCCGGCTGTAAGAAGACACCGGTAGACCCCACCGATCCCACCGAGGCCACCCAGGCTACCAAGCCCAATGTGGACATTATCGAGGACGGCGAGGCCGCCATCGATGACGTTATCGAGTATCTGAAGATCATCTACAAGGATGACGGCGCAAAGACCCCTGTGGATTTCCAGCGTTTCGGCGTTGTCCGTATTGCCGGCATCCCCTTTGAGGTGATCTGGACTGCCGATGTGGGCGAGGACCTGGTCAAGGCCGTCGTCAACGAGGACGGCACCGTCACCATCGATGTCAACGAGAAAGCACAGGAGGACACCCCCTATGTGCTGACTGCTACCGTCGCTGACAAGGACGGCAACACCGCTTCCCACAGCTGGAACTATATCCTGCCCAAGGAAGTGGACATGATTTCCATCGTTAAGACCGCTTACGAGCTGGCAAACGGTGAGAGCCTGCCCTACGAGTCCACCCTGACCGGTAAGGTCGTGGCCATCGGCACTCCCTACGATCCCAACTACAAGAACATCTCCTGCACCATCGAAGTGGAAGGCGCAGAGAATATGCCCATCGTGTGCTACCGCCTGAAGGGCGAGGGCGCTGATGTGCTGGCTATGGGCGACACCATCACCGTCACCGGCACGCTGACCAACTACAACGGCACCATCGAGTTTGCTGCCGGCTGTATCCTGGACGCGCTGATCCCCGGCGAGCGTGTTGAGGCTCCCTCCGATCCCAAGCAGATCGTTGACGAGGCTTACGCTCTGGGCGCCAACGAGAGCCTGCCCTACGAGGTGACTCTGACCGGCGTGATCACCAAGATCAAGGACGCTTACAGCTCCCAGTATAACAACATCTCCGTAGAGATCGCAATTGCCGGCCGCGAGAGCAAGCCCATTCTGTGCTACCGCATGAAGGGCGCCGGCATCGACGACCTTGACGTAGGCGACACTGTCACCGTCAAGGGATACATCATCAACTATGTGGGCTCCGCCGGCTACAGCACCATCGAGTTCACCGCAGGCTGCCAGATGCTGTCCTACGAGAACACCGGCAAGGACTTCAATATGCCCACCACCGCCGCA
The DNA here is from genome assembly GCA_045586485.1 of Faecousia sp. Lineage (GTDB taxonomy): Bacteria > Bacillota > Clostridia > Oscillospirales > Oscillospiraceae > Faecousia. Next base: position 4,461 of record JAZNAK010000047.1, on the reverse strand, counting down.
GGCATCCTGCAGCTGGCCTACTCTCTGGCCGTTGGCGAATCTCTGCCTGAAGAGGCAACTCTGACCGGCGTGATCACCACCGTGAACACCGAATACAGCTCCCAGTACAGCAATGTCACCGTCACCATCGTGGTGGACGGCATGACCCAGTACCCCATCGAATGCTACCGTATGAAGGGCGACGGCGCTGATCAGATCGGCGTTGGCGATACCATCACCGTCACGGGCGTTCTGACGAACTACAACGGCAAGATCGAGTTCAATGCCGGCAGCCGGATGACTAGCTGGAGCGATACCGGCTCCGGCGAGCCCGATCCCGAGCCTACCGATCCCATTCCTCCCCAGGGCGACTTCGTAGTGGTCACCGACCCTGAGATGAATGTGGCTTACAAGATCGGCCTGGTTCAGGCTAACCTGGAAGGCCAGCCCACTCTGTACTTCAATGGCAATGACAAGAGTGACGCAGGCCAGGCTTGGTACTATGCCACCACCACCTCTCTGGATGAGGCAGTTGATGTCTATCTGGAGGCAGTGGAAGGCGTAGACGGCGGCTTCCGTATGTACATCCTGAAGAATGAAGTCAAGTACTACCTGCGTTTGAACGAGCGTACCGACAAGGCTGGCTCCGGCACGCAGGAACTGACCACCTCCGTTCCCACTGAGTACTATGTCTGGGACGCAACCTACAACACTCCCGTACATAACGCACCTTCCGGCGCTCAGTTCTTCGTGGGCACCTACAACACCTTCACCACTCTGTCCGCTTCCAACTCCAAGTATCTGACCAGCGGCAATTTCCCCATCCAGCTGCTGAAGTTGAATAATCAGGAGCCCGAGGAACCTCCCGTAGAGGAAGATCCCTCCTACAAGTTGACCGTAGTCACCGAGCCTGAGATGGAAGTGGCTTATAAGGTCGGTCTGGTTCAGGCAAACCTGGAAGGCAAGCCCACTCTGTACTTCAACGGCAAGGACAAGAGTGACGCAGGCCAGGCTTGGTACTATGCCACCACCACCTCTCTGGAAGAGGCAGTTGATGTCTATCTGGAGGCAGTGGAAGGCGTAGAGGGCGGCTTCCGTATGTACATCCTGCGGGATGAGGTCAAGTACTACCTGCGGCTGAACGAGCGTACCGACAAGGCTGGCTCCGGCACTCAGGAGATCACCACCACCGTTCCTGCCGAGTACTACGTTTGGGACGCAACCTACAACACCCCCGTACATAACGCACCTTCCGGCGCTCAGTTCTTCGTGGGCACCTATAACACCTTCACCACTCTGTCCGCTTCTAACGCCAAGTACCTGGCCAGCGGCAACTTCCCCATCCAGCTGATGAAGCTGGAGGCGATTGTGAATGCTACCGCTGAGGATGCAGCCGCACAGCTGAAGACAGATTGCCCCAATGGCTACAAGGACGACATGACCCTGGTCTCCTCCATCGAGGTCAGCGGCACTGCCTTCACCGTCACCTGGACCGTGGAGCCTGCTGACAATCCCGCTGTGAAGATCGAAGAGGGCAAGCTGGTTCTGACCGCGCAGGATGCTGATGTGGACTTCGTTCTGACCGCTACTGTGGCCAACGGCGAGGACACCGCAACCGTCACCTTCGAGGGCACTGTGGAGAAGAAGCCTGCCGAAAACACCAACATGTACCTGCCCAAGGTGGTCACCGCACCTGTCTCCGGCGTAGCTTACAAGTTCTTCATCGCTCAGAACAAGGCTGAAAAGACCCTGTTCTTCAACGGCGAGAAGGATCCCTCCTCGCAGTACCGTCTGAACGCCGCAGAGGACATCAACCTGGGCGTGGATGTGTATCTGGAGGATGTGGAAGGCGTGGAAGGCGGCTTCCGTCTGTACTTCATGGCAGGCGATGTAAAGACTTACATCCGCGTCTATGAGTACGATAACAACGGCCAGAAGAAGGGCAGCATGGAGTGGGTCACCGAAGTTCCCGAAGAGTACTTCACCTTCGACACCACCTACAACACCCTGATCTACACCGCAACCAATTCCTACTACCTGGGCACCTACAACACCTACACCACCTTCAGCGTCTCCGCAACCTCTTACCTGAGCGCTGAGAATGTGGATGTTTCCCAGTTCCCCGCCCGTCTGGCAACCACCGCTCCTGCAGCTTACGCACCTGTAGTCATCGAGACTCCTGTGGCAGGCGCTACCTATAAGTTCCTGATGGAGCAGAACAAGACCGGCGAGACTCTGTATTTCAACGGCGAGAAGGATCCCTCCTCTCAGTACCGCATGAACACCAGCAGCGATCCCGAGGCTTCTGTGGATGTCACTCTGGAAGCTGTTGAGGGCGTAGAGGGTGGCTTCCGTCTGTTCTTTATGGACGGCGAGACCAAGACCTATATCCGCGTCTATGAGTACGATAACAACGGCCAGAAGAAGGGCAGTATGGAGTGGGTCACCGAAGTTCCCGAAGAGTACTTCACCTTCGACACCACCTTCAAGACTCTGATCTTCACCTCCGCAACCGAGAACAAGTACTACCTGGGTACTTATAACAACTACACCACCTTCAGCGTCTCCAGCATCTCCTACCTGAACGAGGAGAATGCAGGCGTCAGCCAGTTCCCCGGCTACCTGGGCAAGATGGTTCTGAAGGAGCTGGCTCCTGTTGAGGTCACCGCACCTGTCTCCGGCGTAGCTTACAAGTTCTTCATCGCCCAGAACAAGACCGGCAAGAGCCTGTACTTTGATGGCCAGAAGGATCCCTCCTCCCAGTACCGTCTGAACGCTACCGAGGATATGTTCGCAGCGGTTGATGTGTTCCTGGAAAGCGTGCAGGATGTGAACGGCGGTGTCCGGCTGTACTTCATGGACGGCGATGTAAAGACTTACATCCGCGTTTACGAGTACGAGAGCAACGGCCAGATGAAGGGCAGCATGGAGTGGGTCACCGAAGTTCCCGAAGAGTACTTCACCTTCGACACCACCTACAACACCCTGATCTACACCTCTGAAACCGAGAACACCTACTACCTGGGTACTTACAACACCTATGGCACCTTCAGCGTTTCCAATATTTCCTACCTGAACGCTGAGAATGTGGATATCTCCCAGTTCCCCGCCCGTCTGGTGACTCTGGAGACCAACTAATTCCAATAAAAAAGGGCCGCACCGAAAGGTGCGGCCTTTTTATGCTGCAAAAAAGATTACCGCCACAGGCGGTGATCTTTGCGTTTATTCCATACCACCGGCTTGGATGTACTCTGCTACCAGGTCCCGGGCGAAGACATCCGGCTCATACCGGACGAGCTCCGTCAGGCGGTTGGGGGCATAGAGGGAGGAGTAGGTGTCGGTGACGATATAGTAGGTGGCGTCGGGATCAATGTGATCACGCACCTCCGCGCCGTAGCTGCCGTAGCTGATGTAGTAGTTATCGTTGCTGGTTTCGAAGAACTTGCTCCGCAGCTCTTTGCCCTGTATGGAGCACAGGACCAGCTGGTTATCAAAGGGCAGGAGCATTTGCAGCTGGCCGTATTTCACATCCCCGGCGGGCAGATCATAGGGAGAACGGACGGAGATGAATCCGCCGCCCAGCACGATGTCGTATTCATCGCCCCAGAGTTCCATACCCAGAGCATAGTAGCGGTCGGCCACGATCTGCTTTAATTCCTTGCTGCTGCGTTTGGAGGCGTTGTAGCCCAGGACTTCCCTGGCGGGGGCGATCTGGGCATCGTACTTTTCCAGAAGGCTCTCCACGATGGGATCGTCCTCCAGCACCGCGTAAGTTCCGGAGGCGATCAGATCATGCTGGCGTACCCGGGTAGTACCGGTGATGGGGTTAATCTCCACTTCAATGTGGCTGATGCCCTTGTTCTCGCCTTTGTTCTGCAGGTGGTACACCCCGTGGATGTCCCGTAGAAGATAGCGCTGGTGGGTGTGACCCTCGAAGACCAGATCCACATAGCCGTCGGAGAGGCTGATGTCATAATAGCTTTGCAGCTGGGAGGTCTTGACATTGTTGACGCCGGCGCCAGTGCTGTTTCCGTGGCCGTCGTGGAGGATGTAGACGATAAAGTCCGCGCCCTGCTGGCGGAGGGAGGTGGCTTCCGCCTTTACCAGGGCGGTCAGCTCGTCGCCTACCTTAAAATACACATCCTGTGTCTTGTCGGCAGAGATAGAAGAATAGCAATCGCCGATGGCGCCGATGATGCCGATCTGCAGACCGTCACCCTCCACCACCACGGAGGCGTCGCAGTATTCCACACGGTTATTCGTTTCCCGGTCGTAGACGTTGATGGCCAGAATGGGGAACTCCGCAATTTCATAATTCTCCCGGATGGCATCGGTGCCCCAGTCGAACTCGTGGTTGCCGATGGCCATAGCGGTGAAATCCATCTCGTTCATCCAATCGACGATAATCTGTCCCTTGGTCAGATTGGATTCCGAGCTGCCTTGCCACATATCTCCCGCGGATAAGAAAATGACGTTATCATC
>JAZNAK010000046.1:0-10517 GCA_045586485.1 Faecousia sp. | reverse complement strand
TACGCGTGGGCCGATCTGTATGGATGGCAAAAATAATTTGTATAATTTCGTAAAATCAGTTGACAAATTGGTTTGCGCGTGTTATTATATCCAAGCGTCAGGCGAAAGCCGACAACTGCATATGCGCGAGTGGTGGAATTGGTAGACTCGCTAGATTCAGGTTCTAGTGTTCACTGCGGACGTGCGGGTTCAAGTCCCGCCTCGCGCACCAAAAATAAAAGGACATCCGATTGGATGTCCTTTTATTTTTGATATGTGGGACTTGAAAGGGCGGCATTTTGCCCTCCTTTTGTTTTTTGTCTTTTCTTTTTCCCGGAAAGATGCTATACTGAACAAAACACCTTTGAGAGGTTTTCTATGGACTTTTTACCGATTTCCAAACAGGATATGGCTGCGCGGGACTGGGAGCAGTGCGACTTTGTGTATGTCATTGGCGATGCTTATGTGGACCATCCCTCCTTTGGCCATGCCATTATCAGCCGCGTTTTGGAGAATGCCGGCTATTCTGTTGGCATTATCTCCCAGCCGGACTGGAGAAATCCCAAATCAATAGATGTCCTTGGCAAGCCCCGTTTGGGCTTCCTTGTGTCCGGCGGCAACATGGACTCGATGGTGAATCACTACTCTGTCACCAAACATAAGCGGAAGACCGACGCCTTCACCCCCGGTGGTGTGATGGGCAAACGCCCGGATTACGCCACTGTGGTTTACTGCAATCTCATCCGCCAGACCTACAAGGATGTTCCCATCCTCATCGGCGGCATCGAGGCGAGCCTACGCCGGCTGGCCCATTACGATTACTGGAGCGAGAGCCTGAAGCGGTCCATTCTTTTGGATTCCCAGGCGGATCTGCTGATGTACGGTATGGGCGAACGGAGCATCGTGGAGATCGCAGACGCCCTGAATGCCGGTATGAACGTGCAGGACATCACCTACATTGATGGCACAGTATTTAAGACGGAGACTCTGGACGAGAGTCTTCCCACCGTGATCCTGCCTCACTACGCCCGTATGAAGGCCAACAAGCGGGAGTACGCCGAAAGCTTCCAGATCCAGTACAGCAACTGCGATCCCTTTACTGCCAAGCGACTGGCAGAACCTTACGGCAAGCTCTATGTGGTGCAGAATCCCCCTCAAAAGCCTTTGTCCCAGGAGGAGATGGACGCAGTCTACGCCCTCCCTTACTGCCGTACTTACCATCCCAGCTACGAAAAGCTGGGAGGTGTACCCGCCATTGAGGAGGTCAAGTTTAGCCTCGTCAGCAACCGGGGCTGCTTCGGTGCTTGCTCTTTCTGCGCCCTCACCTTCCATCAGGGACGGATCATTCAAACCCGGAGTCACGAATCCATTCTGGCAGAAGCAGAGGTTATGGTCAAAGATCCGGACTTCAAGGGCTACATTCACGATGTGGGCGGCCCTACCGCAAACTTCCGCCACCCCGCCTGCGACAAGCAGCTGACCAAGGGCGCTTGCGGTGGCCGGCAATGCCTGTACCCCACCCCTTGCAAGAATATGCGCGCCGACCATACAGACTATGTCGCTCTGCTGCGGAAGCTCCGCAAGATCCCCGGCGTGAAAAAAGTATTCGTACGCAGCGGCATCCGCTTTGACTATCTGCTCTCTGACAAGAAGGATACCTTCTTCAAGGAGCTGGTGCAATTCCACATCTCCGGCCAGCTGAAGGTCGCGCCGGAGCACGTGTCCGATGCCGTTCTCTCCCGGATGGGCAAACCCAAGAACGCAGTATACAACCGGTTTGTGGAGAAGTACTACGCCCTGAACAAGCAGTACGGAATGAATCAGTTCCTTGTTCCATACCTGATGTCCAGCCACCCAGGCTCTACTATGAAGGAGGCGGTGGAGCTGGCAGAGTACATCCGGGATATGGGCTACAACCCTGAGCAGGTGCAGGACTTCTATCCCACCCCCTCCACACTGTCCTCGGTGATGTACTACACCGGTCTGGATCCCCGGACTATGGACAAGGTGTATGTTCCTACCGATCCACACGAAAAAGCCATGCAGCGGGCACTCATTCAGTACCGCAATCCCAAGAACTACTATCTGGTGCGGGAGGCCTTGCTGAAGGCCCACCGAGAGGATTTGATCGGCTCCGGACCCAAGTGCCTGATTCGGGCCGTACCGCCCCGCTCCGGCCCTCGTACCGCCCCGCCCAAGCCAATCGGAAGACGGCCGCCTCAGCAAAAGAAACACAGAGGATAAGCCTATGGGAAAACAAAAAGTGAACACCACGCCCCTTTGGCGGTTTCTGTTTCTTATTTACTGCGCGGTTATGCTTTGGCTTCTCTTCGGCCGTTCTAATGGTTGGGTAGAGGGCGTCCCCTACGAAACTCTGCTGAAGCAGAACGCCAATCTGATTCCTTTTTACACCATCAGGAATTACTGGCATATTTTGCTGAACTCCGGCAACGATTATCTTGTGACCCACTGCTTTATCAATCTGGCGGGAAACATCATCCTCTTCATCCCCGCCGGCTGGCTGTTTCCCAAGCTTTGGCCTAAACAACGAAACTTCTTCCGGTTCTTTGCCCTGTCGGCTGGCGTGATCTTTCTGGTGGAGGTAATGCAGTTGTTCACGCTGCTGGGCAGTTTTGACATTGACGATCTGATACTGAACCTTTTCGGTATGAGTATGGGCTTTGCGCTTTTCACCCTCTTCTCAAAAAAGCGCACGGGCAAGTAAACTGCCGCCATTTCCCTTGACTTTTCTCCGGCACAATGGTATCATTGGCAGGACAAGGAGAGTTGTCCGAGCGGTTTAAGGAGCTAGTCTTGAAAACTAGTGATTCCGAAAGGAACCTAGGGTTCGAATCCCTAACTCTCCGCCATACAAAACGCCACCCGTCGGGTGGTGTTTTTGTTTTCTGGATGTATTGTCTTTTCTCTCGCGCCGTGGTATCATAGGAAAAACGGCAGGAGGTCTTCCTATATGACCAAAAAGGCGATCATTTTTGATTTGGACGGCACGCTCACCGATTCCGGCGAGGGCATTATCAACTGCGCGATCCTGGCGCTGGAGCATTTCGGTCTCCCTATTCCTTCCCGGGAGGAATTACGGGTGTTTGTTGGCCCGCCCTTGGACAAAACTTTTATTCAGTTCGGCGTGCCGGAGGACAAGACTGATGAGGCAATCACCGTTTACCGCAGTCGGTATTTGGTGGTGGGCAAGTTTGAGAACACCCCCTATCCCGGCATCTACGAAGCTCTGGACACGCTGAAAAAGCAAGGCCATCGGCTGTTCGTAGCCACCTCCAAGCCGGAGTCCACCTCCAGAGAGATCATGGACAAGTACGAACTGTCTCAGTACTTTGATCTGATCTGCGGTGCTACATTCGACGGAACGCGCTCCCACAAAGCGGATATCATTGCCTATCTGCTGGGGCAGATAGGCGCGCAGGAGCAAGCTGTTATGGTAGGCGACACCGCCTATGATGTACTGGGCGCAGCGGAGCACGGTATCCCAACCATCGGCGTTGCCTGGGGATACGGCAAAGTTTCCGATATGGAGGAAGCCGGCGCAATTGCGATTGCGGAGACCATGGAGGATCTGATAAACTGCATTAACCGATAAAAAGAACTGGGTTGGTAATCCAACCCAGTTCTTTTTTTGTCATTTAAGCGGGAAACACATTGGTCAGCCAAATCATTACCGGCAGGACCAAGGAAAATACGCTAATGAGCCAGGGATACAGCACCTTTTTGGAGCAGAACACCAGCAGCAGGCAAATCGCCGTCACGCCCAGGGGAGCCATAACCGCCACACCCTTATCAATCATCCACTGATACTCGCCGCTGGAGAGCAGGTTGATGCCAACCGTTTCGGGCAGCAGGCGGATGTTTCGCAACGCCAAAGAAACCGCGCAGATGATCACAGGGATCGACAGCAGCACACTGCGCAGGCGATATGCCCATCTGCCGGTGACCTTCAGCACCTGGCCGATTTTCTTCATCGTCGATGTTGACTTGTTATTCTCCATAAGCCACCTCCGGCCTGAACTTTTTCCTTACAGGTGTATTTTACCACGAAGCATATACTCTTGCAAGGGTAATTTTTTACAGCTTCACCTTCACGACGACCTTTTTCACAAACTCCTGTCCCTCCAGCTGAACACCGGGCTTGTGAATATCCCGGGGGAAGAAGATGGCAAAGGTGCCTTCTTTGAACTCCATATTTGCCTTTTCCCCACGGCAGGTAAAGAACTCCACATCCTTCTCGGGATTGTAGGCAGTCATAGTTTCGCAGTTTGAGAACTCTGCGCACTCCATACGCTCCCGGCCGGAAATGATATACTGAATATCGATATACTCCCGGTGGCCTTCCAGCTTCTCACTGTCAGGCTTGGTCATATATTCCTGCACGCTGGCATATACATTAGTGCCGTCAAGGACATACTTGCCCGGGGCAATATTTTCTTCAACGACCCTTTTAATAAAGTCAAAGCCCAGCTGAAAGCCCTTATGGCAGGGATAATACAGCTGCCGATTCTCATAAACATCGTAAATCATAGCAGTTCCTTTCGGTCCGGTTTATCGGACTTTTATTGTTATATTCTGATGGCACAAGATCATTTAGGGAGGTATTCCTCATGAAAACTGTCACTGCCTACCGTCATCCCTTAGACCGCATCCCCTATCCCAACGCCGCCACCGGCCGGGAGGTGCTCCACAAGCTGCTGGACACCGTTCTGGTTGCAGCCAGCGGAGTGGGTATTGCCGCCATTATTATGCTGGTGGCAGTTTTGTGATTCAGGATCTCTTCTTGCTGTTTTCCCGATAGAGGGCGGCAAGGCCCTTGATCAGCAGATCCTTGTCGTAGATCATTGGGGTCTTGCACAGGGGTACGATAAACTTGGCAATGCCACCGGTGGCAATCACCGTGGTCTTGCTCCCCAACTCCTGCTCCATCCGCTCCACCATACCGTCCAGCATAGAGGCCGTTCCCATCATGATGCCGGAGCGCATAGCGTCAATGGTATTTCTGCCGATGGCCCGTTTGGGCTGATCCAGCTGCAGGCCGGGAAGCAGCGCGGTCTTATCCGTCAAAGCATCCATAGAGATCCGCACACCGGGAATGATGCAGCCGCCGATATGGGCGCCGTTTTCATCCAGAACGGACATCGTGGTGGCAGTGCCCATATCGATCACGATCAGCGGCGGCTTATGCTCCCGCAGGGCAGCCACATCCGCCACCACCAGGTCAGCGCCGGTCTGTCCGGGATTTTCCAGGCGAATATCCAGGCCCGTCTTGATGCCGGGGCCTACCACCAGACTGGTCTTGCCGGTGAGTTTCTTGATGGCGGTCTGGAAGGAGTTCAGCACCTGGGGAACCACCGAGGAAATAATGCTTCCCTCGATCTCCTCCGGGCGCACATTATATACATCCAGCAGGATCTTTAAGTCTACGCAGTACTGGTCAGATGTCTTGGTTGCCTCTGTGCGGAGTCTGGCCTCGAAAACAATGGTATCCTCCCGGACACCGCCCAGCACAATATTGGAATTGCCAATGTCAATGGTTAATATCATTACATTCCCTCCAAGTCCTGTTGTGTCAGCAAATAGCACGCAGTGATTTGCCGCCCGTCTGTTTCCAAAACACCCGCCGAGCCGCCGCCATAGCCGGCACTGCCGGGGTTTAACACCCAAAGGCCGTCTGCCTCCCGGTGACAATCCGGAATGTGGGTATGGCCATAGAGGGCCGCCTGGGCGCCGTAGCGGCGGGCATCTGCCAGCAGTCCACCGATACCGGACTTCACGTGTACAGTATGCCCGTGGGTCATATAAGTCATTACGCCACCCAGTTGATAACACAGCATCTCCCGGGCGCCAATGGGGCAGCGGTATCTGTCGCAATTCCCCGCCACCTGATGGACAGGAATATGGGGATACAGTTCCGCCAAGGCCTCACCGTCATCATAATGGTCTCCCAAGTGCACCAGCGCATCCGGCTTTACCGCGTCTACACAGCGGCGCATAAACCGAAGGCTGGAATGAGAATCGGACAAAACAAGTATTTTCATAGTCACCAATGCTTTCCTCTGCGCATATAGTATCTGTAGATGTATTATAGCAGGCATTTGGACGGGAGGCAATCATCATGCAGAAAAAATCTCAGGATTTTTCCATGGAGGAAGTTTTGCGTTTGGCAAAAAGTCCCGCCGGGCAGCAGCTGCTTGCAATGCTCCAGCAGAAAGACAACGCCAAACTGGACCAGGCTACCCAGCTGGCCAAAACCGGCAACTACACCCAAGCTGCCCAGACCCTTAGCGCTATGCTCTCCTCTCCGGAAGCACAGCGGCTGATGAAAGAGTTGGGAGGCAAGTAATGGAGGATATGGAATCCAAGCTGGGCGCGATCTTGGGCAATCCACAAATGATGCAGCAGATTATGTCCATTGCCCAGTCCTTTCAGTCAGAGCCGGAGCCGCAGCCTGTCTATGAGGAGGCCGCTCCGGAGATCGACTTCGCCCTGGTGCAGAAGCTCACCGGTCTGATTGGAAAGACCGGCATTGACCACAATCAAAAGGCGCTTTTGCAGGCTCTCGGCCCATACCTGAGCAGCCAGCGGGTCAGCAAGCTGGAAAAGGCTATGCGGGCGGCCAAGCTGGCAAATATGGCGTCGGCATTTCTCGGCAGTTCAAGCAGGTGATCGTATGTATAATCGCTATATTCCACAACAGGATGGCACTCACCGGCGAAATCGGGTGGAAGAGCCGCCCCGGCAAAGCACAGCGCCCGGCAGGTCTCCAATCCCCAATTCCGGCAGACCTGCTCCCCCACCAGCGGAGCCACCCTGCACGCCACCTCCGCCGGAACACCGGCCGCCCCAATCAGATCCTATTGGCGGATTTTTGCGGCGGCTCATTCCAAAGGATTTTGACACCGGAGATCTGATCGTGGTGCTGCTGCTCCTGCTTATGGCCGGGGACAAACCGGAAGATCGAAATACCGCGCTGCTCACGCTGGCGCTGTACTGTTTTTTGTAAGTGTGGGGTATTCCTCCACGACCGCCCTTTCGAATCCCTCATCTGATGCAAAAGAAAAATCCGAACAACATAAGCTGTTCGGATTTTTCTGGCAGAGGATGAGGGATTCGATTAGCATTTTCTTCTGCTTATCGCAGAAGAAAATTGAAGTATTGCCCCCGTCCAGCCGGGGGCAAGCAACAGTCCACCGGACTGTTGCATTTAGATCGGTTCGAATCCGTATCCCCCATACAATATTAAAAACCCAACCACAAACGTGGTTGGGTTTTTAATGGCAGAGGATGAGGGATTCGAATTCCGGGGAGTGTCTACTTTCTTTAACCAAAGTTAGCTGTTTGCTATCAAATACCAGCCAATTCAGAACATTTACCCACCACTTTTAACCGCCCATAACCATCGTTTACTATCCCCGTAAGGGAAAAAATAAGGGAAAAATATCGCCACATAGCAGGTACACAAAATACAATCATTCAACTAAGCCATATTTGACTTTGATGCGGTCTAGTTTTTCCAGCATGGGTTCTGCGGCGATGAGGATGAAGATTACCGTTGCAGCGGCGTGGATCAGGTCCATAGGGAGACCGGACACATAGTAGGCCTTCAACATTTCCCAATTGAGCGTTTGGGAATTGTACATCAGCGCAGCGGCGGGGTTCATAATACCCCCGTAGATGATAACAGCTGCAAATGCGCCGAAGGTAGCCAAACTGCCACGGCTGCGGCGCAGGAGACCTTTTCGGAACAGCACACCTGCCAGGAAGCCGATGATACCCATGCTGAACATCTGCCACGGCATCCACGGGCCTTGGGAGAACAACACATTTGACACCATCATGGTTACAGCACCCACCAGGAAGCCGGTCTCGCCGCCGAAGGCTACACCGGAGATAATGACCAATGCCAGCACCGGTTTGAACTGGGGCAGCATAAAGAATGCAGACCGGCCAGCGATCGCAATCGCACACAGCACCGAAATGGTCACCAATTCTCTTGCCTTTGGTTTCCTGCTTTCAAACACTAGGAAGAAAGGCACCATACATTCGATCAGCACCAGCATAGCGGTCACATTGTAATGTTGATTGCCCAGGTACATCACACCGGCGAAGATGGTCAACGGAATACAAAGCACGATCAGCACCGCAGCTACCAAGGTTCGTTTGCTCAGTTTTCTCTGCTTGGCCGGAATCTGCAGCATAGCAGATGGAGCGCTTCTGCGACCAATGGCGGCAATAAATACTCCCAAAGCAGCAATGAGTACCAAATACAGCATAAGCTGATTCTCGCCGGTTGCGCTGATACCTTCTTTGCCAACGAGGGCAGAAAGGTCTGTGATACTGGTGGCATAGAAGAACACCAATATCGAAATCGCCAGGGATACCCCGGCAAGGATCTTTCGCCATAGGGGCAGCGGCTTTGGCTTGAAATTTATCGCAGTTTCCTTGGGTTCGGGCAAGACAGTCGTTTCCGGGACCTCTGGCTCAGAGGGCAACTCACCGCCGCAACAGCCGATAATATCAGCAACTGTTACCGCCTTGGGAATCAAGTGCCGCGCCATCCGGTTAGCCGGGGTGGTATAGAAACTGTTGCCGGAGAAGAACTCACGGGGTGTACCCTCTGCCACAATGCTGCCATCAAAGAACAGACCACACTTGTGGGCATACTCAGCACAGAAAGGCACATCGTGGCTGACCATCAGAATGGTCACTCCCTGGGCAACCAACCTGCGGAGGATCAGGGCAAAAGTCACCTTGAACTCCGCGTCAAAGCCCTTGGTAGGTTCGTCCAGCAGCAGAATGTCGGGTGCGGTCAGCAGTACCTTCGCCAAAGCGGTGCGCTGCTGCTCACCACCGGAAATATCGTAGGGATGCCGATCTAGGAACTCCCGCAGACCGCAAAGCTCTGTGATCCGGGCAACCTCTGCATCCTGCTTTTCTTTGGGGGCTTTCACTCCCCGGAACACTTCGTACAAGTCCTCACGGACAGTCCTTTTTACGAAAAGAGTTTGGGGATTCTGTGGCAGGTGTCCAAGCTTGCCTTGTAAACGAACATCGCCACGATAAGCAGACCGCAGACCGGAGATCACTTTCAGCGTGGTGGACTTACCTGCACCGTTGCCACCCAGGATGGCATAGAATTCACCCTTATGAAGCTTTAAAGAGAAACCTTTGACTACATCCGGAGAGTCCTTTTCATAGCGGAACCAAAGGTCATCGCACTCTAAGGTTACATCCTCAGGATAAACTGGTGAATCTTTTTCTGCAAGAGAAAGAAGCGTTTGTTCATCCACTCGCTGAGAAAGGAAATAACTGCCATCTCGGACGGTCATGGGGCAATCCAGATTCGTTTCTACCGCTGCCCAAACACGCATGGCGGTGGGCATAGCAAGGAACATTCCGCTGCCCTTGTCTTTCAGTTGCAGACCTACATTCTCCGGCTTGTCATCGCAGATAATAGCGCCCTCATCCATGACAATAACACGAGTAGCAAAGGGAAAAGCCTCCTCCAAACGATGCTCCGTCAAAATGATGGTCGTACCTAGTTCCCGATTGATCTTGCCCAACAGAGCCAGGAAATCAGCGGCGGCAATGGGGTCAAGCTGGGCAGTAGGCTCGTCCAGTACCAGCACACCCGGCTGCATCGCCATAACCGATGCCAGGCTCAGCAGCTGCTTCTGTCCGCCGGACAGCTCTGTCACGTTCTTATAAAACCAATTCTCAATACCGAAGAATGCGGCAATTTCCGCAACGCGGCGGCGGATGGTAGGGGTATCATATCCTAAGCTTTCCAAGCCAAAGGCCAGCTCGTGCCACACTTTGTCGGTGACCACCTGGTTTTCCGGGGATTGGAGGACATAGCCGATTTGCTGCGCTTGCTCCCGCTGGCTCATTTCAGCCAGCGACTTGCCTTGATACCGAATCTCGCCGGAAAACAGACCGTGGGGTGTCATGCAGGATTTTAGGTGCCGCAAAAGGGTGGATTTGCCACAGCCGGAGGGACCGCAGAGGATCACAAACTCACCTTGCTGAACGGTAAAGCAGATTCCGCGAAGGGCTTTCTTCTCGCCCTCCGGATATGTAAAATCTACATTTTTGAATGAATAGCTTTCCATTTTCTCTCCTCTGCCGCGTTCAGCACCACGGGCATCAAACACAGAATCAAATATACAAACTGAAAAGAAAGGGTCACGCAGTTCAAGCCAATATAGCGGATGCTAGGGAAATACCGGAATCCAAAGGCAGACACGATCATGCCCGCCAGCAGATAAAAGCCACAGAAACTCAAGAAAGCACAAGCCATCTTATCCCGGTCATCAAAGCGGTAGATTGAAAAGGCGGTGCGCCCCTTCAATCCATAACCTCGGCTTTTCATGCTGTCAGCGGTTTCAATGGCATTTTCCAATGCCCAAGTAACCATAATGGATAGTACCGTTATGGTAATTTTGGTGCGGTGCCAAAGGCTACCTTCTGAAATATCTCTGCCGATGCTCCGCTGAGCATCCACTACACTATCCATC
>JAZNAK010000045.1:0-4837 GCA_045586485.1 Faecousia sp. | reverse complement strand
CCGGCGACATCACTCCCGTGATCGCTTGCGCAGTGCTGGCAATGGCATCCCTGACCGGCACCGGCATCACCGTCCTGAAGCGCAAGAAGTAATCGATACGCTATAAACATCTATGGGCGCGGGTAAAACCGCGCCCATATTCTTATAACAGGAAAGCAATCAGAGTAAGACTCAGGCAAAAGGAAGGCAGTTATCAGTTTTTCGGCTTATGCCTTGTTTTCTTTTGTAAATTGTGGTATATTGTATTTTACGAAGAACGAGGAGACACCGGCACATAGGGCTGATGCAATTCCTTGAAATCAGGAGGTACTTATGAAAGCGAATCTTTTGAAAATGCTTCACCATGGCGTTGCTTTGGTCGTGGCTTTGTGCCTGATCATTGGCTTTGCTCCGGCGGTGGCATTCGCAGCGGAGTCCGCTGAAACCGTTAAGTACGTTTCTCTGGGCGATTCCATGACCAACGGATATGGTATGCCTGGCTACGACCATAACGGTTATCTGCACAATGTTCCCAATACATATCCCGAATTGCTGGCGGAGAAGTACGGCTGGAAACACATTCCACTGGCAGTCAGCGGCATGCGAGCGGAGGATTTGCAGTTTGTTCTGGAGTTCCCCTGGGATGACCAGAATGCTGTTGCCGTAGCAGAGAGAACTCCCCAGATGGATGGATACACCGCTGCCAAGCACGGTGTTAATTATAAAGAGCTGTGGTGGACGGAAGTTAATGCTGAGAAGTGGTACGATACATTTGCTTCCGGTGATTTCTATACCTGGGATCAGTCTATCACTCAGCCGCGCTTTGACGATCCGTATTACGATGCTATGGCTAAAAACGGAAAAGGCTATGGCGCAGGCGTGGAAAATATTGCGAGAATGATCCAGGAGTCCGTGGCCGATGCGGATGTAATCAGCCTGGCCGTGGGCAATGCGAACTTCGGCGTCTTTATGAGAAGCAGGATCGTGAATGCTATGGCAATGATGGGGGGCAATCCCGGCGGCAACATGTGGCTGGACCTTGATCGTGTACTGAAGGAATGCGATGCAAAGACCGCTTCGCTTGCACTTCAGGCCCGCGGAACCATTCTGGATGCCCTGTCCTCCGCCGGTCTTGATGAGAAGACTGCAAATGCGATGGCAGATGCAGCTACCTTTACTGTAGCAAGCTATCTGGTCAGCTATGACAAGGTCATTCAGTTGATTATGGAAAGCAACCCCGACGCGGAAGTGATCATCATGGGCCTGATGAATACCCTGAAGGGTATGGAAGTTAAGTATCAGGGCCAACTGATCGATCTTGGCGCATGTATGGGCGCTGCGATCGACGTAGTAAATACCTACTTGGCTGGCGTTCCGGCTGCAATGCAGGACTCCGGCGCTTACCAGGATGCTGCATTCTATTTTGCATCTGCTTCCGAAGTAAATATGTGGGTGGAGGAATATGAAACCGTTGCAAGCAACTGGGAAAAATATCCTGTTATTCGCGATCGCTTTATTACGAAGGTTTGCGATACTCTGTTCCCCATGGTGCAAAATGGCTCCTGGAGGCCCAGCTGGATTACCAGAAGCGATGTAGAAGCTTTCGAAGCTGCTGAAAAGGCCGGTTATGCGGCATTTGCCCAGTATGCTCAGAAGAATGCCAATAAGGCAGCCTCTGTGGCAACTTATAAGGCGTTTGAAAATGCCATCGTTCAGACCTACTCTATGGATGCGCCCGATGTCACCGTTCTGATGGATCTCGGAAACGGTATGGACGCGGTGGTGGAGAAGGCTATGAAGGCCTATGTTGCAAGCACTGAAGAGAAAGTCGCAGAATACTGGTCCTCTGTGGTAGAAGCAGTTGTTCTGCCTCAGATGACGCAGGAAAATGCGACATTGGAAGATGCGCTGGCATATGTGGAGCAGAATGCAGAAATGAAGGCCAGCTTGCTGGAGATCTGCAAATTGCTTGCCACTCCTGAAACACTGACCGAAGCGTTGGCCGCAGACGAAAGAATCTGTGATACGCTGAGCCTGCTGGCTCGTCTGGAGATCGGCGACGGAATTGGCTGCCATCCCAGCACTGAGGGTCACGCAACGCTGGCGGCTGCAGTGATCGAGGCCTACGGCAGCGGCTATACTGCCGCAGACGCTGCCCAGGACAGCATCATGGAGTTCGTAAAGACCTTTATGCAGCTGGCTTTTGAGCATGGCGACGACATTTATCACTTTGCAGAAGAAAACGGTTATCTGGATGAGGCCCTCAAGGCTGCCTATGTGACCCAGGAGGATTCCTGGTACACCGCCCTTGGTGATGCAACTGCAGCGCCTGCAAGCTATGTGGAGCAGGTAGCAGGGGAGCTGGAAGTTGGTTATACCAATTTGGCTGCTGTCGGCCAGACGATTACCGGCGCACAGGGCGTGGTGGAAGCCAACCGAGCAACCATCGCCAAGTCTGATCTGGTGACCATTGGCTTCTCTAATGTCACCTTCCTGAACAATGCCCTCCAGGGCATTGCCGTTATGGATTGGGCAAAGTATCTCGGCGAAGAGAATGTCCATTATGTGGATGAACTGATCCTTAACCTGGAGACGGAACTGGCCGCCTCCGGTTTGAGCGAGAGTAATGTCGACTATCTGAGCGGCATTGTCAAGGCGTTTGCTTACAGCGCGGTGGAGTACGCCTTTGAGCTGCCCCTGCTGATTCAGCAGATCAAGCAGATCAACCCCGAGGCCATCGTGGTCATCGTTGGTATGTATAATCCTTTGGCAGACGCATCCTTTGTGGCGGATGGCACCTCCCTTGAGATCGGCTCCTACCTTGACTATTTGGTCGACGCTGCGGCCGCTCACGGCATTGTCTATGCACTTTCAACCGAAAACTGTATCTATGTGGACGCCCGCGAGGTGACGACCCAGAACACCGACAAGGAACTGTCCGTTGTAGATCTGATTACAATGATGATCAGAAAGTTTGAGGCGCTGTATCCCTCTGCCGAAGCGGATGCCTATATTGCAGAGCAGATCGTCAATGCCCTGACTCCCGCGCCGGAGGAGCCTTCTGAGCCCGGCAAGCACGAGCATGTTTGGGGTGAGTGGACTGTGACTACCCCCGCTACCTGCACCGCAGCTGGTGTTGAGACCCGCGTCTGTACTCTGGACGAGACTCACGCAGAGACCCGCGAGGTTCCTGCGACCGGCCATACTTGGGGTGAGTGGACTGTGACTACCCCCGCCACCTGCACTGCAGCCGGCGTTGAGACCCGCGTCTGTACCTTGGACGAGACCCACGCAGAGACCCGCGAGATTCCTGCGACCGGCCATACTTGGGGTGAGTGGACTGTGACTACTCCCGCTACCTGCACCGCAGCTGGTGTTGAGACCCGCGTCTGTACTCTGGACGAGACTCACGTAGAGACCCGCGAGATCTCCGTGATCGACCATGTTTGGGGCGCATATGACCACGACGATGACGGCCATTGGAGACTCTGTGAAGTCTGTGACGATCTAAGCGAACGTGAGTCGCATATCTACAATGGTGAAGGCTTCTGCGTTTGCGGCTATAAGGATCCCGAAGATGCTGAAGATGTGCTGTTCGGCGACTTGAACGATGACGGCGAGGTGAACCTGAAGGACCTGGCCCGTCTGCGTAAGTACATGGCAGGCGCTGATGTTGAGATCGTAATGGAGCACGCAGATGTCAACGGAGACGGCGCTGTGAATCTGAAGGACCTGGCCCGTCTGCGTAAGTACCTGGCCGGTGCTGATGTGGAACTTGGCTGATTACAGGCAGCATCTAACATAAAAAATATGGGCGCGGGTAAAACCGCGCCCATATTTTGTGCCGAACTTTTTGTGGAAAAAGGACGGGCAGGGGAGAATACCATTAACCATGGAGGTGAGGCGATGTATGCCGCCGCATGGTTGATACTCAGCAGTTTGCTGTACTCCTTGCAGTTGTCTGCCGGGAGTTTTCCCAAGCCCTTGACCGCACAGGAGGAGGCTCACTATCTCCAGCTTTCAGCGCGAGGAGATCTGGAGGCAAGAAACATTCTGATCGAACGGAATCTCCGTCTCGTGGCCCATGTGATGAAAAAATACTACGCGCAGACGGCTGATCAGGAGGATCTGATTTCTATTGGGACGATTGGTCTGATCAAGGGAATTACTACCTTTGACCCGGATAAGGGCGCAAAGCTTGCTACATACGCCGCTCGGTGCGTAGAAAACGAGATTCTGATGTACTTTCGCTCTCAGCGCAAATCCAGCCACGATGTTTCTTTGTCGGACTACATAGAGACCGGCACAGACGGCGCGGCTCTGTCGCTAATGGATGTGGTCAGTGAAAACGAGGATCTGACAGAACAGATCAGCAACCGGGAACAGATCCAGCAGATGCGGCGCTTGGTGGACAGCTGTTTAACAGAGCAGGAGCGCCAGGTGATATGCCTGCGGTATGGCCTGCTGGATAACCGCCCACAGCGCCAGAGAGAGGTAGCAAAGGCCGTTGGGATCAGCCGAAGCTATGTATCCCGCATAGAAAAAAGAGCGCTGGAGAAGCTGCGGAAAGGCCTGGAGTAAAACGCGAAATATAGGAAGAAAAGCCTTGACAATAGGCTGTGGCGGTGATATAATAACCCGGCGATGGTGCTCAGGCACTTGTTCCTAAATGGGCCCTTAGCTCAGTTGGTTAGAGCCTCCGGCTCATAACCGGATAGTCCCGGGTTCGAATCCCTGAGGGCCCACCACACATGATAAGGCGCCCGCCTTTTATATAGATATAGGGGTATAGCTCAATTGGTAGAGCGGCGGTCTCCAAAACCGTAGGCTCAGGGTTCAAGTCCTTGTGCCCCTGCCA
>JAZNAK010000044.1:0-9235 GCA_045586485.1 Faecousia sp. | reverse complement strand
GGGTGATGTTTGACTGGGGATATGTTGGTACATTTCCCCTTTTGGTCGTGGGAAGAGTCCGGGAAACCTACGAAACGTTTCCCGGCGGCTCTTTGGATACTTTCTCGCCGGAGAGAAAGTATCATCCTGTCGGCAAGTGCCAACAGACAATGCGTGCAAGGTGCGTCAATAATCGCTATTTCCCAAACCCGCTCGATTCGTCACCGGGATAAAATATAAGCCTTCCTTTGTCGGCGAGTACCAACAGACAATGCGTGGTTGAGAGCTTGATAAGTCTGTTGGTAGCGGCGGGAGCAAGCCCCCGCCCTACGCCGCTCGGTATCGTTTCCGGGTGGAAATAGGGAACATTTTTTAGGCGAGTGCCGACAGAGAAAAGCCTCTCTCATCAGAGGAAGCCGTTGGGATAACGTTGCAAAGAATATCCGCCCCCTCGGGAGAGGGGGCGGTTGTGTTTTATCAGCACAGCTTTGCGCCGGCGGGGATCTCGTCGCTGACCATCAGCAGGTTCAGCTTCTCCTCGCCCTTTTCTGTGTGCACCGCGGAGATCAGCATACCGCAGGACTCCCGGCCCATCATCTTTCTGGGGGGCAGGTTGGTGATGGCCACCAGGGTCTTGCCGATCAACTCCTCGGGCTTATAGAACTTGGCGATGCCGGAGAGGATCTGCCGGTCGGTGCCGGTACCGTCGTCCAGGGTGAACTGGAGCAGCTTATCGCTCTTTTTCACATTCTGGCAGTCCTTGACCTTCACGGCCCGGAAATCGGACTTGCAGAAGGTGTCAAAATCCACAGTCTCTTCGCTGTAGGGCTCGATTTCAACGGCGGGCAGAGCGGCCTTTGCCTTTGCTGCGTTATATTCGTCGATCTCGGCCATCTTTTTCTCCATATCCAGCCGGGCGAACAGGATCTCGCCTGCGCCCACATTGCCGCCGGCAGCCAGGCCGCCGAAGGCATTCAGGCTCTCCAAACCGCCGTTTTCGCAGTTCAGCTGCTGCAGGATCTTCTTGGAGGTGTCCGGCAGGAAGGGCTCAAGGGCAACGGCCGCAAAGCGGATGGACTCCAGCAGGTTATACAGAACAGTACCCAGGCGGGGCAGGTTTGCCTCATCCTTGGCCAAAGTCCAGGGGGTGGTCTCGTCGATATACTTATTGGCCCGGCGGAGCAGGACGAAGATCTCGTCAATGGCGTCTGCCACCTTCAGCTCGGCCATCTTCTTGGCCACCTTGCCGGGCATAGCCAGGGCAATCTGCTTCAGCTCCTCGTCCATAGCCTCGGGGGCTACGGGCGCGCAGATCTTGCCGCCAAAGTACTTGTTGTCCATAGCCACCGTGCGGTTGACCAGGTTGCCCAGAATGTTGGCCAGCTCGCTGTTGACCCGCTCGATGATCAGCTCGTAGGTCATAATGCCGTCGGCTGCGAAGGGCATTTCGTGAAGCACGAAGTACCGCACGGCGTCCACGCCGAACATTTCCACCAGGTCGTCGGCATAGATCACATTGCCAAGGCTCTTGCTCATCTTGTCGCCCTTCACCAGCAGCCAGGGGTGACCGAAGACCTGCTTGGGCAGGGGCTCACCCAGAGCCATCAGGAAGATGGGCCAGTAGATGGTGTGGAAGCGGACGATGTCCTTGCCGATCAGATGCAGGTCGGCGGGCCAGAACTTCTTGTAGTGCTCCTCGTGGTTGCCGTCGGGATCGTAGCCGGAGAAGGTGATATAGTTGCTCAGGGCGTCCAGCCACACATACACCACATGCTTGGGGTCAAAGTCCACCTGCACGCCCCAGGTGAAGCTGGTGCGGGACACGCACAGATCCTGCAGGCCGGGCTTCAGGAAGTTGTTGATCATCTCGTTTTTCCGGCTCTCCGGCTGGATAAACTCGGGATGCTCCTCAATGTGCTTTATCAGCCGGTCGGCGTACTTGCTCATCTTAAAGAAGTAGGCCTCTTCCTCTGCGTCTACGCACTCCCGGCCGCAGTCGGGGCACTTGCCGTCCTTCAGCTGGCTCTCGGTCCAGAAGGACTCGCAGGGGGTGCAGTACTTGCCGGTGTACTTACCCTTGTAGATGTCGCCCTGCTCGTACAGGCGCTTGAAGATCTTCTGCACCTTGGCCTTATGCTCCGGGTCGGAGGTACGGACAAACCGGTCATAGGTGGTGTTCATCAGATCCCAGATGTCCTTGATCTGGCCGGCCACATGGTCCACATGCTCCTGGGGGGTGATGCCGGCAGCCTCGGCCTTCTGCTGGATCTTCTGACCGTGCTCGTCGGTACCGGTCTGGAAATAGACATCGTAGCCTTCCTGGCGCTTATAACGAGCGATGGCATCGGCCAGCACGATCTCGTAGGTATTGCCGATGTGGGGCTTTGCCGAGGTGTAGGCGATGGCGGTGGAAATATAATAGGGCTTCTTTTCTGTCATGATAATCCTCCTAAAAAATGAAAAACCGCCCTTGAAAGATCAAGGGCGAATGGGCGTTTCGCGGTACCACCTTGTTTCGCAGGAAAAACCTGCCTCAAAACGCAATAACGGGCGCACCCGGGTGCGCCTACCTATCGACACACCGGCTCCCAGGCCATGTTCCGCCGCATCCTTCGTGCCCATTCACACCAAATAGGGCTCTCTGACCGCTTCCGCCGGCGTACTCTCCTGTTCAAAGCTTTTTTGTTATTTTACTTGGGTATTATACCCCTTTTTTGCCATATTTGTCAAGGGCTGATAAGGAAAAGCCTCCTTTATTAAAAGGAGGCTTTGTTTTGATTAACCGAATACGCTCAGCAGGAAGCCTGCTGTGCAGTCTTCCTGCCACGCTCGGGGTGAAAGATGCATAATCCCCACCGCCTTACGGCAGTGGGGATTGGCTTTTATTAACCGAATACGCTTAGCAGGAAGCCTGCAGCGATGGCGGAGCCGATGACGCCGGCCACATTGGGACCCATGGCATGCATCAACAGGAAATTAGAGGGGTTGGCCTTTTGGCCTTCCTTATTGGCCACCCGGGCGGCCATAGGCACAGCGGATACACCGGCGGAGCCGATCAGGGGATTGACTTTGCCCTTGGTCAGCTTGTACATCAAAACACCGCCAAGCAAGCCACCGCAAGTAGACAAAATGAAGGCGGCAACGCCCAACACGACGATCAGCAGAGTCTGCCCCGTAAGGAAGGTGGAACCCACCATAGTGGCGCCCACAGAGGTGGACAGCAGTACGGTGACGATATTCATCAAAGCATTCTGAGCGGTATCGGACAGGCGGTCGGTGACACCGGTCTCTTTCAGCAGGTTGCCCAGCATCAGGCAGCCGATGAGGGGCGCGGTATCCGGCAGCAGCAGAGCCACGAAAATGGTGACCACGATGGGGAAAATGATCTTTTCAGCCTTGGATACATTCCGGGTCTGCTCCATCTTCACTTTCCGCATTTCGGGGGTGGTCAGCAGCTTCATAAAGGGCGGCTGAATAAAGGGGATCAGCGCCTTATAGGAGTAAGCCGCCACTGCGATAGCGCCCAGCAGGTGGGGCGCCAGCTTGGAAGTCAGGAAAATGGCGGTAGGGCCGTCAGCGCCACCGATGATGCCAATGGAAGCGGCTTCCTCTCCGGCAAAACCCATTGCCACTGCGCCAAGAAAAGCAGCGAACACGCCCATCTGGGCAGCGGCGCCCAGCAGCAGGCTCTTGGGGTTAGAGAGCAGCGGGCCGAAGTCCGTCATAGCGCCCACGCCCAGGAAGATCAGACAGGGATAAATAGAAGTTTTGACGCCGATGTAGAAGAAGTCCAGCAGACCGCCTTCCTTCAGAATCGTGCCGTAGGAGTGATAGGCGGCGTGGTCGGCGTTCATAAAGTTGTCCCACAGCTCCTGATTGTACAGACCTGCGCCGGGCAGGTTGGTCAGGATACAGCCGAAGGCAATGCCGCATAGCAGCAGCGGCTCGAACTTTTTCACAATGGCCAGGTACAGCAGACCACAGCCGATGAGGATCATCACCAGACTTTGCCAGCCGCCGTCGGACAGGAAGCCTGCAAACAGTCTGGCAAAGCCGGAGTCGTTCCACAATTTCAGCAGAGTTTCACCAATGTTCATTCCTCTACCTCCTTGATGGAAATAAACCGCAGCTCATTGATAGGCTTGCCCATTTTGTCAGCCACGATGGCCATCAGCAAGGCAGCGGTGCGGGGCTCCACATTGTGCAGCTTCACGCCGCCTGCGGAGCCGGGGGCAATGGCAGGCTCGACAGCAGGTGCAGCGGAAATGACTTCTTTGGTATTCTTCTTGCCTGCTGCGATAAAGCATTTGCCCAGGACGATGGTGACGATCATCAAAAGGATCAGACCGAAAAACACCACGCCGTAGCCAAGCAGCGCTGTGATAGCTGCTTCGCCCATAGGAACAATTGTTTGCGCGAGAATCATAAACTCCCTCCTTGGGGTCAGGGTTCGGGGATCAGACCGCAAGATCTGATCCCCGAAATGTTAGTCATTCTTTTTGTCGGAGAACAGCCAGTTGATCAGGGAGGTGGTCAGAATGATCAGACCGATCACCACGAAGATTACCAGCATTCCCACGCCCATGTGCTTCAGATTTTCCACAAAGGCCATGGGCTCAAACTGGAAAGAGGTGTTTGTCAGAAAGTGCATAGCTTAACCTCCCATCAGCTTTGCGGCGATGTTCAGAATGATGCCGCCGGCGATCACGGATGCGATCTGGCCGGAGACATTGACGCCGATGGAGTGCATCAGCAGATGGTTCTGAGGATCTTCCGCAAGGGCCATCTTATGAACGATACGGCCGGACATGGGGAACGCGGAGATACCGGCTGCGCCGATCATAGGATTGATCTGTTTCTTCATAAACAGGTTCAGGAACTTGGCAAACAGCACCCCGCCGGCGGTGTCCACGATGAAGGCCACCAGGCCCAGACCCATGATCAGCAGGGTGTCCACCTTCAGGAACTTGTCGGCCACCATATTGAAGGCAACGGAGATGCCCAGGAAGATGGTGATGAGGTTTGCCAGGACGTTCTGGGCGGTGTCGGACAGGCTGTCCAGCACGCCGCACTCACGGATCAGGTTGCCGAACATCAAAAAGCCGATCAGCGCGGTGGCGTCGGGCACGATGGCGGAAGCCACAACGGTGATGATGATGGGGAACATGATGCGGGTGGTCTTAGAAACAGACTTCTGCTCGTAAGGCATCCGGATCATGCGCTCCTTCTTGGTGGTCAGCGCCTTGATGACGGGGGGTTGAATGACCGGCACCAGCGCCATGTAGGAGTAGGCGGCCACGGTGATGGCGCCCACATACTGGCTGCCAAGCTTGTTGGCAACGGCGATGGAGGTAGGACCGTCAGCAGCGCCGATGATGGCGATGGAGAAATAATCCCGGAAGTCGGGGAAGAAGATGCTGGCAAGGGACAGTGTGAAGAAAATACCGAACTGGGCGGCTGCGCCGAAGAGCATCAGCTTGGGGTTGGTCAGCAACGGACCAAAGTCGATCATAGCGCCGATGCCGATGAACAGCAGCAAGGGGAACAGCTCGTTGGCAATAC
Organism: Faecousia sp.; assembly: GCA_045586485.1. Lineage (GTDB taxonomy): Bacteria > Bacillota > Clostridia > Oscillospirales > Oscillospiraceae > Faecousia. The sequence goes on along the minus strand of JAZNAK010000044.1, from coordinate 3,694 downwards.
CGGCTTCGTACAGCTCCTGAATGGGGCCGATGAGGGCGGTGGAGCCGGGGATGTTCACCAGAATGGTGCCAAGACCCATAGGCAGCAGCAGCGAGGGCTCCATGCCCTTGGCGATGGCCATATAGATCAGCAGACAACCCAGCAGGATCATCACGATGTCCTGCCAACCGAAGTTAAGCAGGTTTTCGTACAGTATTTCCATAGTGCCTCCTTAGCCGATTACGACCAAAGCATCACCGGTAGACACGGTAGCGCCCTTGGCAGTGACCACCTGGGTGATCGTGCCGGCCTTGGGGGCGGTAATATCGTTTTCCATTTTCATAGCTTCCAGAACGCACAGAACATCGCCGGCGTTGACAGCCTGGCCCTGGGTCACATTGACCTTCAGGATCGTGCCGGGCATGGGGGCATTCACAGCCTCACCGGCGCCGGTGACCACGGGAGCAGCTGCGGGGGCAGCGGGAGCAGCAGCGGCGGGAGCAGCAGCGGCGGGAGCAGGAGCAGCGGGTGCAGCAACCACGGGAGCGGCAGCCTCGTACTCGTTCAGCAGCATAGCCTTGCCGGCCTCCACTTCAACCTCATAAACACGGTTATTCAGTGTAATTTTGTATTTCATTTTACTCGACCTCCTTAATGGAAATAAAACGCAGTTCGTTCAGGGGCTTGCCGGTCTTGTCGGCAACGATGGCCATCAGCATGGCAGCGGTCTTGGGCGCGACGTTGTGCAGCTTGACACCGCCGGCAGAACCGGGGGCCACAGGCGCTTCCGCCGGGGAAGCGGAAACTTCCTCCACAACCACGCAGGCGCCCTTCTTGTTGGCGACAGCTTTGCGGATCACCGCAACGACCACGACCAGAGCCAGAACAGCCACCAGCGCAAGGGTGATGGCGTCATTCTGCTGTTGGGTAAGGGCCAGAATCATAACGCGCCCTCCTTATGCTTCGACGATGGAGTAAGCGCAGATGTTTTCTTCCTTGGCCTTGCGCTCCTCGAAGAACTTTTCAGCCAGGTTGGGGAATGCGATGTAGGACAGAACGTCCTCGTCGCTCTTGGCCAGATCGCCCAGCTTCTCACGGGTGGCGTCCACTACGGGAGCCAGGGTGTCAGCGTAGCGGCCTTCAACAGGCTTCTCGTCGCCCAGAATGTGGGCGCGGATCTCTTCGTTGATGGGAGCGGGGGTAGTGCCGTACTCACCGCGGCAGTAAGCCTTGATCTCCTTGGAGACGGTCTTGTAGCGCTCGCCGTCCAGCACGTTGCGAACTGCCTGCACGCCAACCATCTGGGAGGTGGGGGTGACCAGAGGAGGATAGCCCAGATCGGCGCGGACCTTGGGGGTCTCAGCCAGAGCTTCCTCGAACTTGTCCAGGGCGTTCATCTGCTTCAGCTGGCTCAGCAGGTTGCTGAGCATACCACCGGGCACCTGGTAGGTCAGGCACTGGGTGTCGGTGGCAAGGGCCTTGGGCATCAGAGTGCCGTCGGCAACGAACTCGTCACGGATGGTCTTGAAGTAGTCAGACATCTTGGTCAGGCAGGCGTCGTCCAGATCCACCTCGTAGCCCAGCTGACGCAGAGCGTAAGCCAGAGTCTCGGTGGCGGGCTGGGAAGTGCCGCCGGAGAAGGGGGAGATGGCGGTGTCAATGATGTCCACGCCGGCTTCCACTGCCTTCAGGTAGGTCATAAAGGCCAGGCCCGTGGTGGAGTGGGTGTGCAGGTCGATGGGCAGGTCCACGGCGTCCTTGATGGCGGAGACCAGGTCGTAAGCCTCCTGGGGACCCATAATGCCGGCCATATCCTTGATGCAGATGGTGGAGGCGCCCATTTCCTTCATTTCCTTCACCAGCTCCACATACTTTTTGTGGGTGTGGACGGGAGAGGTGGTGTAGGAGATCGCGCCGGAGGCGATGGCACCGGCAGCTGCGGTGGTCTCCATGGCCAGCTTCATGTTGGTGACATCGTTCAGTGCGTCGAAGATACGGATCACATCCATACCGTTTTCCACAGCCTTCTGCACGAACATCTTTACGAAATCATCGAGATAGTGGGCGTAGCCCAGAACGTTCTGACCCCGCAGCAGCATCTGCAGCTTGGTGTTGGGCATAGCGGCGCGGATCTTCCGCAGACGCTCCCAGGGATCTTCGTTCAGGTAGCGAAGGCACACATCGAAGGTGGCGCCGCCCCAGCACTCTGCGGCGTAGTAGCCGGCCTTGTCGATGGTGGAGAGCATGGGCTCAAACTTTTCATAGGGCAGACGGGTGGCGATCAGAGACTGATTGGCGTCCCGCAGAACGGTTTCAACAAATTGCACTTTTCTTGCCATGTTGGTTAGATTCCTCCAAATATGTATTGTGATGTAGGGCAGGGGCTTGCCTCTGTCGTCCCGAGGGTAGCCGAGAGACCTCACGGGATCGCCGGGCCTTTCTCTATTCGGGAGACCCCTCGACTTCGCTGGGGGTGACATACGGCAGGAGCAAGCCCCTGCCCTACGGTTATTTCGTGGGAAGCAGCCGGGGGAAGCCCCCGGCTGCGGATACAAACGGATTACTCAGCCTGGGGGCCAGCGGCGACCAGAGCCTTGCCGGCTTCGTTGCCGGTGTACTTGACAAAGTTCTTCACGAACCGTGCGGCCAGATCCTTAGCCTTGGTGTCCCACTGAGAGGGATCGGCGTAGGTGTTTCTGGGATCGAGAATGTTGGTGTCCACGCCGGGCAGGGCGGTGGGCACGGTCAGACCGAAGTAAGGAATGGTCTTGGTCTCGGCCTTCAGAATGGAGCCGTCCAGGATGGCGTCGATGATGCCGCGGGTATCCTTAATGGAGATACGCTTGCCGGTGCCGTTCCAGCCGGTGTTGACCAGATAAGCCTTTGCGCCGGACTTCTCCATCTTCTTCACCAGCTCCTCGCCGTACTTGGTGGGGTGCAGCTCCAGGAAGGCTGCGCCGAAGCAGGCGGAGAAGGTGGGGGTGGGCTCGGTGATGCCGCGCTCGGTGCCGGCCAGCTTGGAGGTGAAGCCGGACAGGAAGTAGTACTTAGCCTGCTCGGGAGTCAGAATGGAAACGGGGGGCAGAACGCCGAAGGCGTCGGCAGACAGGAAGATGACATTCTTGGCATCGGGGCCTGCGGACACGGGGCGGACGATCTTCTCAATGTGGTTGATGGGGTAGGAAACGCGGGTGTTCTCGGTGACGGAGCCGTCGGAGAAGTCGCACTTGCCGTTTTCGTCAACGGTGACGTTCTCCAGCAGAGCGTTGCGCTTGATGGCGTTGTAGATGTCGGGCTCGGACTCGGGATCCAGGTTGATGACCTTTGCGTAGCAGCCGCCCTCGAAATTGAAGACGCCGTTGTCATCCCAGCCGTGCTCGTCGTCGCCGATCAGGAGTCTCTTGGGGTCGGTGGACAGGGTGGTCTTGCCGGTGCCGGACAGGCCGAAGAACAGAGCGGTGTTCTCACCGTTCATGTCGGTGTTGGCGGAGCAGTGCATGGAAGCCATGCCGTTGAGCGGCAGGAAGTAGTTCATCATGGAGAACATACCCTTCTTCATTTCGCCGCCGTACCAGGTGTTCAGAATGACCTGCTCACGGGAGGTGATGTTGAACAGAACGGCAGTCTCGGAGTTCAGACCCAGCTCCTTGTAGTTCTCCACCTTAGCCTTGGAGGCGTTGTAGATGACGAAGTTGGGCTCGAAGTTCTTCAGCTC
>JAZNAK010000043.1:0-3949 GCA_045586485.1 Faecousia sp. | reverse complement strand
GAAGCTGGCATATCTGCTGGTTCCCGAAGTCAAAGAGCCGGAAAAGACCGAGTTGTTGGACGCGCGTCTGCTGGCAACTCCCGCTGGCGCTGTGCAGCGTGCCCAGAGAATAGCAGGGGAAATGGCTGCCGATGCTGCGAAAGCTATGCACTTGGCTATGGGCCTTACCAAGAAGTTTGAATCCGGTGTTATGGAGCAGGTTATTGAACTGGAAGACAAGACCGACCGCTACGAGGATGCACTGAATACATATCTTGTGAAGCTGTCTGGCATGAATCTGTCTGTCAATGATAACCGCATCCTTAACACGCTGCTATATACAGTATCCGATATCGAGCGTATGGCGGACCACGCCATGGCTGTTGCTAAGGCCGCATTGGAAATGGAAGAAAAGAAGATCGAGTTCTCCAAGCAGGCAAAGGGGGAGCTGGCGGTTCTGGAGCAAGCCGTACTGGATATTGTTGATCGGACGGTCGCCGCCTACGGCAGCTTTGATCTTGATGGCGCCATTAAGATTGAGCCACAGGAGCAGGTTGTTGACGCACTGGTTCGTGAAGTCAAGTCCCGCCATGTGCGCCGTCTGAGAGACGGTCTTTGCACCGTGGAATACGGCTTTGTGCTGGAAGACCTGCTGACCGCCTGCGAGCGTACTGCTGACCACTGCTCCAATGTGGCTGTGGAAATGCTGCAGGTTGCAGAGGGCAAACTGGAAGCACACGAATACTTAAATGCCCTGAAGGCTGGAGAACTTCGTGAGTCTGCTGCTTTTGCAGAACAGTTTGCCCGCTACAAGGCGCAGTACGCCTTCCCGGAGGAACAGTAATTCTATTTATTTGGACCGCAGACATGGGCGTTGTGTCTGCGGTCTTTTTCCTTCCTCGGTATTACTGTTGACATATTGAATTGCAGTTCCCTCCATACTAACATAGAAAAACACCTGACCGGGCATGCTGCCATGGTCTGGTGTTTTCCTTTCGTGTTTGGAACTAAATACAATACCGGTTATTGTCTTATTAATTGAAAGACACAGGCCCTGTTTGGTTTGAAGCAAATGCATTGGGGCCTGGGTCAGACATAGAGAAATACATTTTTGCAGCCTTGGTTGTGCCAAAGTCACGGTTGGAACCGGAATGTTGCACCTTGTTAAAGGCATCGCGGAACATCTGATTGTGTGCCTCTTCCCGATTTAAGAGGAAATCAATTGTCTCCCGCACTTTTTTGTCGTTGATTTGGCGGTAAAGGTATTCATAAACCACCTTCGCACGTTGCTCAGAGGCAATATTGCTAAGAAGATCTGCGCACAAATCTCCTGTAACCGTCACATAATCGGCAGTCCAGGAGTAACCGGACGCGTTGATCAGGCCAGGATTCAGCCCAAGGATGACATGGGACTGAATTTCACCTGACGGCACCTTTTCTGCATCCACATCGTGCCCATTCAGCAGGTTGATCGTCTGTGCCACCATTTCCATATGCCCCAGTTCTTCTGCTGCAATATCCAGAAAAAGATCTTTAATTTCCGGATCTTTGATTCGGAAGCTTTGGGACATATACTGCATAGCCGCCTTAAGCTCACCATTACCTCCGCCAAGCTGTTCCTGTAAAAGCGCCGCATACTGCGGATTAGGTCTTTCCACACCTACGGGGTGAAAAAGCATTTTTTCGTGTTTAAACATAGCGATACCTCCGTTTATTGGCTACTAACTATTCTTCCCGCCCAATAAACAGATATACAACATGCGCAGATAAACAATTACAGCCTGCAAGCAAATGCCTGCAGGCTGTTCATTTTGGTGTCGCAGCATGATTACTTCAAAAAGAATACAGCGATTGCACAGATAAATACCAGTGCCGCGCAACAATTAGGCTGCTGTTAATCACTACTTCTTCAACAATTTCTCCTATAATTATACTGCACTTTATAATTTAGGAGGTAGCACTATGCACAGAACAATCAGCAACTACAAGATCACCAAACGAAAAGACGGATGCTATTACGTCCGTCTGCAGGATGGAGGTGAGATCACGCACATGTACGGAAAGACAAAGGCAGCGCTTCAGGCCAAGCTGGAAATCAAGCTTGAGGAATTGAACACGCTGAATCGCCGGCGTACTGAGCAGGCCTTCCCTATCCGAATCATCACGTTCTCAAATTGGGCACATTTGTGTCTAAATACCTTTTGCGCTTTCTTAAATACGCGGCACATTTTACGCCACTTATGCAGGAAATGTGTTATTTCTATTGAAAATAGTGGGCCAATGTGATACAATCCGGTGTATATAAGGTGCATATGGAAACACCGGGGTGTCAAAAAACCTTGATAAATAGAGGATTTTTAAGGAGATAGAAAAGCAAATGAAATTAGGTATCGTGGGACTGCCCAATGTGGGCAAGTCCACTCTGTTTAACGCCATCACCAATGCCGGCGTGCCAGCTGACAACTACGCTTTCTGTACCATCGACCCCAATGTGGGCGTGGTGTCCGTTCCCGATGAGCGGCTGGACTGGCTGGCCCAGCTCCACAACCCCAAGAAGTTCACCCCTGCCGTGGTGGAGTTTGTGGACATCGCAGGTCTGGTAAAGGGCGCTTCCAAGGGCGAAGGCCTGGGCAACAAGTTCCTCTCCAACATCCGCACCACCGACGCCATCGTCCATGTGGTCCGCTGCTTTGAGGACTCCAATGTCACCCATGTGGAAGGCTCTACCGATCCCCTGCGGGATATTGAGATCATCAACCTGGAGCTGGTGATGGCCGACATCGAAATGGTGGAGCGGCGCATCGACAAGGCGCAAAAAGCCATGAAGGGCGGCGACAAGAAGTTCGCCCGGGAGGCCGAACTGTTTGCAGAGCTTTTGAAACACCTGAACGAGGGCAAGCTGGCCCGTACCTTTGACGGCACTGAGGACGACATGGCCCTCATCGGCACCTCCGACCTGCTGACCCTGAAGAAGACCATTTATGTTGCCAACCTGGCCGAAAGCGAGATCAACGAGCCGGAGAGCAATCGCCACTATATGGCAGTGAAGGCCCTGGCAGAGGCCGAGGGCAGCCAGCTGCTTCCCATCTGCGCCAAGCTGGAAGCGGACATCGCCGAGCTGGACGATCCTGAAGAGAAGGCAATGTTCATGGAGGAACTGGGCGTGGCAGAGTCCGGTCTGGACCGGCTGATCCGCAGCTCCTACGCATTGCTTGGTCTCATCTCCTTCCTCACCGCCGGCAGCGATGAGTGCCGGGCATGGACCATCAAGAAAGGCACCAAGGCTCCTCAGGCCGCAGGCAAGATCCACACGGATTTTGAGCGGGGCTTTATCCGGGCAGAGGTGATTGCCTTCAAGGATATGCAGGAGCAGGGCACTATGGCCGCCGCCAAGGCAAAGGGCCTTGTCCGCAGCGAGGGCAAGGAATATGTGATGAAAGACGGCGATATCGTCAATTTCCTTTTCAATGTATAAAAAAGAAAAGCAGTGGTCAAAAACCACTGCTTTTTTGCGCCCGAACATATTTATTGTAGCAGACACTCCTCTCTCCTGTCAACGGTTTTATGGACAAAATGCCGGATTTCTATCATCTGCATAATTTGTTTTAGTGTATTTTGTACACATTTGCCACTTGCAAGTGCAATTCCTTTGTGATATATTACAGTCAGAAAGGGTGATACCAATGTACTAGTAAACAACCCAAGACAGAACTTCCAATCCGGGAAATGTTCCAACATACAGGTTGCTCGCCTAGAGCGTGATGTGGAAGTCAAAAGAAATGATGTTTCGGAATGGATTTCATAAGTGGATTGCAAGGATCTGTCCAACTTGCAGAAAGAGAGGTTAACCAAAGATGTTAGATATCAAGATAGCACAGAAGTAGCCCTTAACTGACGGACTAAGAGATCAGTTAAGGGCTACTTCTATGTTATGTTGCTTTCAAAAAAGCCGGACTGCTGCAAATGCAGC
>JAZNAK010000042.1:0-24157 GCA_045586485.1 Faecousia sp. | reverse complement strand
AGGGTCTTGTATATTCGGTATCACCATTTGCTCCATTATTCGTTTGATGAGTGTTGACTTTCCGGTCCGTACCGGACCTACAACACCGATATAAATATTGCCGCCGGTTCTGGCAGCGATATTTGCATACATTGTTTCCATAGCCAGCCTCCTTCATTGCAGGAGGGATGCTCCTGCCACGGTTTACCAAAGAGTATGTCCCGGCTGCAGGCAATAGAACAAAACCACAATATATTGTAGTGATAGTTGACTTTACGACACAAAATCCGTATAATAAGGTAGAAATATTATAAGATTCGGCAGGTAATTATATATGGCCACAAGTAGACATGAACAATACGGCAACGAAAGTATCTCTATGCTGAAAGGCGAGGAGCGTGTTCGTAAACGCCCCGCCGTTATTTTCGGTTCCGATGATTTGGAAGGCTGCAAGCACGCGGTGTTTGAGATCCTTTCCAATGCTATCGACGAAGCCCGTGAAGGCTATGGCGATACCGTTATCGTCACAAGATACGAAGACCTCTCCGTGGAAGTTGAGGACTTTGGACGCGGCTGTCCCGTTGACTATAACGAGAAGGAAAAACGGTACAACTGGGAGCTGGTGTTCTGCGAGATGTATGCCGGCGGTAAGTATGGGGAAAATGGCGAAAATTATGAGTATTCCCTTGGTTTGAACGGCCTTGGCTCCTGCGCGACCCAGTACGCCTCTGAGTATTTTGACGCAACCATCCGCCGCGACGGCTTTCTTTATAACCTGCACTTTGAAAAGGGCAGAAATAAGGGCGGTCTGAAGAAAGAACCTACGGACCGGAAGAAGACCGGATCCATTTTCCGTTGGCGTCCTGACCGTCAAGTGTTTACGGATATTAATATTCCGGCTGACTATTATCGCGATGTCCTGCGCCGCCAGGCTGTTGTGAACAAGGGCATTACCTTCCGTTTCCGCAATCAGGTTGGCCACAAGTTTGAAACGGAGGAGTACTGCTATAACGATGGTATCCGCCAGTACATTGAGGAGCTGGTGGGGGACAATGCTTTTACAATGCCTGTGTTCTGGGAGACGGAGCGCCGCGGTCGTGATGCGGAGAACCGGCCGGAGATGAAACTGAAGATCACCGCCTCCTTCTGTTTCAGCAAGCAGCTGAGCCATACGGAGTACTATCATAATTCCTCCTGGCTGGAGTATGGCGGCAGCCCCGACAAGGCAGTCCGCTCCGGCTTCCTGGCTGCCTTTGATAAGTACTTGCGTGATAATAACAAGTATACGAAGAATGAAAATAAAATCATCTTCCAGGATATTCAGGACAGTCTTGTGATCGTCACCAACTGTTTCTCTACCATCGGTTGCTTCGAGAATCAGACAAAGAAATCCGTCAACTCCAAGTTTACCCAGGAAGCAATGACCAATTTCTTCAAGTAAATGCTCCAGTTGTGGTTTTTGGAGAACAAGCAGGAAGCTGACAGAGCGGCCGATCAGATTCTGGTGAACAAGCGTGCCAGAGAATCTGCCGAAAAGACAAGAAGCAATATCAAAAAGAATCTGTCTGCAAAGGTGGATATCGCCAACCGTGTGCAGAAGTTTGTTGACTGCCGCAGTAAGGATACTGATGTCCGGGAACTGTATATCGTGGAGGGTGACTCCGCATTGGGCTCTGTAAAACTTTCGAGAGATGCTGAGTTCCAGGGCATTATGCCGGTGCGCGGTAAGATCCTAAACTGCCTGAAGGCGGATTATAACCGCATTTTCGCATCTCCCATTATTACGGATCTTGTGAAGGTTTTGGGATGCGGCGTTGAGGTTGAGGGCAAAAAGTCAAAGGAACTCAGTTCCTTTGATATTTCCTCCTTACGCTGGAATAAGGTGGTTATCTGTACGGACGCTGATGTAGACGGTTTTCAGATCCGTACGCTGATTCTGACAATGCTCTACAGACTTTGCCCCAAGCTCATCCGGGATGGCTATGTGTATATTGCAGAGTCTCCTCTGTTTGAGATCACCTGCAAGGATAAGACCTGGTTTGCGTATAATGAACAGGAAAAGGTGAAGATCCTCAATGAACTTGAGGGCAAGAAGGTGACGATCCAGCGCTCCAAGGGCCTCGGCGAAAATGACCCGGAGATGATGTGGATGACCACTATGAACCCAGAGACCCGCCGGCTGATCAAGGTTATGCCGGAGGACGCGGAACGCACGGCTCATTATTTTGATGTATTGCTGGGCGATGCGCTGAACGAACGGAAAAACTTTATTGCGGAAAACGGCTCCAAGTATTTGGATCTGGCCGATATTTCCTAAGAGAGGTTTCAAATGGCACGAAAGAAAAAAGAAGCGGAACAGAGCGCAAAAAAAGTCAATACCGACAATATTGTGGGCTTGGTAGGCTCTACTACAGAACAGGCGATCTCGGAAACCCTTGAGATCAACTATATGCCCTATGCGATGTCGGTCATTGTCTCCCGCGCGATTCCAGAGATCGACGGCTTTAAGCCCTCTCACAGAAAACTGCTGTACACTATGTACAAAATGGGTCTGCTCAGCGGCGGCAGGACCAAGTCTGCCAATATTGTAGGACAGACTATGCGTCTGAACCCCCATGGTGACGCGGCCATCTACGAGACAATGGTCCGTCTTGCGAGAGGTAATGAGACCCTTCTGCACCCCTTTGTGGATTCCAAGGGCAACTTTGGTAAGGTGTACTCCCGGGATATGGCCTATGCGGCCTCCCGTTATACGGAAGCCAAACTGGATGCTTTTTGCAATGAGCTGTTCCGGGACATTGACCTGGATACTGTGGATATGGTGGATAACTATGATGCCACTATGAAAGAGCCCACCTTGCTGCCTACTACATTCCCCAATGTGCTGGTATCTGCCAATCAGGGTATTGCAGTTGGTATGGCCAGCAATATCTGTTCGTTTAATCTCTCTGAAGTGTGCAATACTACTATTGCCTTGATCAACAACCCCGAACATGACATTTTGGAGACTCTGCCCGGTCCGGACTTCTCCACAGGCGGTGAGCTGCTCTTTGACGAGGCGACGGCAAGAGAAATCTATTCCACAGGCCGCGGCAGCTTTAAACTTAGAGCAAAGTGGAACTATGTAAAGAATGCCAATTTGATTGAAATCACAGAGATCCCCTATACCACCGCCAGCGAAGCGATCATGGACAAGGTTGCGGAGCTGATCAAGGCCGGCAAGATCAAAGAGATCGCAGATATGCGTGACGAGACGGATCTGGGCGGTCTGAAGTTGACCATCGATCTGAAGCGGGGTGTTGATCCCGACAAGCTGATGCAGAAGCTCTTCAGGCTGACTCCCTTGCAAGATACATTCCCTTGCAACTTTAATATCCTGATTGCCGGTATGCCTCGTGTTATGGGTGTCGGTGAGATCCTTGAGGAGTGGACAGCCTGGAGAACAAGCTGCATCAAGCGGCGCCTGTTCTTCCAGATTCAGAAAAAGCTGGACAGACTGCATCTTTTGAAGGGTCTTGAGCGGATCCTTCTGGATATTGACAAGGCCATTCGTATCATCCGGGAGACGGAACTGGAGAACGAGGTTATTCCCAACCTGATGATTGGCTTTGGCATCGATGAGATCCAGGCCAATTATGTCGCTGAAATCAAGCTGCGCAATATCAACAAAGAATATATCCTGAAGCAGACCAAGGCCATTGATGAGCTGGAAAAGGAGATCGCGGATCTTCAGAGCACATTAAGCAGCAGACAGAAGCTGAAGAATGTGATCATCAAGGAACTGCAGCAGGTCTCCGAAAAGTACGGCCAGGCAAGAAAGACGCAGATTGTCTATGAATCTGCAGAGACCCAGCCGGATGATGAAGAAGAGCAGATCCCGGATTACCCGGTCACTGTGTTTGTCTCTAAAGAAGGCTACCTGAAGAAAATTACACCTCAGTCTTTGCGGATGTCCGGTGAGCAGAAGTTCAAGGAAGGTGATAGCCTTGCCTTCTCCAAGGAAACCAACAATAAAGCGGAACTGCTTGTCTTTACCAGTCAGTACCAGTGCTATAAGACACGGCTGTCTGAGTTTGAGGACGGCAAGGCCTCCCAGCTCGGGGATTATCTGCCTCAGAAGCTGGGAATGGATGCGGGCGAAACAGTGCTGCAAGTGGTGCTGCCTGGTGATTACAAAGGCTTTGTCTTGTTCTTCTTTGAAAACGGCAAGGGCGCAAAGGTGCCTCTGTCCGCCTACGAAACGAAGACCAACCGCCGCCGACTGACATCTGCGTTCTCTGATAAGAGCCCTCTGGTGAGCGCTATTGTGTTGGACGAGGATAAGCAACTGGCGCTCTATTCCTCGGATGGCCGCGCTGCAATCATCTCTACGGCCCAACTGACCCCCAAGACAACCAAAAACACCATCGGTGTTTCCGTAATGAGCCTGAAAAAGAAAGCGGCTATGAGGGCCGTTGTGCCCCTTGAGGAAAGCGGTATTACAAATGCGAGCCGCTATCGCAACAAGACGATCCCGACAGCAGGTGCACTGCTGAAGGAAGAGGATTCTTCTGAGAAACAAATTACCTTTGAAGTATAGGAGGCGCTATGCAGAAGACGTGGAAGATCTTATATGGCTTCCTGAAAATTACCTTCGGGTGCGCGCTTTTTGCGCTGGGGTTTAACCTATTTCTGGCACCAAATGCCCTCAATGCAGGCGGTCTGACCGGCCTTGCGCTGGTGTTGACACACCTTCTGGAGTGGGGCAGCGTCGGTCTTTTTACCGCGATTATGAACCTGCCGCTATTTGCATTGGCTGGGCTGAAGATCGGTAAGAAGTTCTTTATCGGGTCCCTGGTGGGAATGATCCTGATGTCTGTGTTCATTGACTTGTTTGCACTCATTCCTGTCCCTGAAACGGAGCCTCTGATCGGCGCGCTCTATGGCGGCGCGATCGGCGGAATCGGTCTTGGCATTGTATTTGCCTCCGGCGTTTCAACCGGCGGATCTGATATTATTGTACGCCTTCTGAAACTGCGCTGCCAGAATGTGCCCATTGGCAGCATCAGCATTCTCATCGATCTTAGTATTGCTGTTTTGTCGGGTATCGTATTCCGGGATATCACGGTCACCCTGTATAGCGGTGTTGCAATATTCCTGACAGGCTCGGTGATCGATGCGGTGGTTTATCGTTTTGACTACTCAAAGGTGGCACTGATTATAACAACGAAGTACGATCTGGTCGCACAGGTGATCTCTGATGAATTGGAGCGTGGCGCAACATTCCTTCATGGTGAGGGATCATACAGCGGCACACCAACAAAAGTTGTATTGACGGCGGTTAAGAAGCAGCAATTGGCGGAGCTGAAGCGCCTTGTTGTGGAGTGCGATCCGAATGCGTTTATTATCGTACAGGAAGCCCACCAGGTATTGGGTGACGGTTTTTCCAGATACTCGAAGGATGCTTTGTAAGGGGAGCATGTATGAAAAATCATATAAAGCTGGTCTTAATAGTGCTTTCCATTTGCCTGTTATTTTGTGGCTGCAGCCTTTGGCGTGATGGCTCATATGTCAGTGTGACGCCTAATCATACAGCCGGAGACAACTATTCTGACGGAAAGCTTCAGGTCGCATCCAACCGACAGATGCAGGATGCCTTGACGGAAATGGTTGAGGAAGGTATTTTGGAGGCGGTGGTCTATGTATCGGGCATGTCCGATACACAGCTGCACAGCGCGATTGACAATGCGATCGAATATGCTACAGGTATAAACCCCATTGGTGCATACGCCGTCAAGGAGATCACCTACGATGTGGGCACCAATATGGGCAGAACTGCTGTGGCGCTGAATATCACCTATAATCAGAATCGCGCGAAGATTCTTCAGATCAGACAGGCGGAGAATATGGAAGATGTGCAGACACTGATCTGCGCAACGCTGGACAATTGTGATTCCGGTATTGTATTGCGGGTGAAGGATTTTGCAGACCTGGACTTGATGCAACTCGTTCAGAATTACGTGCATTTGTACCCGCAGAAGTGTATGGAGATGCCGCAGGTTTCCGTCGCATTCTTTCCTGAAGAAGGGAAGGAGCGCGTGATTGAAATATCATTTAGCTATCAGACAAACCGCGAGTCCCTGCGTGCCATGCAGAGATCGGTAAAGGATGTATTTAAATCAGCGCAGCTCTATATTAACTACGATGCAGAGAATGAGAGGAAATACATTCAGCTCTACACATTCTTGATGGAGCGTTATTCCTATACACTTGAGACATCCATTACGCCGGCATACAGCTTGCTGTGTCATGGCGTTGGTGACAGCAAGGCTTTTGCGACAGTATATGCCGCTATGTGCCGGCAGGTTGATCTCGACTGCAGTGTGATCTCCGGTACAAGGGCGGGGGAAGCCTGGCATTGGAATGTTATAAAGGTTGGAGACACATATTACTATATTGACCTTATGGCGTGCCACCAATCAGACGGATTTACACTGAAAACGGCTGATGAGATGACAGGTTACGTTTGGGATTATTCCGCATTCTAAAAATATGCAAGAGGAAGGCAGAAAATTGAAAAAAGGTATTGACATCTTTTTGAAATCTGTTATAATACCTCTTGTTCCGCGGGTGTAGCTCATCCGGTAGAGCGCCACCTTGCCAAGGTGGAGGTAGCGAGTTCGAGCCTCGTCACCCGCTCCATAAATAAGAGGGATACGAAAGTATCCCTCTTATTTTTTTGTCTGCATAATAACGCCCGAAGCAGGAAAATCCTGCTTTGCTTTTTCTTTTTCCTGTCCGTTAGTCATAATGCGGATGGAGTTTGTCAAAGAGTTTTAACAGAGGTACACCACCTTTCAGCATATTTACCCCCGGCGTGATTCTATAATGGGACTATGCTTCAGAAGGGATGGGAAGGATATGACGATCCGCAGACAATTATGACGCATAAAAGGATAGCTTTACTTGTATTGGGGCTGGCCGGCAGCTTTTTGGCTGCGACAATGCTTCATACATCGGTTGCAAATGCCATTGCAATAGGTGACAGGCAACCGGTCAGTTCTACAGACTCAGGTGGCTTTGTACCCAGCGAAAGATTCTTTCCCAGATGTGTGAAGGGAACGACATTAACACTGGTGACACTGTCAAGCTACGATGGTCCATATTTGGAGGATGGGACGGACAGAGAAGTGTTTGGCATCAGTGCTCTGCAGGTTATAAATACCGGTGAACATGTGATATCAAGGTGTCAAATTACACTTTATTATGAGGGTACCTCACTTTCCTTTGATGGAGAACAGATCCCGCCGGGTGCACCGGTGGTTTTGTTGGAACGAAACGCCAAAACATTTATGAAAGCAGATGTGACAGGCTGTTCCGGCTGGCAGACAATAATGCCAAACGCGTCGGATGCCTGTAAGTATGTATCAATCAACGACAGAGCGATGGGCACCTTGGTTGTCACAAATACTTCCAATTTCACACTGCGGAACATCGAAGTGCATTATAAGAACTGGCTGTCGCCGCCTGGCTACTTTGTGGGCGGAATTGCTTATACGGTGAGTATTCACGAATTGAAACCTGGACAGACCCAACTACTTTATCCGTACCACTATGCCAAGGGATATAGTCGGGTTGTGTCAGTATCAGCTGAGCAATAGTCCTACAGAAGCGCCGGGAAGGGGAAACCCTCCCGGCTGTTTTTTAAGGATGTTATGCCGAAAACATTGCCTGGCGCAGTGGTTTTCCGCAGATGTATAAAATAGTTGTTGTAAAAAGTCACAAAATATACTATAATATCAAGGTTAAGGTTAAGATAACTACTGTTTCGGGAGGACTACCTGAATGGATAATAAACACCAGGAGTTAAGTCGCTATCTACAGCCCGGTCGCCGTGTTCACCTGGTTGGTATCGGCGGCGTTTCCATGCGCCCTCTTGGACTTGTGCTCCACGGCATGGGCATGGAAGTGACCGGCTCCGATATGAGTTCCTCTGTTTCCACAGATGAATTGGTGGCGAGGGGTATCACTGTTCACATCGGCCACAGCGAAGAGAACATCGTTGGCGCTGATTGTATCATCCGTACTGCTGCCGCCCATAACGACAATCCGGAAATCGCCGCCGCTCGCAGCGCGGGAATACCGGTCTTTGAACGGGCACAAGCCTGGGGCGTGATCATGCGGGAATATAAGAATGCCGTATGCATTTCCGGTACCCATGGTAAGACAACGACGACCTCTATGGTCACGCATATTTTGATGGAGGCCAAGTGGGATCCTACGGTTATGATCGGCGGCTACCTGCCGCTGCTGCGCGCGGGACACAGAGTGGGTAATGGCGACACCATCGTGTTGGAGAGCTGCGAATATTGCGACTCTTTTCTGAACTTTGCTCCTAGCCTTGCCGTCGTGCTGAATGTGGAGGCTGACCACCTGGACTATTTTAAGGATTTGGCAGATGTGCAGAAATCCTTCCGTGCTTTTACCCAGCTGTCATCCGGCGGCGTATTGGCCAATGGTGATGATCCCCATGTGGTACAGGCGCTGGAGGGCACATCCTATGTGTCCTTTGGCCTGAAGGAAACAAATCGCGTGCGTGCAGAGAATATCTGTCCTGACTGGCGTCATCTGGATGTGGTATGCGACGGACAATTTTACTGCCATCTTGATCTTCAGGTTCTGGGCAGACATAATGCTATGAACGCCCTCGCAGCAGCTGGCACTGCCTGGATGTTGGGCATTGACGGCGAGGCTGTTGCAAGAGGTCTGGCCACATTCTCCGGCGCGGAGCGGCGTATGCAGTTTAAGGGAACATTTAATGGCGCTGAGATTTATGATGACTATGCCCATCATCCCGACGAGCTTTCTGCTTTGATTGAGGCTGCCCGCACCATGCCCCATAAGCGACTGATCCTTGCCTTCCAGCCCCACACCTACACCCGGACGAAGGCATTGTTTTCTGATTTTGTCAGAGAACTTAAGAAGGCGGACCTGGTGATTTTGGCCGAAATCTATGCAGCCCGTGAGCGCAATACCGTCGGTATTTCCTCTATGGACCTGCAGAATGAAATCCCGGACTCCGTGTATTGCAAAACCCTACCCGATGTGACGGATTATCTTCGCGAAGAAGTCCAAGAGGGAGATGTCGTGGTGACTGTCGGCGCAGGTGACATATTCCGCGCCGGTGAGGCACTGCTGAAATAATCGATTCTTGATTTAGCGAGGCGTTAAAATGCGTAAATTAAATGTATGTGTTTTGTTTGGCGGCATCAGTCCTGAGCATGAGGTTTCCCTGCGTTCTGCTGAGTCCGTCCTGAACAATATGGATCCCGAAAAATACAATATTTTCCCTGTTGGCATTACCAAAGAGGGCGACTGGATTCTTTATGGCGGCAAGGATTACTCTATGCTTCCTTCTATGCAGTGGCAGGACTGCCCGAATAACCGCCGCGCCACCATCTCTCCTGTACGCGGTCAGGGCCTTCTGACCTTTGAGGGTGACTGCGTTGTACGGGAGCTGATCGATGTTGTATTCCCTGTTCTCCACGGCGAAAACGGCGAGGACGGCGCTATGCAGGGCCTTCTGCAGCTTGCAGGTATTCCCTATGTCGGCCCCCATGTGTCTGCCTCCGCAGTGGCTATGGATAAAACACTGACAAAGCTAGTGATCGACAGCGCCGGTGTGACTCAGGCAGCTTGGCTGCTGGTTCGCAACAGCGACCTGCAGAATCATATGGTTGAAATGCTTAGCAAGGTCGAAGAGAAGTTCTCCTATCCGGTATTTGTAAAGCCGGCCGGTACCGGATCCTCTGTTGGTGTTTCCAAGGCAAGCAACCGTGATGAGCTGAGAGATGCGCTCCTGCAGGCCGGTATCTATGACGAGAAGATCCTCGTTGAGGAGTTTATCGACGGCCGTGAGGTGGAGGTTGCCGTAATGGGCAACAGTAGTCCTGTTGCGTCTGTAGTAGGCGAGATTGACTCCGGCGCAGAGTTTTATGACTATGATGCCAAGTATATCACCGATACCTCTGTTGCTTATATTCCTGCCAGGATCTCTGAGGAGGTTGCAGAGGAGCTGCGGGAGCAGGCTGTTAAGGTATATACCGCGATCGGCTGTCAGGGTCTTAGCAGGGTGGATTTCTTTGTCACCCGTGAAGGGGATCGCGTTGTCTTCAACGAGATCAACACGCTGCCCGGCTTTACCTCAATCTCTATGTATCCCAAGCTGTTTGCTGCCAGCGGCATTGCGTATAATGAGCTGATTGACCAACTTTTGCAGCTGGCGATGGAGGCACAGGCATGAAAAGAGCTGTAATGCTCTCTATCCGCGGCCAGCAAAAATATGCGGATCAAGAGCCCGAGGTTATTGAACTGGTGACGGAGGGCATTCTTGAGGATATGGCCGACGGTTGGCATCTGAGCTATGAGGAAAGCGATCTGACAGGCCTGCAAGGTGTATTGACCACCTTCCTTGTACAGGACGGTGTCATTACCCTTAAGAGAAGTGGTAGACTGAACTCTGAAATGGTGTTCCGGGAGGGAGTTTCCCACGATTCTCTCTATCAAGTGGAGTTTGGCGCCCTAATGCTCACTGTTTGCGCGACAAAGGTAGAATCCTGCATTACGGAAGCGGGCGGAACAATCGATGTGAACTATAACATTGAAATTGAGCAAAACGCAATGGGTGAGATCAACTATCACCTGGATATTAAAGCAAAATAAAATGCGTGCTGGGTTTACCAGCACGCATTATTTTTTATTCACCTTCGGTGGGTTCGGAGGCTTCAGTTGTTTCTGGTTCTGTAATGGCAGGTTCTGTGGCTTCGGTGGGTACAGTAGTCTCGATAGGCTCCGTAGTCTCCGGTTCAGTAGTTTCGGGCTCTGTCGTCTCCGCGGGCTCAGTAGCATCGGGATCTACGATCTTGCAGACCTCCTTATCCCGCTTGTTGTATCTGGACACAACTTCCTGTTCGCAGGAGATCAGTTCATCGGTTTGCTTATCATATTTACAACGGTATGTGACGATTGTGTAGCCGGTATAAGGGGAGATGATCACATCACCGTCCTTGTAGCCATCCTCATTATCGGGCGGCAGCTCGACCTCTATGGTCTCGTAGTCCACCTTATCGAGGACCTTGTAGGTCATCTTAACATAGTAATCCTTGGTGTCTGTGCCAACCAGCGCTACCCGGACGGTGCCACCGTAGGCTTCTGCTTCGATACGAATGGGATATTCGGTTGTGTTTTTGAACAGGAACTCGGGACCGCCCCAGCTGACAGTTGCGTCCATACCAAATGGCATATAAGAGGAGATAAAGCCGTGGTTGACCCGTTCAACGATCTCCAGATCCGCCAGCATTGCGCTTAAGTACAGGCAGGAAGATGCTTGACAGATACCGCCACCGTACTGACTGACAGTCTGATTGCCCACATATCCGTCTGCTTTATCCCAACCCTTGTCGGGCGTCCGTTCACCCAAAGCTGGATTATAGGAGAAAATCTCGCCCGGCATCAGGACAATGCCGTTGATTGCCTTGCAGGATAGATACAAATTGGTATCTCTGCCGGGCTGACTGCTAGCATATGCGGTATAGGTGCCAAGCACATCCCGGAACAGAACAGAGGAGACCTCCTCGTAGGTTGCCTCAGGCTCTGTGCGGGTAAAAGGGATTTCAATCACATCGCCATACTGCGCATCGCGCAGAAGGGCCTTTGCAGCTTCAATATCGAAATGATATCCGTAGGAATGGGCAGAGACCTCAAAGGTTTCGGGATCCATTACGGCATCGACTGGCGCAATGGTGACCTGCTGATAAATGGCAGCCAGATCCAATGGCTTGGGAGCTTTTGTAGTGATAGTGTGCTCCAAACGGAAGATACCTCTACTATAGCATGTCAGAATGTCGCGATAGATCTGTTCCTTATCCATCGCGTAATCCTGCACGCCCATTGTCAGAACAAGTGTCAAACCAGCTTCATCTTCGGCTTCCGGTTGGGTCAGATCCGGCTGGACGCCAGTCACGCTGTATCCGCTCTCCTGGAAGCTGGTAGCAAAATACAGATTCTCAGTTTCATTCAGAACGCGAATGATAGCATCTTTGTCGACATTCAAATGCGCGGAGATATCCAGTGCGCCTCCAGTGGTGCCCTTCAATAGGGCATCCAGCAATGCTCCTTGCGCGTCCAGCTGAACATTGGCAATTTGCGGAGAAATGGAAACCTCTTTGCCGTTGATAGTGACGATGAAGGATTTTTGAAAGATGTTGGCATCGTTGACAGCAGTGGTTGCATCAAAAATGTTCATGCCGCCGACGCTAATTCCGGCAACAGTTGTATCATTAGGCAGAGGGCGTGTGATAAAGAAGTAGCCTGCCAGGGTGCCGACTAACAGAAAAGCAGCAATGACGATGGTGATAATCAAGCCATTTCGCAGTTTCCTTATGGGGGATTTCTTTTGGGAAGCAGGTGTCCCGACGATCTGCTGGAAGCTGCGCTCCAGTTCAGCAATTTCCGCGGAAGGATTTTTGGCTTGTTTCTTTTTCTTATCCATCCTTACGATCTCCTTGCATATTAGGTTGAATACTATTATAGAACATGAATACAGAAAAGGAAAGACCTTTATCAGAAATACTTTTGAAGGTGCTGTACAAATGTTTTTGCTTGACGCAAGCTGTCCACACCGGCAGCAAGCTTCAAACGGAGTGTAGGCTCCTTTGCCGTTGCGATGAACTGGACTCTGTTTTTGTATTCCGCTTCATTGCAAAGAGCGCTGACCGCCTCGAAGTTCAGGTTGATGAGGGTGAATTGAACTTCGCCGCCTTTTTGCCGAATGTCTGATATGCCCACTTTTCTGGCGTTTGCCCGCAGCAGGGCAATCTCCACCAGGTTCAGAACACCCTTGGGTGGTTCTCCGTACCGGTCTATGATCTCGTCCAGCAGGTCGTCTGCGTCCTCCTGGGAGCGGATCGCCGCCATACGGCGATAGAGATCCATACGCTCTTCACCTCGGGAGACATAGTTCTGATCCACATTTGCGGTCACATTCAGGTCGGCGGTGCAGTCCGGTTCTTTTGCGGCTTCGCCCCGTTCCTCCAACACCGCTTCGTCAAGAAGTTTCAGGTACATATCGTAGCCGACGCTCATCATATGACCGGATTGCTCTGCGCCAAGAAGGTTGCCCGCACCACGAATCTCAAGATCGCGCATTGCGATCTTAAAGCCGGAACCAAACTCGGCAAAATCCCGAATGGCAGCCAGCCGCTTCTCTGCTACCTCAGTGAGGGATTTATCCGGGCGGTAGGTAAAGTAGGCATAGGCGTGACGGGTGGAACGGCCGACGCGGCCCCGAAGCTGGTGCAGTTGACTCAAGCCGAATCTGTCCGCGTTCTCAATGATCAGAGTATTTACATTGGCGATGTCCAGACCGGTCTCAATGATCGTTGTGCAGACCAGAACCTGGATCTCTCCATCCGCCATAGCCCGCATCACATCGCTGAGCGCATCTTCGCCCATCTTACCGTGGGCAACGGCCACATTCAGTCCGGGCATACGGTTCTTCAATGCGGCAGCGCAGCGTTCAATGGTTTCCACACGGTTGTGAAGATAGTACACCTGGCCGCCACGCTCAATCTCACGGCGGATCGCGTCATCCAGCACGGCGTTGCTGTGCTCCATAACATAGGTCTGGACAGGATAGCGATCTGCCGGGGGTTCTTCAATTGTGGACATATCCCGGATTCCTGATAAAGCCATATTTAAGGTGCGGGGGATAGGAGTTGCGGACAGCGTCAGCACATCGACGCCTTTTGAGATTTCTTTTAGACGCTCTTTATGGCTGACACCGAAGCGCTGCTCCTCATCTACAATCAAAAGACCAAGGTCTTTGAATTGCACACTCTTTTGAAGGAGCTTGTGTGTGCCGATGATCAGATCCACCTGACCGGCTCTCAGATTCTCCAAGGTACGGTGTTGCTGATTGGGAGTGCGGAATCGGCTGAGGACATCAATATTCACAGGGAAACCCCGGAAACGGGCAACAGCGGTCTGGTAATGCTGTTGGGCGAGGACCGTAGTAGGTACCAAAATGGCGACCTGCTTGCCGTCCATAATGGCCTTCATTACTGCCCGCAGTGCAACCTCGGTTTTACCAAAACCCACATCACCGCACAGGAGCCGGTCCATAGGTACAGGAGACTCCATATCCTGCTTGATGTCCGCGATGCAACGCAGCTGATCGTCTGTTTCAGGGTAGGGGAAATTGTCCTCAAACTCTCTCTGCCACGGAGAGTCTGCGGCAAAGGCAAAGCCCTGCTGCCGGCGACGGGCAGCATAGAGGGCAATCAGCTCTCCGGCCATATCTTTAGCGGCCTTGCGGGCTTTGGTTTTCGTTTTCTGCCATGCATCTGTGCCTATTTTATTCAGGCGCACATTGGCTTCTTCACCACCGCCGCCAATGTACTTGCTCACAAGGTCAAGCTGGGTAGCGGGGACAAATAAGGTGTCGGAGCCCTGATATGCGATTTTGATATAGTCCTTAATGGCGCTGTCAACCTTGATCTGCTCCATCGCCACAAAGCGACCGATTCCGTAATTTTCGTGGACAACCAGATCTCCGGGTGTCAAATCGGTAAATGAATTGAGCTTTTGCCGGTTGGTGGCAGACTTCTTTGCATATTTTCTTTTTGGTTCTGTCTTGCCGGTCAGCTGGCCTTCTGTGATGATAACAAGCTTGTTGCCCGGATACTCCATTCCGTAGGTCAAATTGCCTTCGCTGAGCAAAATCTGACCCGGCTGAGGCATTGTGACGAGGGGGATGCAAATATAGGAAGACAGACCACGCGAATTGAGCATCTGCTGGAGCAGTTCCGCTCTGCGCCGAGATCCACACAAGACAAGACAGGAGAAGTCCATCTTTTTATAGTGCTGTAGATCGCTGGCTGCGGTGTCTAAGTTGCCGCCGTAGCCGGGCAGCTGCTTTGCCGTCATAGGCAGCAGCTGTTGCGGAGGGCAAGTAGCAGGGTAGGCGTAGGCGGCGAAGGAATCTAAATACAGAAGGGGATTGCCCTTCAGCGCATCGCAGAAGTCCTCCCATTGGCATACATAGTCGCACAGCTCTCCGGCAACCAGTCCGCCCTGCAAAAGACTGTCAAGTTGCATGCCGATGTCTTCCGTTCGCGATTTGGAAGCGCGGTGGATACCGCTTTGGTCGCACAGAACTACGGTGGCATTTCCCGGGATATAGGACAGGGCATTGGCGATTTCCGGATAGATCAGCGCCATATAGCGGTCGGAGGCTGTATTTTGTATGCCGTTTTGATACTTTTCAAGGTCCTTTTCAAGGGTTTTGATCAGCGGTTCGTTGAGATTCTTTCTCCGTTTTTGACGGGAGATCAGCATGGAGATGTCCTCGCAAAGGCCGGACAGACCCACAGGATGGAGTCTGGGCTGCGTTTCACCCACTGGCAGCATGGTGAGAATCTCAATGTTTTCTGTTCTGCGCTGGGTATCTGTATCAAAATAGCCCATGGTATCAAGCTCATCACCGAAAAACTCCGCCCGGACAGGACGGTCAGCAGCAGGGGAGAAGATGTCCACAATTCCGCCACGAATGGCAAACTGACCTGGACCCTCGACCATACCGCATCTGCTGTATCCGGCGGTTGTCAGCTGCTCAATAAGAGCATTCATGGCATACTCCTTACCGACCTGTAAGGTGAACGTTGCTCTCTGCAAAACGGCAGGGGGGATGGTGCGTTGGCACAGAGCATCCCAAGCCATGATCTGCAACCGCGTTTTTCCGGAAATGAGGTCATACAATTGACGCAGCCGCTTTTGCTCCCAACCTCTGGAAACTACGGCGCTGTCATATAGAGTCAACTCACGGGAGGGGAGCACAGGAAAATCAACTCCAAGGAATGTTTTGAGTTCCTCTGCAATCCGTTTGGCGGCAAGGTCATCCTGGCAGATAACGATGATAGGATTTTCCGTATGTGCATAGAGACCCGCAATCATGTGACTGCGGTTGATCTGTCCAATACCTGTGATTGCCGCATTGTGTCCGTCAGCTAAAGCGCGCAATGCTGCCTCATACTCCGGCATGGCCTTCAATATATTCAATATCTGCTCCATCGCGCACCTCCAAATAAGTTTTCGTTCCACGTAGCAATGCGGAAAGGGGGAAATAGCCCCCCTTTCCGTGGATAAATGACAATATTCTACTTTACTCCGTTGTAGCGGTTTGCCGCTTCCTGTGTGCCAGTATCCATGATACAGAGGGCAGCATCAGCCGCATTAGCCAGAGCAGACTCCATTGCTTTTTGCTCTGCAGCGCTGAAACCGGAGAGCACCCAGTCAGCCAGATCCTGCTCCTGATTTGCTTTAGCGCCAACGCCAATCTTCACCCTCGGGAAGTCCTGGGAGCCAAGCTCGCTTATGATTGACTTGATTCCGTTGTGCCCACCGGCAGACCCATCTGCGCGGACACGTAGGCGACCCGGTTCCAACGATATGTCATCGAACAGAACGATGATCCGGTTGGGGGGAATATTGTAGTAGGCGGAAAGCTGCAAAACAGACCGACCTGACAGGTTCATATAGGTCTGAGGCTTCAGCAGAAACAGCTTCTTGCCGTTGTAATTCGTCTGACAGTACAGCCCCTGGAACTTACCTTTATCGACCTTGCAGCCAAGGTTCTTGGCAAGTATGTCCAATGCCCGGAAACCGCAGTTGTGCCGGGTGTGGGTGTAGTCCTTGCCGGGATTTCCCAGGCCGACAATCAGCCAGCACTCACTCTTCCTACCAAACACAGCTCAGAACAGGTCGGCGATGGAAGTACCGCCATGGACATGGGAAATGGCCCGTGCAAAGATGGGAGCCACATCCAGCTGTTTGATTTTGTCACAGGGACAATTTTCGGGCAGAGGAATGGTGTTGTGCACAACAGCTTCCTTGATGTAGGAGTTCTGGATCCGGTCATAGGCGGGACCGGAGAGGACACCGTGGGTAGCGCAGGCGTAAACTTCCTTGGCGCCGCCGATGGTCACTAATGCCTCTGCGGCGTTGCAGAGAGAACCGGCGGTATCGATCATATCATCATAAAGGATGCAGGTCTTGCCGCGGACATCGCCGATAACATTCATAACTTCGCAGACATTGGCCTTCTGGCGGCGCTTGTCTACGATAGCCAGACCCATATGGACCTTGGCGGCAAAAGCACGTGCGCGGGCAACAGAACCCACGTCGGGAGAGACGACGACAAACTCATCGTGATTGAACTTGTCTTCGGGGAACTTATCGAGGTAGTACTGAACAAATGTGGGGTTGCCCAGCAGATGGTCAACAGGAATGTCAAAGAAACCCTGGATCTGTGCTGCGTGCAGGTCCATGGTAAGGATCCGGTTAGCGCCGGCAGCAGTCAGCATATTGGCGACCAGCTTGGCGGAGATGGGATCGCGGCTCTTGGCTTTGCGATCCTGACGGGCATAGCCAAAGTAAGGAATAACAGCGGTGATACGGCCGGCAGAGGCGCGGCGGCAGGCGTCGATCATAACCAGCAGTTCCATCAAATGATCATTGACGGGTTTGCAGGTGGATTGAATCAGAAATACGTCAGCGCCACGAACAGTTTCTTCGAGAGATACGGATACTTCACCGTCAGCGAATGTCTGAACGGTGCCTTTTCCCATTTCAATGCCAAGTTCACGACAGACGGTTTCTGCAAAAGCGCGATTGGAGTTTCCACAGAAAATCTTGATGTTTTCACCATAAGCTATCATCTTTCGAATACCTCGCTATATTCTATGTTCCGCTTATCGCCGCAGCATAAGCCATTGTAGGTACATTATACCATCATCTGCCACAGAAATGCAACACTAAACACACATAAAAACCAACAAAAAATCACAACAGGAAGTATGTTCCTTTTACCAAACTACTAAATAGAGTGTATTGCCTGCGCAGAAAAGGGGAGAAAACGAAATTATGTTTGAAATTGTACTTGTACAACGGCTGCATTCGTGTTATAATATTATGAACACTTTATATAATTTTGGAGCTTACTATGAACGATGTGATCGCCATTAAAGGCGCCAGAGAGAACAACTTAAAAAATGTGGATTTGACCATACCCAGAGACAAGCTGATCGTTTTTACCGGTCTGTCCGGCTCCGGCAAGACAAGTCTTGCCTTCGACACGATCTATGCTGAGGGTCAGCGGCGCTATGTGGAGAGTCTTAGTTCTTATGCCCGCCAATTCCTTGGGCAGATGGATAAGCCGGATGTGGATGCCATAGACGGACTGTCTCCGGCCATTTCCATTGATCAGAAAACTACTTCTAAGAATCCACGCTCTACTGTAGGTACGGTCACAGAGATCTACGATTATCTGCGTCTTCTTTGGGCGCGGGTAGGTGTTCCTCACTGCCCCAAGTGCGGCAAGGAGATCAGCAGGCAGATAATCGACCAGATCGTGGACCAGGTGGAGCGACTTGGCGATGGCACACGGTTTATCGTTCTTTCTCCCGTTATCTGTGGGAAGAAGGGTGAGCATCTCAAGGTATTTGAGGACGCACGCAAGTCCGGATTTGCGAGAGTCCGGGTTGATGGCATTTTGTATGACTTAAGTGAACAGATCGCTCTTGAGAAGAACAAAAAGCATACCATTGAGCTGGTGGTCGACAGGCTGGTGATCCGTGATGGTCAGCATCGCCGCATCGCCGACTCGATCGAAACGGCCTGTAGCTATTCCGGTGGCCTTGTTGTGATCCAACTGCCCGATACTGGCGAGGAGCGGACCTTTTCTCAGAACTATGCCTGCGAGGAATGCGGCATCAGTATGCCGGAGCTGGAACCGAGAATGTTCTCCTTCAATAACCCGGCAGGCGCCTGCCCCCACTGCACCGGTCTCGGTTTCCAGCTTGTAGCTGATGTGGATCTGGTGATTCCTGACAAGACCAAATCCATTTTTGAAGGAGCGATCTGCGCTTCCGGCTGGAACAGCGCCAGAACTGACTCTGTTTTCCGCATGTACTTCGAGGCTTTGGCGCAGAAGTATCATTTCTCCCTGACCGCCCCAGTAAAGGATCTCTCTACTGAGGCACTGGATGTGATCCTCTACGGTACTAAGGGTGAAAAGCTTAGAATGACCTATAACCGTGGCAACGGTATGGGTGTTTTGGAGCAGCCTTTTGAAGGCATTTTGAATAATATCAGCCGCCGTTTCCGGGAGACTCAGTCCGATGCTGCCCGGAAGGAATTAGAGGAATGTATGGCCACCGCTCCATGTCCCAGCTGCCACGGTGACCGCCTCTCGGAGATCGCAAGAGCAGTGACAGTTGGTGGGATCGGCATCATGGATCTGTGCCGAATGAGTATTGCACAGGCATACGATTTTATGGAGAACCTCCATTTGGAGGGGAATATGGCCGTTGTCGCCGCTCAAATTGTACGGGAGATCAAGACTCGTCTGCATTTCCTTATGGATGTGGGCCTGCAATACCTGACGCTATCCAGATCGGCAGCGACATTGTCCGGCGGTGAGAGCCAGCGGATTCGCCTGGCGACGCAGATCGGTTCGTCCCTCATGGGGGTTTTGTATATTCTTGATGAGCCGTCCATCGGCCTGCACCAAAGAGACAACGACAAACTTCTCACCACGCTGAAACATCTGCGGGATTTGGGCAATACCCTGATCGTTGTTGAGCACGATGAAGACACCATGCGGGCAGCGGACTACATTGTGGATGTGGGACCCGGTGCCGGCTCTCACGGCGGTGAAATCGTGGCCGCTGGTACGCTGGAGGATATCTGCAAGGAACCCCGTTCTGTGACTGCCCAGTACTTGACAGGCGCTAAAAAGATCCCTGTGCCTTCAAAGCGGCGGAGGGGCAACGGCAATACCTTGACTATTGAGGGCGCTGCTGAGAATAATCTTAAGAATGTTGACGTTTCCATCCCACTGGGAACAATGACCTGCGTGACAGGTGTGTCAGGATCTGGTAAATCCAGTCTTGTCAATGAAGTGCTGAACAAGACGCTTCTGGGCAAGTTAAATCACGCCCGCACCCGTCCGGGCGCTTGCAGGTGCGTGAAAGGCTTGGAACATCTGGACAAGGTGATTGACATTGATCAGAGCCCCATCGGTCGGACACCCCGCTCCAATCCCGCAACCTACACGGGACTATTTAATGATATTCGGGATCTCTTTGCGTCAACGGCTGATGCAAAAATGCGCGGTTATGGGCCGGGTAGATTTTCCTTCAATGTGAAGGGTGGCCGCTGTGAGGCTTGTTGCGGTGATGGCCTTGTAAAAATCGAGATGCACTTCCTGGCAGATGTGTATGTTCCCTGTGAGGTGTGCCACGGTCAACGATATAACCGTGAAACCCTCGAGGTGCGATACAAGGGGAAGAATATTGCTCAGGTGTTGGATATGACTGCGGAGGAGGCATTGGCATTCTTCGAAAACCTGCCGAAAATCCACAGAAAGATACAGACACTTGTGGACGTTGGTCTGGGCTATGTGAAGCTGGGTCAGTCCAGCACAACCCTCTCTGGCGGTGAAGCACAGCGGGTGAAGCTGGCGACGGAGCTTGCCAGAGTATCCACCGGACGCACCATCTATATTTTGGATGAACCTACAACCGGTTTGCACGCAGCGGATGTTCACAAATTGATTGAAGTGCTGCAGCAACTGGTGGATGCCGGTAATACGGTGCTTGTGATCGAACACAATCTCGATTTGATAAAGACTGCGGACTATATCATTGACCTTGGTCCGGATGGCGGTGATATGGGCGGTTATGTGATCGCGACCGGTACACCTGAGGAGGTTGCCCGGGAAGACAGAAGCTTCACCGGCGCATATCTGAAAAAATATTTATAATAATATCCCTGCCTGCGAAGGCAGGCAGGGAAGCGTTTAATTAACCTTTTCATAGGATTCAGTAGGCAGGATCTCAGACAGTTCCAGAAGCCCCTTATCCCGGCCTCCGGCATAGTCACCCAGGTGGATTTTGGGAGAACTTACATCACTGCCGGATTTCTTGGTGATTGCAATGGTCATAGTCACTCGCGTCTCGTTGGCAGAGGGGTGATCTACAAGCACGGTGCCGCCGTGGGCGCTGGCCACTGCGCAAACAAGGGTCATGCCCAGACCAAGGCCGCACCGGATGTCTTCAATGGCAGGCTCCCGACGGTATTGATTCCAGAAACCGCAATCATCTGCCACAGAGGTGCCTGTATTGCAGACTGCGAAGGCTAAACGGTTTGCGTTCCTGGTGAGACTTACATTAATGGTGCTGCCGGGTTCTGCAAACTTGATGGCATTGGACAGCAAATTGTGGATCGCCCGTTCCAGTTTCTCACTGTTGGCAAGGCTGAATATAAGCTCGCCTGCACCGGTGTAGTGGATTTGTACGCTGCTCTTGGATGCAACGGTCTGCACTTTTTCCAGGACTTCATCTATCAAAGCGGTGAGGTTGACATTTTCCATATCAGCCGTCAAATCGTTCTGATAGCGGTTGGCGTCAGACATATTTACAATGATCCGCAGGAGCTGAAACAGGCCGCGGTTGATATGGTTGGCCTGCTGAGCAGTCTCGGAATCTCCGCTATCCAGTCTCTTAAGGAGACGGTCAGCTTCCGTCATGACGTTGGAAAGAGGGACGCGCAGCTGCTGGGCAGCAAGGGCAAGGGCCTGCAAGCGATCGTCTTCGGCGTCCTGCTGAATCATGAAAATGTCGTATTCATCTGTGCGGGTGACGCAGGCGTTGCAAGGCAGACCACCGGCGTTAATCGTTAGATATAAAGAGCCGCTTTCAAAGGCTTCGTAGGCGTCACGGTGCTCTCCAACGATATCCGAAACATCCATACCTGCGTGGAGCAACCGGTGCTCGGCTGCTCTGTTGGCGGCGATGACGACACCGCTCTTGACGCAGAACACGGGACGATCTATCATATTAAACCAGAGGGACAGGTGATTGGTCATATCCATATTGCTTCTCCTCCTGCCATAGAATGTGCAGTTTTTGGGAAAACTTTCGTGTTTCCGCAGCACTATTTCTATTCTAGCGAATTGTTTTGAAAATAGCAAGAAAAATCCACGAATGGAGTGAAAATATGTCGATTCACCACGGGCACAGAGAACGCCTTAAGGAGCGATTCCGACAGGAAGGCCTTGATAATTTTGATCAAGTGAATGCACTGGAGCTGATCCTGTTTTACTGTATTCCCAGAATAGACACCAATCCGTTGGCCCACCGTTTGATCAATCACTTCGGCTCGCTGAAAGCGGTACTGGAGGCATCGCCTGAAGAGTTGGAGAAGGTCGATGGTGTGAGTAAGGCAACTGCCACATTCCTGCCGCTAATCACCGACATGGGCAGGTACTACCAAAAACAGTGCGCGGAACAGAGAACTGTCTTCACAAACCTAAGCGAATGCGGGAACTATCTGACCTCTTTTTTCTATGGCAAGAATACCGAGCACGTTTATATGCTGTGTCTGGACGCAAAGGGACGCCTCCTTTGCTGCAAACTTGTGGGGGAGGGCAGTGTGAACTCTGCGAATGTTCCCATTCGCCGTGTGGTGGAGATTGCATTGTCTGTCAATGCCTCCACGGTTGTGTTGGCACATAACCACCCAAGCGGGCTGGCAATTCCTTCTGCTGACGATGTGCAGACAACCTACCAGGTCGCAGCCGCTTTGGAAATGGTGGATGTTGTGCTTGCTGACCATATTATTGTCAGCGGCGACGATTACGTTTCTATTGTGCAATCCCAGTTTTATAAACCTAAGGAAGAATGCAAACTCCAATAGTTATGCTCTGAATACCGATACCAACAACAAAACCCACCCGTGAGGGTGGGCTTTGCTATTGGTGGAGATGAGGGGAATCGATTCAATCAAGGAGTTGCCGTCGTCCAGCCGCCGGCAAGCAGATGTCCACCGGACATCTGCATATAATGGGTTCGATCCCTCTATCTGAATACCAGTCATAACCCCCGGCTAAGCCGGGGGCTTGATTTAGCCCTAGAAGGGCTTTTTACAGACGATTGCCCCTAAAGGGGCCCCGAATGGTTTGCCGACCGCATTTCATTTACGGGCTACCCCTTAAGGGGTTTTCTTTATGCCTTCTTGTTCTCGCGACCCGTAAACGGGTCAACAAACTCCTTTAACCCCATTTGATCTGCTATTTGATCTGAGGTTAATTGATTCTGTATGTACTCCTGTATTTGCTTTTTATTCTTTCCCACCGTATCGACGAAATACCCTCGTGCCCAGAAGTGTCTGTTGCCATACTTATACTTGAGGTTTGCGTGTCGGTCGAATATCATTAAACTGCTCTTTCCTTTTAGATATCCCATTATCTGAGATACACTATACTTTGGTGGGATACTGATAAGCATATGGATATGGTCTCGGCACAGCTCTGCTTCTATAATCTCCACACCCTTCTGTTGACATAGCTGCCGCAGTATTTTTCCGATATCCACCTTTATCTCTCCGTATATTTCCATTCTGCGATATTTGGGTGCAAATACGATATGGTATTGACATCTCCACGATGTATGGTCTAAACTATTTATGTCTTTATCTCGCACGATTAAGACCTCCTCATTATGGTAGTTGTGTGGTCGGCAAACCACTTCTACTATAATGGGGAGCTTTTTTCTTGTCTACTTTACTCCTCGCTAGAAGCTATTATTTTTCCCCCGGCATAGCCGGGGGTTGTCTTTGGTACAACCAATACCAACAACAAAACCCACCCGTGAGGGTGGGCTTTGCTATTGGTGGAGTCGACGATGTTAAAGACGAACTATGGTGATTGAATTTACTTTTTGTGTGAAACACCTTGACATAGACAGACTATTGTGATAGTATAGACTACAGAGATAGTCTGCGGAGGTTCGTTATGCAAGAAAAGTTGTTTGAGAGCGAAGCAAAGGTAATGGAGATCATTTGGGCCAAGGCCCCCATTTCTGCAAAGGATATCAGTCTGGTTGCTGCAGAAAGAATTGGTTGGAATAAGAACACCACCTATACGGTAATTAAAAAGTTGGAAGCAAAAGGCTTTATCCGGCGTGAAGATCCGGGATTTATTTGTACACCGCTTATTTCGCAAAACCAAATGCAAAAGGTAGAAGCCACTTCTCTTGTAAAGAAAGTGTTCGGAGGCTCCCGCAAGGCGTTGTTTTCTGCG